>CADBSM010000123.1 GCA_902797315.1 uncultured Pseudomonadota bacterium | reverse complement strand
CTCAGATCTATTGATCGCAAGACAACTATTGATGAAATTCAAAAGAAAGTTGCGGAATATTTCAATATTTCTGTTAAAGAGCTTCAATCATCGAGACGTGCTCGAACAGTAGCCAGACCGCGTCAAATTGCAATGTATTTAGCAAAGCAACTGACTTCTCGTTCTCTCCCTGAAATTGGACGCAAATTTGATCGAGATCACACAACAGTTATGCACGCTGTTCGCAAAGTGGAGGGGTTGATCGGTGAGGATTCTTCTTTAGCAGAAAGTGTGAATACTCTTCGCCGTGCTTTAGAAAATTAGTATTTTCTTTCTTTCGATTTTGCACCTTAAACCGTCATTTATATTTTGACGGTTTTTTTTTATAAAAGTTATTTTTTTGCTTGACATCGTCATATAAGTTCGTTATTAATCACTTCAGTTTATGGCGGGATAGCTCAGTTGGTTAGAGCAGCGGAATCATAATCCGCGTGTCGAGGGTTCGAGTCCCCCTCCCGCTACCAACGATATTGTTTAATTTTTTAATACAAAAAAGGGGCGGGGAGATATCATCTTCCCGCCCTTGGTGATTATCTTAAATTCTTGTTGTGTTTTTAATAAAATTGCCTTATAAAGAATAAAATTGAGTGTAACAACTAAAGAGATAAATATGACAAACCCGATTGATACAAAAGTTATCAGTAAATTAGCTGATATTCTGAATAAATCGAATTTAACAGAACTTGAATATGAAGATGAAAGTGTGCGTATTTCAATGGCACGTCAATATAGCCCAATGCCAAGTGTCGCTGTAAATCCTCAGGAAACGATTGTGGTTAAAGAAGCAGAAGAAAAAGAGCTTCCGCAAGAGGTTGATGATTTGTTGCAAAATCATCATGATGATCCCAATGCGGTGAAATCTCCAATGGTTGGTGTTGTCTATCTTTCAAAAGATCCTAACAGTCCAGCTTTTGTTAATGTTGGCGACAATGTTGTTGCAGGAGATACACTATGCTTAATTGAGGCGATGAAAACGTTCAATCCTGTTAAAGCTCATAAGAGCGGAAGAGTTACAAAAATATTGGTAGAAGCAGGTGACCCTGTGGAATATGGCGCACCTCTATTTGTCATAGAATAAAGGTAGACTCAATGTTTGAGAAAATTTTGATTGCGAACAGAGGTGAAATAGCCTTAAGAATACATCGCGCTTGCCGTGAAATGGGAATCAAAACTGTTGCAGTACATTCTGAAGAAGATGCTAACGCAATGCATGTCAGATTGGCTGATGAAGCTGTTTGTATTGGACCAGCTAAAGCATCTGATTCGTATTTAAACAAACCTGCTATTATTTCTGCAGCTGTGATCACCGGTGCTGATGCCATTCATCCAGGATATGGCTTTTTGTCTGAAAATGCTGATTTCGCCGAAATGGTTGAACGTCATGGCATAGCTTTTATTGGTCCAAGCTCGGCTCAAATGCGTTTAATGGGCGACAAAGTGGCCGCGCGAAAAGCAGCGCAAAAAGCAGGTCTTCCAGTGGCTCCTGGGTCTCCAGAACTAAATTCTTTAGACGATGCTTATGTCTGGGCTAAAAGAATAGGATTTCCTGTAATTGTTAAAGCCAAAAATGGTGGTGGTGGTAAAGGTATGAAAATAGCCTATAAACAAGAGGATTTGCCGGAAGCATATTCTCTTGCTAAAGCCGAAGCTAAAGCCGCCTTTACCAGCGATGCTGTGTATTTGGAAAAATTTTTAGCTCATCCTCGTCATATCGAAATTCAAATCTTGGCAGATCATTACGGCAATGTTATTCATCTTGGCGAACGAGATTGCTCTATTCAACGAGGTAATCAAAAGGTGATTGAGGAAACACCTTCGCCAGCATTAAATGAAAGTGCTCGTCAAAATATTTGTAAGATTGTGCGTAAAGCTATTCAAAAAATTGGCTATACCAATGCAGGTACAATAGAGTTTTTGTATGAAGATGGGAAATTCTATTTTATGGAAATGAATACGCGTCTTCAAGTTGAACACCCCATAACAGAGGCAGTGACTGGTATTGATCTTGTTCGAGAACAAATTCGAATAGCAAGCGGTGCTAAGCTTAGCTATAAACAAGAAGATATTAAATTTTATGGTCATGCTATTGAGTGTCGAGTGAATGCTGAAAACCCGTTTACTTTTGTTCCTTCGCCAGGAAAAATTGAAGAATGGCACGCTCCGGGTGGTCTTGGTGTCCGTGTCGATTCGGAAATTTATTCTGGCTACAAAATACCATCTTGTTATGATAGCATGATTGCAAAACTTATTATTCATTCTAAAAATCGTTCAGGGGCTTTAATGCGTTTGCGTCGCGCGTTAGATGAATTTGTGATTATGGGTGTTGACACGACAATACCATTATTGCAAGACATCATCGCCGAACCCGATTTTATTGATGGAACATATGATATACATTGGCTCGAAGATATGTTGGCAAAACGTTGCTCTTAAGGACTTTTAAAAAAAATGAAAATCAAGCATCTATCAATTAAGGAATTTTTGATTAAAAACATATCATTTATGGTAAAAAATTTTGTGCTTTTGATAGTTTTTGCTTTTTGCTCATTTTTAGCTTCATTTTTGAGTTTGAAATTTGTTTTTGGCCACCATCTCTTAATGCTTTTTTTATATGGAATATTTGCTTATTTATTCTATTACGTATTTATTTCTGTGTATTATATGCAAAAGCCTTTATTCACAACTCAAAAAGTGGTTAATTCTTTACTCAAGCTCTGTATTGTTTTTGCTTTTTCTTTGTCCTCTGTTGTTTTCTTAAATCTGAGCATCAAATTTTTGCGTTACTTGTCTGACAATTTAATAGGTTTTCCTGATGTATATACTGTATCCAAAAACGCTTATCTTTATTTAACTTCTACAAGGGTAGGGCTGCTTATTTCATACATCCCAGCTGTTTTTTTGTTGACATATACGCTTTTTATTCCTGGTTTTGCCTTTGTTTCAACACTTAATCAAAAAGATAGTTCGATTATGACGGCTTATGCTTTGACGCATGGATATGTATTTAAAATATTTCTGATTTTGACAGGCTTATTTGCTCTTTTGCCATGGATAACAAGTATGTTGGTTTGTCCTAAGCCTTTGTATCTGAGTTTGGCACACGCTTTTATGACGATTGTACAATCTGTTTTTTATATTCGTTTATACGATTTCTTTTATTTAGATGAATTAGAAGAAAAAGGAGAGTTTTGATATGATTAAAGTTCAACAGACAGGAAGAGGCATGATTGAAATTTTGGGCGTTTTAGCTATTATCGCATTGCTCTCTGTCGGTGCTTTTTCAGGTATTAGTCGTGCAATACTGAAAAACAAATTAAATAAACAGTCAGATCAGGTTGGATATGTAATAGAGGCTATTATCAGAACAAGTCAAGAATATAATGCTAAAATAACCCCGACCATTTTAAGATCTTTAGGCGTTCTGACGCAAAACAATCAAGAAGGAAGCTCGGACATTTTTGGTTTACGGTATTTTACAACAACAATGTTTATACCTGAGAAAGATTCGGCTGGAAATCCTATTGTTGGTCCTGATGGAGAACATATCCAAACACATCAAGGTTATACACTCGGATTAAAAGGACCGATTAGCAAGCCAATATGTTTAAATTTAGCAAATATCGCTCAAAATTATAGTGATCAACTGGCAGGTATTGGTGTTCATCAAAAAGATCAAAAACTAAGTTTTATTCATGATTTTAAAGCTCAAAAAATGTCTCAGTCCCGATTGATCAAAATTTGTGAACCCTGTGACATTCAAATGTGCGATAAATTCTTTTTCAAATTTATTCCTGCATATCCTTTTAAATAAATTATATGGCACTATTTGATATATTAGCACTATATGAAAATGGAATATCTTCAAAAGACATCACTTTTGAAATGATATTTTGTGCTTGTTCAGGAGTGTATGATTTGTAACAAAAATCTATTTGATAAAAAGAGGGGTTGATTGCTTGAGCCTCATGAGAAAGGTATAAGGGTTTATTTTTGAAAAGCATAGTCTGACAGTTTTTAGATAAAGCTTGATATTGCTCTTTGCACTTTGTAAAAGTCATCCATTGTGGTAGATGGTTGCAATGTGCGCAATCATTTGAGCGAAGACAAACAGCACTTGTAAACAAAGGTGTATCTTGATAAACAATAAGACTTGTTTGTATTGGAGAAAGAGAAGTCAGTTCTTTAAGATTTTGAAAAGTGTCCTCAATTGAAAGGTTTATTCTTGAAGCCCCCATCTCGATAGCCATTAAAATGGATTCTGTATTGAGCATATAAAGAAAAGGACCAAAAACGATATCGCATTTTTTAGAATCTAGAATCTGCAAAGCCCAATAATTTGAAACTTCCCACTTTAAAAAGCCGTTCTCAAGAAGGTTTTTAATTTTTGGTAATAGTTTGTCAGGTTTTCGACAAATGGTTGGTAAAGCTAGACGTAGTTTATCTTGCTCAAAATTCAAAAGATTCGATATTTCTGTGTTTTCATCTATTAAATAAATCATTTCGGCAAAAGGTTTTAAGTCTATCTTTCTTAAGAGATTGTAATCATCTGATTTAATGATAAATTTTTTAGAAGTATTGACGAGTGGTTCGGGTAATTCAGAAATATGTCCATGTTTTTGTGGTAATTCTATCTGGTTATACAAACCTCGCCTGAGTTCATTAATTACAGACAAAGGAACAAAAAGATTATCAGGATTATGAAGCGTCAAGCAATTGAGATAAAATGCTGTCTCTCCTGTTTTTTGAAAAGCAGTTAAAAACGAATCATAAACTTTTGAGACATTTTGAGCAGCTTCAAAAAGACCTTGTTTTTGAAAAGAAAAATTTTGGAAGTGCGCAATGAGCTCATTTTTCTTAATTTCTACATAAACATCAATAGGTGATTTGTTGCCAAAGGCATGAGGCTTTGGTTTTGAGTAAGGATAAGCTCCTTTTACCTGGGAAGAAGAGGCAAGAAAAACATCCATTCCTTTTTGCAGATAGGGATATTTTTCAGGTAATTTAATTTCTAAAAGATTGTCCTTTTGACCTTCAACAATATTTTTTCCGTTCAATTTGATTTGCTGAACTGAAAATCCGAAAGGCTTATCTAGACCCTTGACTTCAATTTGTAAGCCATCGAATTTTGCAATATTATGGGAGGGTGTTATCAAAAAAGCGCCGTTTTTTATGTTTTCAATTTTGCCAATTGGCAATCCTCTGTGAGAGGCAAAATGTGGATCGATGATAGTTTTATCTTTACCATTTAGGTGAAAGCGACACCATGGTCTCGAAAAAATCTGTTTGATATTCTCGGCTTGAGATTTGTCTGGTTTATTTCCATCTAAAATGTGTCGATAGTAATTTGTAACAGAGGCAACATAGAGAGCTGATTTTTTACGACCTTCGATTTTAAGAGAAGTTGCTTTAAGATTTAAAACTTCATTTTCTAAAGCTAAATCCTTCATTGAGAAAAATCGTCCGGACTGAGAATGATTTTCAAAAACAGATCTACAAGGATAAAGACATTTTCCCCGATTGGCACTTTTTCCAAATTCCAAGGCTGAAAATTGGCAAATGCCGCTATACGAATAGCACAATGCGCCATGAATAAAAACTTCTGTTTCTAAACCATCGATACTGGAAATTTGATTGATTTCAGCCAATGAAAGTTCTCTCGCAAGGACAACTCTTGTAAAACCTAATTGTTTGAGATATAACGCTCCTTGATAATTATGAACAGCCATTTGTGTGCTGGCATGCATTTCAAGTTCTTTGTATTGTGTCTTAATCAAGTGCGCTACGCCTAAATCCTGCAAGATAACAGCATCAACTTTATATTTTGAGCAAATATCAAGGGTTTTAAGCAGATCATCAAGTTCGGATTGTTGTAATATCGTGTTGATTGTAACATACACTTTTTTGTTTAGATGATGAGCATATGCCGTAATTTCATCAAGCTGATTTTCATCAAAATTTGTCGCGCTTGATCGAGCTGAGAATTTTTTTAAGCCAAGATAAATAGCATCTGCGCCATAATAAAAAGCAGCATAAGCGGCTTCGATATCTCCGGCTGGGGCTAAAAGTTCCGGTTTCATGTTCATCTCTTATGAAAGGGCAGATTGCAGCTCTGTTTTAAGAGCGATCAAATCTTGCTGAATATTTTGAAGCAATTGAAGTTGTGAGGAATCAAAATGTGTGGTCTGCGGTGACAGTTCCTGTTCTTTTACTTCAGAAGTCTTCGTTTGGTCTTCAAAAAAATCTTTTTGAATTTCAGTATTTAAAAAAGTTTTGATACCCTGCTGTTTGAAAAGTTTTTGAACACCTTCAATGGTATAGCGTTTTTCATATAAAAAATTGCGAATCAACTTAATCAGGGCAACATCATCAGGACGATAATAACGCCTGCCGCCACTGGCTTTCATCGGAGACAGTTCTTTAAACTTTGTTTCCCAAAAGCGCAAAACATGAGGAGCGACACCAATTTCTTCAGCAACTTCAGCAATTGTTCTAAAAGCAGATTTTGATTTGACGCTCATATTGCTTTCCTTAATCAACGATTAACAGCTTTACGAAGATTTTGTGATGGCTTAAATGAAATAACGGTTCTGGCTGAAATTTCAGCTTCAACCCCCGTTTTAGGATTGCGACCGATTCGAGGACTTTTGCGCCTTAGGGAAAAAGTTCCAAAAGATGAAAGTTTAACATCTTTGCCACTGACGAGCTCATTTTTAATTTCATCAACAACCATATCAAGCAAATCATTGCAATTTTTACGAGACAATCCTATTTGTTCATAAATTTTGTCTGCGACATCAGAACGGGTAATTGTTTTCATTTCAGTTTCCTATTAAAAGCAAAATATTATCCTGACGATACAACAAAGCTTTACCAATCTCAAGCTTTGAAATTGATATTTCACAGATTTTTTTAAATGAGCTTTGTCGTTTATGGAATTAAACGAGAGATATGATATCCTTGCACAAAATTTAAAGCCTCTTCAGCATCAAGCAGAATTTTAAAATTGTCTTCAATAAATATGATAGGCTTATTGAATTGTTCATGAAGCTCTTTTAAAACGCCAATTTTTGGAGCAGATCCAGGTGTGTGTATAATTCTGCCTTCATCAATACCGAAATTTTTATTAATAATTGCAGATTTAATAGGCTTGAGAGCCGGAACAGTTGATGTGACAATCCATATGTTTTCCTTGTTTAATTGAGAAAAAATATATTGAAATGTTTTTGTTAAATGAATGTTTTCATAAATATTACCGCCCTGAAGTGTATATTCTTGTATGTCAGAATCGAGACAAGGTAACATACGGTTTTCAGCGTATTGAAATTGAGTCATCACGCCGTCAAAGTCAAAAGCTAAGAGTTTTCCTTGAGATAAGTTTATAAATTCTTCTATGTTTTGTAAATATTCAGAAGCAAGTTCGTTTATTTGCATATTTGAGTTCCTTTCATAAGTTATATCAATTTACATTTGTAGGATTAGAGACTAAAAACTTTAAAAAATACTTTACTTTTTATTTTTTTTGTATTATAGTGCGCTCACTTCCGAGAATGTGGATTTTAAAAATCCCGTTGCAAAGATTTAAGGTTTACAACTATCGGGACAATAACAATTTAATAAATATAAAGGAAAAAATTTTATGAAAAGTATCGTATCTGCAAAGAAAAAACCTTCACGCCGTTATGGTGTTAACCTTTGGGGTGATGGTAATAGTCCAATTAACAAAAGAAATTATGCTCCTGGTCAACATGGTCAAAAAAGAAAGAAAATGTCTGACTACGGCACACAATTATCTGCAAAACAAAGATTAAAGACGTATTACGGCAATATTTCTGAAAAGCAATTTCATAAATATTATGAAGAAGCTATTCGCCGCACAGGTGACGCCGCTGAAAACTTGGTCGGTTTACTCGAATCTCGTTTGGATAACATTGTTTACAAAGCAAAGTTTGTCCCGACGGTTTTTGCTTCACGTCAATTTATTAACCATGGACACGTTACAGTTAACGGCAAAAAAGTCAACATTCCTTCTTATATGCTAAAAGTTGGTGATGTTGTTGAGGTTAGAGAAAAATCAAAATCAATGGCAATAGTGATTGCATCAGTTGAATCTCAAACAAGAGAAACACCTGATTATATAGAGGTTGATACCAAAAAGTTAACAGCAAAATACAATTATGTTCCAAAGTTTGCAGACATTCCTTATGCTGCTTTAATGGAACCAAACCTTGTCATCGAGTTTTACTCAAGATAGTCAGGTCGCATTTTGTTTCAAACCCTCGCTTTTCAGCGAGGGTTTTTTGTTGAAAAAAGATCCAAATATGTTATTATGTTCTCATAGATTTAGATTGAATGGAAATGATAAAATGTCAGAACAACTCAATTTACCTACCTCAACGCTTGTTATTGCAGAATATATCGATAAAATTCATCACAATATCTCAGAGATGTTGAAAGAAAAAGATTTGGCACGAGAGAGTATAAAGTGTTAATAAGAGTGTTGCAAAACGAATTCTTGAACTTTCAGGCAGAGATATAAATTCTTATCAAACAAAGGCAAAGATTGATTTGCTTATAGATAAATGCGTGGCTCCTGCAATTGCTAATCGCGCTATGAACCGCAGTGTATCTGCAGCTCACGCTAAATCTCTTTCTGACATTTCAAAATTAGATCAAAATAAAGATCTAGGTTATTGTACAAAGGTTCTTATGATGCCTCTTTATGAGCTTCAAGCTAAATATGGCGGTCTGGAGTTTTTACAAAAAGATGTTGAAAAAGCAGTGCATCCTAAAAATTTGAAGGAAAGCTTTGATCAGAAATATATCAAAGACAATGTCGATTTGTCGTCCAAAGAAGACATGAAACATTTTAAACAAGGTGATATTGTTATTGTCGATGATCGTCATGCTATGTTTTTTGATGGTATCCAAAACAAAATGCCGCGTTATATCGGTTTTAATAATGATGTGGAAGATTTTGCCTTTTTGTCTGAACGGCGAGCAACAGTCATTGAGTTAACAAATATGATTAACGACAATCCCCCAACAAAAAATCTAACAAACGAAGTTTCGAACTATCGTTTAGGCAATTTTGAGCCTGAAAATATTTCTATTCCTGTATTATCGGGTTTAGAAGAAAAGCAAGATTTATTTGAAGTAAAGATGATTATCACTCGAGAAGAAAGATCTCCCGAAATCAAAAAATGTCAAAAAGAAATAAATGATTATAAAAAGCTAATGAACTTGCGTATGGGTAAACAACAGCAAAATGAAGAAAAAATTAATTCCGAATTTCAAAATATTAGCAATGCAAAAGTTGCAAGTGAAGTTGCAGATAAAAAACTTGAAAAAACTGGAGAGACCGTCACAAACAAAGATATATCGAGAATTAAGGCAATGTTGTTAGCTGGCCGATAAAAATTACTTGCTAAAAAGAGTTTTTTTTGATAGAAAGATTGCATTGTTTTATAGATGTGAAATCAAATTAAAAACCTTTTATTTATTATGCAACTTTTTATTAAAAATGGGGTGGTTTGTACCATCAAAAACGGCAAGCTTAAAGAATTGGGCTTTGCCAAAAAGATGGAAAACGTCATCTCAGACGTTTTCAGTGTTAACGGCGGAGGAATTTACGTTATTCAAAATAACAAAGTTTCTCTTCTCTCTCATAATTCTTCAGCCCTTAGGATTATAGACGGCGCCACTATGAACAAGACAGCAGTCATCCAAGAGCTCGCAGAATTTCTGAAAAATGAGGACAAACAAAACTCAAAAGTTTACGAGGCATATCTGACGCTTTTGCAACAGTATTCTTTTGAGGAATTTGAAAATCTGCAAAAAGCCGCTGTCGTTTTGACAAGCGGGCGTGATTCGAAACTTTTTGTGAAAAACGACCAAGGCCGCTACATGAGAGACAAAGATGTCATTTCGTTGGATTTTGACGAGTCTCCGTCTTTTATTTATCATGGTGCTCTGTATGCGCGCAATGCTTACGCTCAATATGAACATTTGCCTCTTAATGTGCTGTTTGCTGCTCGGCAATACATGCTTCTTTGGGGAGGTGGTGAAAATGTCTTTGTGCTTCAAGCTACAAAGAAAGGCTCCAAAATAATCAAATTGGGTGCGCTCAAACAGTTGTTTGAAACAGCACACGGCATTGTGATTGAGGTTGACCTTGAATGGGAGTGCCGATATGGTCTTTATTTTTTAGGTGACAGCTTAGAGCTGATTTTTGAACGAGCTGATGATGAAGACTTTGATATCGACCCTGAAACCGGAGGAATCGCACATTACAAAAACGGTTTTGCACAAGGTTACAAAGTTGGTCAAACAGACTACTATGTCTTCAAAAAGAAACACTACGCAAAACTGGATTTGAAGTAAACTTAAAAAAAACACCTTGCAGGATTTTTCTGCTGGGTGTTTTTTTTGATTTGGTGGGTGTAGCTGGACTCGAACCAGCGACCTCTACGATGTGAACGTAGCGCTCTAACCAACTGAGCTATACACCCAATATTTAAGCCTTGAAATATCATAGAGTTTTGATTTTTTCAAGAGTTTTTTTTGCAGTAGGGCACAAACTAAAAAAATAAACTTGTGTTTTGTTATAAATTGCTTTAATTTCATAGGAGTTTGAGTAAAAATATATAATGATAAGGAATTTAAGATGGCTGGAAACGCACGCTATAATGGCAAGGACACTTTTGAAGAATGGCAAAAAACTTGGGATATTGAAGATCGCTATAATTTTAAAAGTATTGAAAAAAAATGGCAAAAAATTTGGGAAGACGAAAACGTTTATCGTGTAGAAATAGATTATTCCAAACCAAAGTTTTATGCCCTTGTAGAGTTTCCATATCCATCAGGGCAGGGGCTTCATGTTGGACACCCGCGCTCATATACGGCTCTTGATATTATTTCACGTCAAAAGCGCATGAAGGGCTTTAACGTGCTTTATCCAATGGGTTTTGATGCTTTTGGGTTGCCGGCAGAAAATTATGCTATCAAAACAGGTATCCATCCAGCCGTTTCAACGGCAAATAATATTGCCAATTATACTCGTCAACTTAAATCAATTGGTTTTTCTTTTGACTGAGACAGAGTGGTTGATACATCATCACCCGAATATTATAAATGGACGCAATGGATGTTTATTCAGCTCTTTAAAAAAGGGATGGCTTATAAAGACAAAATTGCCATTAACTGGTGCCCTTCATGTAAAGTTGGACTTGCAAATGAAGAGGTTGTTAATGGTCATTGCGAACGTTGCGGAGCTGAGGTTGTTCGAAAAAACAAAGAGCAGTGGATGATTGCCATTACAAAATATGCTGATCGTCTAATAGATGATTTAGATGATTTAGATTTTGTTGATCGTGTTAAGGCTCAACAAATCAATTGGATAGGACGTTCAGAAGGTGCAGAGCTTGATTTTGGTTTTGAAGATGATAAGCTCACCGTTTTCACAACACGTCCGGACACAGCCTTTGGTGTAACTTATATGGTTTTGGCGCCCGAACATCCTTTTGTTCAAAAATATATGGATTGTTTTGAAAACAAAGCTGACATTCAAACTTATGTTGAACAAACATCTAAAAAATCTGATTTAGAGCGCACAGCAAATGATTCGAAAACTGGCGTTGAACTCAAAGGCGTGAAAGCAACAAATCCTTATACAAATGAGAAAATTCCGGTCTTTATCTCAGACTACGTTTTGACAGGTTATGGCACCGGTGCTATTATGGCTGTACCTGCGCATGATTCAAGAGATTATGCTTTTGCAAAATTATTTAACTTGCCAATTATACCTGTTTTAGAAGGCGGCGATATAGAAAAAGAAGCTTTTGAAGGAGATGGGTTGCATATCAATTCAGGCTTTTTGAATGGCTTAGATAAAACAGAAGGTATGAAAAAAGCGATAGATTATGCTTCTTTACATGGTTTTGGACGTTCAAAAGTGAATTATAAACTGCGTGATTGGGTATTTTCGCGTCAGCGCTATTGGGGCGAACCTATTCCTATGGTTTATTGTGAGCATTGCGGCTGGCAGCCTTTGGATGAAAAAGATTTACCATTAACCTTGCCGATGGTGTCAGACTTTTTACCTAATGATGAAGGCGAATCGCCGCTTTCAAAAGCGACAGATTGGGTGAATACAACATGTCCAAAATGTGGATCTAAAGCCCACCGAGAAACAGATGTTATGCCAAACTGGGCAGGATCTTCTTGGTATTTTCTGCGTTACTGTGACCCCAAAAACGACAAAGAATTTGCCTCTAAGGAAGCCTTAGATTATTTTATGAACGTCGATTGGTATAATGGAGGTATGGAACATCCAACACTGCATCTGCTTTATTCTCGTTTTTGGCACAAATTTTTGTATGATTGCGGTTATGTCTCAACAAAAGAACCATATAACAAGCGCACGTCTCATGGCATGATATTGGCCTCAAACGGTGAAAAAATGTCAAAATCGCGAGGCAATGTTGTTAATCCTGATGATATAATTGAAAATTATGGAGCTGACACATTTCGTTTGTATGAAATGTTTATAGGTCCTTTTGATCAGGCGGCTCTTTGGTCTGACGAAAGCTTGATGGGTGTTTATCGCTTTGTCTCAAAAGTTTATAGCTTGTTTAAAAAGGTATATAAAGATGAGGCAGCGCCATTAACAGCTGAGGATTTAAGAGCGATGCATCGCTGTATTTTAGATGTAGATGAACGCATTGAGCAAATGAAGTTCAATACTGCTGTTTCCGCACTTATGACATATGTCAATTATCTTTCAAACAAAGAAAAAATTGCAGCAACTCTGTATCAAACATTGCTCAAGCTTTTAAGCCCGTTTGTACCACATTTAGCTGAGGAAATGTGGGCAAGATTGGGATATTCTTCATTAATTGTTAATGAAACTTGGCCAATTGGCGATCCTAAACTGGCAGAAAACCAAGTTGTGACGATTGCTGTGCAAATCAACGGCAAAATGCGAGGCACAATAGAGTGTAGCAAAGATGCTGATGATGAAACGGTTAAAGCAAAAGCTTTAGAACTTGAAAATGTTGCGCGCCAAACAGCCGAAAGTGGTATTAAAAAGATTATTGTTGTTAAAAACAGGATTGTGAACATTGTGGTATAAAACAACTTTTTTAGCTTGTATTCTGGCGATTGCGGCATGCGGCTTTGAACCTTTATATGTTGAAAGACATCCAACAGAAAAATGGTCTTATTATCAAGGAAAATTTGACACTTCTATCACAGAGGAATTGGCTCAAATCAAAGTAGAACAAGCTTCCGAACGAATTGGACAGCTTGTGCGCAATGAATTGCTTGATAGTTTTACACCTAAAGGTGTGCCTTCTTCGCCAAAATACCGCTTGAAAATTAATAATATCCAAAAAAAGAAGACAGAACAAGCGCTGCGTAATGACATTACAGCAACACGTGAGCGTGTTGATTATACATTAAGCTATCAGCTTTATGATGCCAAAACAGGAAAAAAATTGATCAGTGGTGACACTTTAGCTTTGCTAGGCTTTGATATTATGGCAAACCCCTATTCAACCACATTTTCTGAGAAAAAAATTGAGAAAGATGCAGCCAAAGTGATGGCTAATGACATCGCTTTGCGTGTTGCCGCCTATTTTCATTCTATCTTAACAAAACGTGGCAATCCGAATGAATTATAAACAAACAGATATTGAACATTTTATCAAAAAAGCTGATCCGAATATCAAATGCGTTTTGTTGTTTGGCACAAATGAAGGTATGATTGCAGACTTATCAAAACAGGTTGCAGAAGCTGTCTGTTCTGATTTGAGCGATGCTTTTCGTGTGGCCTATTTGCAAATGGATGCTATTGAAAAAGACGTGGGTCTTTTATATGGTGAATATAATGCGGCGTCATTGATGGGGGGCAGGCGTGTGATTATTATTAAGGATGCCAACAATAATTTGACAAAGCCTTTGAAAGATTTGTTCGAAAACAGTTCCTCAGATACGCTTATTGTTTTAAGCTCGCTTACGCTGAACACGAAATCATCTTTAGTGACCTATTTGAAAGATTGCCCCAATGCTGGTGTTATGGGCTGTTATGAAGACAGAGAACAAAACATTAATGCATATGTGTCTGATTTTTTTGTTAAAAACAAT
>CADBSM010000122.1 GCA_902797315.1 uncultured Pseudomonadota bacterium | reverse complement strand
AGGTCAATCGTTATGAAGCATCTGGTTCTTTGCTGGGGTTGATGCGTGTTCGTGAGTTTACCCAAGATGATGCGCATATATTCTGTGCCCCAGAACAAATGGAAGCAGAATGCATAGATACTTTGAAATTGATTTTGGATATTTATAAACAGTTTGGTTTTGAAGATGTAAAAATTTATTTATCTACACGTCCTGAAAAACGTATTGGTTCGGATGAAATTTGGGATTTGTGTGAAAAATCTTTGGCTAATGCGTTGACCGCACACGGATATGCTTTTGAAATAAATCCTGGTGAAGGTGCTTTTTATGGACCAAAACTAGAATTTATTTTGCGTGATGCGATTGGCCGTGAATGGCAGTGCGGCACGATTCAAGTTGATATGAATTTACCAGAACGTTTTGATATTTCGTATATCGGCGAAGACGGCGAAAAGCATCGTCCTGTTATGTTGCACCGCGCCTTATTTGGCTCGATTGAGCGCTTTTTAGGCATTTTAATTGAAAACCATGCCGGTAAATTACCGCTTTGGCTCTCACCTTTACAGGTTATGGTGGCGCCGATTGTCAGTGAGTTTGATGATTATGCAAATGAGGTTGTTCGGACGCTAAAACAAGCTGGAATAACAGCTGAATCTGATTTGCGCAATGAAAAAATTAACTACAAAATTCGCGAACATAGTTTAGCTAAAATTCCTGTGATTGCAGTTGTTGGTGCCAAGGAGCGTGACAACAAAACAGTAACAGTTCGAAGACTTGGCTCTGAAAAACAAGAGGTTGTTTCTCTTGAAGAGTTTGTTAAAGCCTTAAAAGTTGAGGCAACTATGCCTCATCTGGGCGAATAGATATTCGTATTTTTAAGCTCCCCTTAAGCCTTGATGGTTTGAGGGGAGCTTTTTTTGAGTATTTATTTGGATGTAGTTGTTAGGATTTAGCTTTTTTATCAAAACAAATTATAAAATTTGAGATTTTATTTGAGCAAGTCTTTCAATTCTATCTTGAGTGGAAGGGTGAGTCGCAAACAAAGAGGAAAAACGTCCGTTGACAGCTGCCAAAGGATTGACAATAAACATATGTGCAGTCTGATTGTTGACATTCTTGATGACGTCTTGTTTTGAATAAGCTTCAAGTTTTGAAAGAGCAGACATCAGCCATTCTGGGTGTCCAGTCAAATCGGCGGCGCCGGCATCTGCTTCGAATTCTCTAGTGCGAGAAATAGCAAAACGTATGATAGTTGCGGCTAAAGGCATTAAAATAGCTCCAAATGCACCAAACAAACCGGCTCGCTGTGTTCTTGAGCGAGCTGCTGTGTTTTGATATCGAGACGCATTTCCCAGCATAGCAATTGCACCAGCAAAGACAGCAGCGATGGAAGAAGTTAAAATATCATAATGTTTCACATGACTCATTTCATGAGCTAAAACACCCTCAATTTCGTTTTTATCCATCAAATCAAGCAGGCCTTGTGTGGCAGCAACGGCAGCATGGCTTGGATTGCGACCTGTTGCAAAAGCATTAGGAATTTTTTCGGGAATAATATAAACTTTAGGCATAGGAAGACCGGCTTTATCAGCCAAACGTTTCACAATACCATAGAGTTCAGGGGCATTGTTTTGTTTGACCTCTTGAGCGTGATATTGTTTCAAAACCATTTTATCGCTGAAAAAATAGCTGAAAAAGTTCATACCCAAAGCTGCCCAAAAGGCTGTTTTCATGCCGGATTGCCCGCCAATCATGTTTCCAACCCACATAAAAATCAGCATCAATCCGCCCATCAATATAAATGTTTTAATTCTTCCTGTCATATTTTTTCTCCCATAAGACAAAGTCTAAAGACATTTTAATTTAAAAAATCTATTTTTCAAAAGAAGACATGATTTTATCAAACAAAATTTTTCTGCTTTGTTCATTTTGTTTTAGTTTTAATGCAATGTTTTGAGCTTTATCAAAGTCAATGCGCAAAGCATGAAGTGTTTTGATTAAATCATCTCCTCGATCTTCAAAGTGGACGCCGGAAAGAACAATACGTCCTTTGCCATAATTTTGCCTAATGATAGCCGCTGGATTGCCTTCAATATCGGCATAACGCGCCAATATGTCATAATTTTCGTGTTCGCTAACAAACTTTGGACCACCATGGTAGTGGGCATAATAAATATCTTGATTTTGCCATTGTAATTTAACAACAGCACCGGATTCTTCATTTTTCATATAGGGCCTCAGGTTAAGCTCTTTCTTGAGTGTGCCGACAGCGCAAGCCTGAACAATTGAAAGAAGCTCATTTTCTCTTTTGATTGCTAGCGGTTCGATATCTGTTTCAAATGAGACGTTGCGGCAGGCATAATAAGCACCGGCGCATATACCTAAATAATTTCCTCCCTGAAATATATAGTCTCTTATTTTATCATTCCCCTGTACCTGTAGCTTTTGCAAAAAAGGCGTAGCCGCTCCGCCAGGCATGATGAATAAAGAAATATTTTTGTTTAAAATATCATCTTTAATGATGGCTGAAGCATCAGTAAAGCTGACTTCAATGCCTTTTGGTTCAAAATAGCAACGCAAGCCCTTTGTAAGGTTTGTTAAATCAGAGACGCCATAGTCTCGATAGATTAATATTTTAGAAGTTGCCATAGTCTTATCTCGCATTTAAAATATATTTTTTTTCAGAGCGTATTTGCTTGCAGATATTTGATAGAATTTCATAAGAAATGGTGTTGGCATCACGAGCCAAATCATCAGCAGTATATTCGTCGGTCATCAAAAAGCCGAAATCACCGATTTTTAAATCTTCAATCTCTGAGATGTCACAAATGGTATTATCCATGGAAACTCGCCCCAATATTCGAGCCTCTTTCCATTTATCCTTTGATTTGAAAAAGATCTTTCCGATATTTGAAAGTGAACGGGGAAGGCCGTCGCCATAGCCGATGGAGACAACAGCAATTTTTTTGTCTGACGGGGCGCGATATGTTGCACCATATCCGACAAACTCTCCTTTAGAAAGCTCAGCAATTTGTAAAATAGGAGCTTTAAGCGTGACAACGTTTTTCATTTGGTTTGGTCTGTAAGGGGCAGTATTAATGCCATACATTGCAGCTCCTAAACGAACCATGTTACAACAAAAATCAGGTCCTAAAAAGGCGCCGTCAGAAGCAGATAAGCTGGTTGGAGTTCCTTTGAAATATTGTTGGCAAATTTGGTTAAAGTTTTCAAGCTGATGTGTGTTCATAAAATGGGCTTTTTCGTCAGCGCAAGCTAAGTGGCTGATAACAAGTGAAAACATTTTTAAATCTTTAGAGCTCAATTTTTGCAAATCTTGCTGACGGAAACCTAAGCGATTCAAGCCTGTATCAACCTGAATAACAGGTTTGATGCCTTCAATTTTATTTTTTTTGTAAAAAGAAAACATTTCCAAAGAGCTGATAACAGGCACAAATTTATATTTTTTGAAAAGCTCCAAACTATCATGGCCGACTCCTTGCAAAACATATATTGTTGCTTGAGGTATCACATCAACAATTTTTTCGGCTTCTTTGGCATGAGCCACCCAAAAATGACGGCAATGAGCGCGTTCATAAAGAGTTTGACACACAATTTTGCTGCCAAGACCGTAAGCCTCATTTTTGACAACTGCAGAAGCGATGGAAGGAGCAATCATTTTGCT
>CADBSM010000121.1 GCA_902797315.1 uncultured Pseudomonadota bacterium | reverse complement strand
TCTTTTAAAGGCAGCGTTTTTTTTGATTTTTCCGGTACTTGTCGCTGAAAAGCGCTTTTTCGCGGAGCTTTTTGTTTTTAATTTCGGCATTTTATCCTTCCTTTATTCTAGTGGATTAATTAAGGCGCTTAGGCATGCCATTTAGCCCAAACTGCCCGATTACAATTTAGTGGTTATACACGTTTTAAAGCAAAAATCAAGCATTTTTTTTAAGTTTTTTGTTGGTTTGATTTTTATTTTTTGAATTAATGCGTTTTTGAGCTTCTCTAGAGTTTGTTTTGTGTGAATCTTCTAGAAAATGAGCACCTATTTCTTCTTCAACAGCTAGAGCATCTTCCTTTGTCATAGCGTATAAAGGAATTGAAAAAGCACCGTATTTTGAAAAAGATGATATTTTTTGCATGAATGTTAAAGGGTATTTCTTTTCTGCCTTGATTTTTAATTTCAAGATTTTTCTACCCCAAAAACCAATTTTGCGTTTTTCAATAGCTTGGATGTCTGACCATCGAAGCATTGCGCCGTGATCAATTTTGATGCCTTTAGAATCGATTCTGGCAAGTTCTTGCGGGCGCAAATACACGTAAAAAGCTAATAAAGTCGATAGCAAAGCAATAAGTTTGATAACTGAAACCAAAATAATCTCTGGACGGGTTGTGGCCGTAAAGCCCAAAGAAATAAGGAAAATAAACAAACTTGCAATAGCCCAATTTCTAAGCTTGCGTTGATTATAATAAAATACTTTCATAGTGCGTTATCCTTCTCAAATATCTTACCTATAAGCTTATTTTAGTCTGATAAAAAAAATCCTTAAAGTAGATTTTAAAATTAGTCCACAATACGAACAATAAAAAAGGCCTTGATTTTTCAAGGCCTTCTAACGAAAAAGAGCAATTATCTAATCATATATTCAATTTTCTTTTCAGAAACATCAAAGATATCAATATCCATACCTCTAATGTTTATTCTTTCATCGCAGATTGAAAATCGAACTTGCTGTGAAGCACCATTCTCTTTTAATGTGAATATAACGTCATTACCATTGTTATCAAGGCCTTCATAAATCAAATGATAGCCATTATCATCACCTGATGTTTCCACGCGTGTGTGGACGACAGGAACCATTTTCAAATCATCGGGTGTGATATAAAATACAGGGCTTAGCACAGCTAAACGACCATCAACAATTCGACCAATATGCTCATACAACTCACCGTTTCCCTTAACAAGCAAAACATCTTTGCTTTTTCCGGGGTGAACAAGCATATATGTTTCACCATTGTGGGTTACTTCACCAAAAGCAGTATAATGCCCATTCTTTCTGATTCTAACTGGAGAATAGGCTGAATCCATTTCACCATTGTGTGTCGGTTTAACGCTTTCTGTACTGTAATAGTCTGTGCGGTATGTGCGTGAAGAAACCATCTCTTCACCGGCGTGCGTAATTAAAACCTGACCCCTTTCCATTTTGCTTTCTGTAACAAGTTTGCTCTCAGACAGAAATTCATCATTTAATGATTTGTCATAATAAAAAATCTTGTCTGTTTGCCAAAGAGTAAAGACTTTATTGCGTTCAGGAATAAAGTTAATGCTGTTTTTGCTGTATGTGCAGGCAGCCAATAAAGCAATTGCGATAAGTGTGACCAATTTTTTCATTTGAATATTCTCTTGTAATTGTTTAAACATAACCTAAAATGAATTATAAATGACATTTGGTAAACAAAAAGATAACAAAATAAATAAAATTGAAAGAGATTAATTAAATGACGCAAACGGTGACCTTTGAAAGTGTGAACAGTTTAGATGAAAAAGTGCTTGAATTTTTGGATTCTTATTTTGAAGTTTCGGCACTTAATTACACAGATGACGGCAAAGAACAATATGTCGGCTATCTCCAAAAGCCTTTCGATGAAAAAGATTTTTTAGGCCAAGCAAAAATATTTCAAATCATTCTTCCAAAATACCGCGTAGAAATTCTTGAAGATAAAAATTGGCTGACAGAAAATGTGATTAAATTTGAGCCTATTGATGCCGGAGATTTTTGCGTTTACGGTATTCACCAAAAAAGAAAGCCGAAAACAAAAAAAATACCCGTTCAAGTTTATGCGGCAACGGCATTTGGTTCGACACATCAAACAACATCTTTATGTTTAGAGGCAATTTCTGATTTAATAAACAGCGGCTTTAAACCTCATAAAGTTCTAGATGTCGGAACAGGTTCGGGCATATTAGCCATTGCGCTCGCAAAAAAATTAAATAAAAATGATATGCATGTTACAGCAGTTGACATTGATATGGAATCTGTAAATGTTGCAGGGCAAAATGTTTACAATAACGGTGTTTGCCATAAAATTGATGTCGCTTTAAGTGATGGTTTTAAAGCAAAAATCGTTCAAAAAAATGGACCTTATCAATTGATTGTTGCCAATATTTTGGCGCGTCCTCTTATCTCTATGTCAAAACAATTTGCTGCCTACACACATTGCGGTGATTATGCCATTATTTCAGGTTTTACGCAGGATCAAGTCGATTGGTTGGAAAGCTATTTTAAAAAAGTAGGCTTTAAACGCATAGAACTTTATCAAAAAGACCATTGGTGCGCTTTATTACTTCAAAAAAAACAAACGATACAAAGTCTTCAAAGTCATTTAGATGAAAGCGAAGCTTTCTTAGTCAATAAAAACAATATGTTTATAGATGAAGATGTTAAAGATTGTGAAAACGTTGTTTTAGAATTATCAGGTTTTTCAGGCTCAGCAGGAAGTTTACTGGTTTCAAAAGATAAAACATGGCTTTTTGTTGATGGACGATATACGCTTCAGGCGCATGAAGAAGTCTTTCAGAATATTGATGTTGTAGAGACATCTGATATGTTGGACGATGTTTCGAAAATCGTTCGGTCTGAAAAGTTTAACACATTAAAATTTAATCCATGGGCTTTTTCAAAAGCACAAATAGAGTTCTTAAAAAATAAAGGTTTAAAGCTTAAGGAAGACTTATCCGCTCCTATGAGTGGCTTGACATATTCAAAACATATATTCAGGCACAAGCTTGCCATGGCAGGGCTTTATTCAAAAGAAAAATGTTGCCTTGTTGCAGATAAGTTCAAAAACAAAGCAGAAGTTCTTTTAATTAGCTCACCTCAAGAGTTGTCTTGGATTTCAAATATGCGAGCAAAAGATTTGCCAGATACTCCGGTTTTACGTGCTTTTGGTTTGTTGTATCAAAATGGAAAACTTAAAATTTTTCATCCAAAACAATTTGAAATCCTCAAAAAGCTTCTGAAACGGTATAGATGTGTTTTAGCAAATTTTTCGCAAGCCCCCTTTGCTTTACTTGAAGGTCTTGATAATGTTAAGGACATAGGTTTTCGAGAACTTCAAAACTTAAAACTTCAAAAAAACAAAGTTGAATTGAGAGGTTTTCAAAAAGCCCATATTAGAGATGGTGTTGCCATGGTTCGCTTCTTATATTGGCTTGAACAAAACTGGCAAGGCTTAAAAGAGCTAGATATTGTCAACAAATTGCATGAGCTTAGATCAAAGGGAAAGTACTATTTTTCAGAAAGTTTTAGAACGATTGCTGGTATTAATCAAAATGGGGCGATTGTACACTATCAGCCAACTCAAAAGACAAATAAAAAACTGGGACGGAATTCAGTTTTACTGGTTGATAGTGGCGGGCAATATTTAGACGGTACGACGGATATAACACGCTCGGTGGGCTTTAGTAAAATAAAAGATGAAGTCAAAATAGCTTTTACAGAAATTTTAAAAGCTCATATCGCATTAGCAAGTGCAAAATTTAAGCCTCAGACTCCAGCTTTTGAGTTGGATAAGATATGCCGTCAAGCTCTCAATACTTTTGGAAAAGATTACAAACATGGAACAGGGCATAGTGTTGGACATTTTTCAGACGTTCATGAGCCGCCCTTTGCCATTAATCCCAAGAATCAAATGCCTGTTTTGGAAAATTATGTAACCTCTATAGAGCCTGGTTTTTACGAGAAGGGAAAGTTTGGCGTAAGAATAGAAAATCTCTATTATACTAAACGAGATTTTGAAACAGGTAAACTTCAATTTGAGCCTTTGACACTTTGCCCGATAGATTTAAAGATGATTGAACAATCACTGCTGACAAAAAAAGAAAAAGAGTGGCTTAATGCTTATCATCAAAAGGTCTTTGATTGTTTGTCTCCATATTTAAATAGGTCAGAAAAAATATACTTAAAAAGGCTTTGTCAAAATTTATAGAAGTTTATAAGTATTGCTGATTTTTTTTAAAAAAAGAGCTTGATTTCAGATTTTTTCTGTGCTAAAAGCGTGAGCTGAAAGTTGGTCTTTGTGCATGAGCCCTAGTGCCACCGTGGCAAAGATCTTGGTTTTATCCGCTTTGCCTTGCAAAGCATTTTGAAAAAAAAGAAAGGAATTTTGCCATGAGACATGGTGATAAACAAAGAAAATTTAATATGCCTAAAAGTCAGCGTCGTGCATTGTTTGCAAATTTAACGAATGCATTATTGACCCATGAACAAATCAGCACAACTTTGCCTCGTGCAAAAGAGCTTCGTTCTTTTGCTGAAGGCATGATTACTTTTGCAAAAAAAGGTGATTTAAACAGCCGCCGTTTGGCTATGGCTTTTTTGCGCAATGAAGAAGTTGTTGCAAAA
Organism: uncultured Pseudomonadota bacterium; assembly: GCA_902797315.1. GTDB lineage: Bacteria > Pseudomonadota > Alphaproteobacteria > RF32 > CAG-239 > UBA1254. Next base: position 4,089 of record CADBSM010000121.1, on the reverse strand, counting down.
CTGTTTTCTTCACTTGCTGAACGTTATAAAGATCGTAAGGGTGGTTACACACGCGTGTTGAAATCTGGTTTTAGATACGGCGACTGTGCACCAATGGCTATTATAGAGCTTGTTGATAGAGATTTGAACGCTAAAGGTTCAAAAGATTTAGCTCGTGTTGCAGCTGAGAAGGCTGCTTTGGCTGAAATGGAAGCGCAAAATTCTGCTCCTGTCGAGGCTGAAGCTCCTAAGGCTGAGAAAAAAGCTCCAAAAGCTAAGAAAACAACAAAATCAACAGAAGAAAAAGCTGAACCAAAAACACGTAAACCTAGAAAAAAAGTTGAAGAATAATTGTTTTCTAGAAATGCTTTTTCTATAGGAATTTTCCAAAAAAAACACCGTTTATGTTCAAACGGTGTTTTTTTTGGAAAACTTACAGAGGAAGTACAAACCTGACAGAAAAAATCCCTGACTTGGTGCTTTGGGCATCAAAAGCTGTTAAAGGTGCTGTCAAATAGGGTACATCTCTGATTATTTGCCCGCCTAAAAAGGTCAAAACCTCATTGATTTTTGTTTTGTTGTTTGATATGACATTAAAATGCCATATTGTTGGGACAATCCATGATTTGCCTTTGATCTTTGGCTCAAGCAGAGCGTAGTGTTGTGCTTGTTGCAAAGAGAAAAAAGCATCAGGGGAAAAATCTTTTAAGGCAACGACAAAGCGTCCGATTTTACTGCCGCCATCTAAGACGACCCCCAGAATTTCTCCATGATAAGACGCAAACTCGACAGTGCCGCGCTTTTGAAAAACCAAATCATTGGCAGAAGGTTCAAGCGGCCTTGTTTTAGACAGTTCATCAAGGGTCAACTCCCCCTTTTGTAGCTTTTGCATAATAATACTTTTTAGCTCTTCTTTTGAAAAAAGAGTCTCTGGTGTTACATCTAGTGTAGCCATCAGATCTTTGACTTTTTGAATATTATCGTTCATAATAAAAATAATGATAAATAAACTAAGAACGAATTTATCATTTTATGAAATGTTGTCAAGCGTTTTTTTTAAGCTAAAACACAGCCGTAAAGTACTGCAAAAAAGTGCATAATTGTTCCAACAAGAACAAATAAATGCCAAATTGCATGAGTGTATTTTTTGCTTTTTAAAACATAAAAAGCGACGCCGCCGGTGTAAAATAAGCCCCCTAAAACCAAAAAAGTCAGCCCCGTGTGGTTGAGATGAGCTAGAAGAGGCTTGGTTGCAAAAACAATAAGCCAACCCATGCTCAAATAAAGTCCGATAGACCATATTTTTGTGCCACTGCCCGACAGCGTAAGTTTCAAAACTGTTCCTAAGACGGCTAAAAACCAGATGATTCCAAAGATCAGCCAGCCTGTCAATCCTCTTAAATTAACAAGCAAAAAAGGCGTATAACTCCCTGCAATGAGGTAATAAATAGAAATATGATCAAATTTTTTTAAAACTTTTTTGGCTTTTATGTTTGGAACAGCGTGATAAATCGTTGAAGCTGTATAAAGCAATATGATTGATGAAGCAAAAATAACCGTTGAAACAATAGTCCACGCATTGCCATAGAGGCAAGAAAAGGCTGCTAAAATAGCCAGACTTGTAATACCAAAAACGATACCCAAGCCGTGAATAGATGAACTTAAAACCTCTTCCAATAAAGTGTACGAGCGTTCAATACGTGCTGTATGCATAGCTAAAATTCCCCCTTTATAAATGATGCTTTAGCTTAGCAAAGTCAAATCAACAAGACAAATCACAAAAAAACACAACGCTGTAACATTACACTTTTTCAGGTCAGTTTCATTTTCTAACCTATGAAAAATAAAAGGGCCATTCTGTTGCTAGGCGGCCCAATCCCCACTTTGAAAAAACCAAATTTCAAAGAATTTTAGTTTGTTGCTTTAGCCTTATGCAGCGACAGCAACAGGTGCAAAATTATCATTTGCGTTTATTTATTTTGAACCGATAACGGTGGTATCTCACCGAACACAGCAAAGCATCTTTATTGTACACTGTCTAACCTGTTTCACCCCCAAAAAACTATATAAATGTTTTCATGCGTAATATTTTTCGCAGGTTTGCGCTCAAGGTCAATATCACTTAAAACGTCTGCGCAGCAAAACATTTGTCTACTTTGAGTTGAAATGGTGGAGGTGCCGAGTACTGCCCTCGGGTCCAACATACCTATTTCATACCGCCTCTAGTGTCATAGCTGAAAATCTCAGCACCACAAAATATAACAAAAAAGCTTTCAATTTGCAACATAAATTTTGGTTGACAGAGTAAATTGTTTTTATTACCATCTCCCTTTGAAGGAGTTGAAATATGAATTTTCCAAACAAAATAGAGGCAAAACGGATTTTTCTTGAAAGACCGTATCCACCGACCCTGGCATTGGCTACAGAAATTTATGATGAGGTTTCAGCTTCAAAAGACCATTTGGCACAATGGCTTCCATGGGCAACTGACACGTATTCTCTTGAAGATGCGCTGGCATATTTAAAAGATTGGTGTGAGGCTCATTGGCAAACAGAAGAAGGCTTTGCATATCTTATCAGAGAAAAAGAAACACAAAAATTTTTAGGAATGATTGATTTAATGAAAGTTAGTCAGAAGAATCAATCCGGTGAAATTGGCTTTTGGCTCACAAAAAAAGCGACAGGAAAGGGTTATATGCTTGAGGCAGTCAAAGCGCTAGAACAAGAGGCCTTTAAACAAGGCTTAAACCGTATCGTTATTCAAAACGATACGCGTAATATTGCTTCGGTCAACGTCGCTAAAAATGCAGGCTATCATTTAGATGGTGTCTTGCGTCAAGAAAGATGGTCAGTAGCGCAAAATAGTTTCCGAGATACAAATGTTTTCTCAAAATTGAAATCAGATCAATAAAAAACAAAGCCCCGTTTTTCTCGGGGCTTTTATTAAACTATTTTTTGCTGCTTTTTGATGTTGTTGCTTTTTTTGCCGTTGTTGTTCTGGTTGTCTTTTTTGCAGGGCTTTTAGCTGATTTGCAAGAAGACATTTGTTCAACAGCCATAGACCAGAACTTTTCTTCCTGTCCCCAAGGGCTGCCGGCATTTTGCCACAAATAATAAGCAGCTTCTCTGATGTAACTTTCGTTACATTTTGAATTAGCCATTTATATTCTCCAAAAAATTTGTTAAAGACATAACTAATATATACTCAAAAAAAGTTCTCGTCAACATTTATTATCGTTTAAAATTAAAGTAATTTGCTTGCAATTTGAAAGATAAACCTTTATAGATAGAATAAAGTTATTAAATATATCGTTCTGTTGTAAAGGAAAAATCAATGAAAAACCTTTTGTCTCAAGATGTTGTTGATGCTATCATAAATGGCAATTTTGAAGATGTCTTTTCAGTACTCGGTATTCATCGGGACAAAGGGTCTAAAAATGTTTTTATCAGAGCGTTTTTGCCCCACACTGACCAAGTTTATGTTTTGTCCGAAGATGGCTCAAACCTGGGACAAATGACCAAGCTGGACGATAGGGGCTTTTATCAAATTGAGTTTGGTAAAGTCAAGGATTTTAAGTACACTTTTCAAATTAAAAATGATATCGGTCAAACATATATCAAACAAGATCCTTATCGCTTTTTGCCGACAATAGGTGATATTGATGAATATTTATTTTCAGAGGGCAATCACCATGAGCTTTATCGAAAATTAGGGGCCCATTTGTGCGAAATGGATGGTGTTAAAGGCGTTCGTTTTTGTGTGTGGGCACCTAATGCAAAGCGTGTTTCTGTTGTCGGCGATTTTAACATGTGGGACGGTAGAGTTCATGTGATGCGCAAACATCCTTCATGTGGTCTGTGGGATATTTTTATTCCCGAGGTTGGTGAAGGGGCTGTCTATAAGTATGAAATAAAAACTCAAGAAGATTATATTTTGCTCAAATCCGACCCATTTGCATTTTATTCAGAGCTCAGACCCAAAACGGCATCAATTGTGTGCAACATAGATCGCCACGTTTGGCAAGACCAAAAGTGGATGCAATACCGCGGCAGATATAATTCTTTTGATAAACCGATTTCGATTTATGAAGTACATTTAGGTTCTTGGCG
>CADBSM010000120.1 GCA_902797315.1 uncultured Pseudomonadota bacterium | reverse complement strand
CAAGAATTCGCTTGCTTTTAATACAAGTCCTGCATTTTTAAATTCTATAAATTTTTGTTGTTGCAAATTCTTAAAATATTCGCGAAACGGTGCGTATTTGTTGTCTCTGGCTTTACCGCGTTTTTTCGCTTGGGCTTTTCTGTCTTCCGTAATTACGGCATCGATCGTTGTTGCGTGTAACTTACTCCAATATTCTCTGGCTTCGGTCATCATATCTGCCATACAATCCCAAAGCTGTTGCTGAAGCGCTTTATTTTGATGCAAATATTCATTATGCAAGCAGATTGCATCAAATTTACGCAATGCTCTTGGCGGTAAAAATTCTTTGTAATCCATTTCCACTCCCTTCCGTAAAATAAGAATTATATTATATAATTAGGTTACGGAATTTAAAAACGCAAGATATAACACTTATAGTTGTATTCTCTCAAAAATACCAAGTTGGCTGGGAGTTCGCATATTCGGACCATGGGAGCTCGGAACCCTGGCTTTCACTCAAAACGTACCATATACACGACCATAAAAACCACCCTTTACGGGTGTCTTTTTTTGTAGATGAAATATAAGATTTATTCAAACCTTAACGAATATTTTCACCTTTTGAAAAAACTTTTGGCCTTTGATTCGTCTGATATTTTTTTGCTTTAACGGCAATATAATCATATAAACGCTGCATTTTTTTGTCGCTGATTAAATCTTCGGGATGGCCTTGCACACAAAGTATGCCCTCTTTATCGTTTCCCCAAATTTCGGGGATACCATCAGACTCTGAAATAGCATAAATCTCCATTTTAACCTTTGGCGTGCCGACAACATAATCTTGCAAAACATCTTGAACCATTGATTGATTATGTCTGGAGTTAATCATAACATTGTTTTCTTGCTGCTTTATGCCCATAATATCAAAAATAGGTGTGTTATGAATGAGTTTAATTTGATGAACCCTAACATCTGTATCTTCTTTTGGTTTATGAATCGCCGGGTGCAAAACCTCATCTTTAACGCTTCTATACATTTTCATATTGGCAAGCAAAGAGCCTATCATTTGCGCGCCGGCACATATTCCAAGCAACGGTTTATGCTTTTTATAAGCTTCGGTAATAACGGCGCGATAGGCAAAATAACGCTTACCAATTTTATCGCCCAAAACTTTGCCGTCTATATAAAAACTTTCAGGATTATTGAAAACGCCTCCCGGTAAAATTGCACCATGACAATTTTGCATTTGTTTATATGGATTTTCATAATCTAAAAAGCGTATTTTCACGCCCGTATTCATTATTGCCTGTAAATAATTTTTACTGATTGTATAATATTCTTTGCCGTCATCAGATTTATCTTGTCCAAGCAAAAAACCAATTCTCGGTGCTGATTTTAAGGGAGTATAATTAAGATTTTCAGGCAACAAAATTTCAGCCACCTTGTTTTTTGAAGCCAAATCGAATATAATTTCTTTTTTGATTCCGTAAGAATCAAACTCGTTTATATATTCCAAATATAATGTCACCAACTTATACCTACTTTGTTTCTGTTTGAAAAGTTCAATTTGTCACGCAAATCATAAATTTTTTGTAAATTTGTATCTTTTAAAAAAATTTTTATCACAAATTCATGGCCTTAAAAAGATCTTGATGTTTTTTTATTGCTTTTTTCATCTTTCATATGCTACAATGATTCATTCTTTTAGCGGAGGACATTTATGATTACTCATGATTTTTCTTTTTTATCTGAAACAGATAAGGCAAAATATAAAGTTTTTAAGCATGATGTTTTTAATATAGGTCAATCAGGAAGCGTTTTTTTTCAATCTGCCCAAAAACTGGAAAAATTTCTTGATGAAACAGAAGAAAAATATCCTTTAAGCAAAGAGCGTGAAGAATTTCTTTATTCTTCTAAAATTCATCTTGCTCAAAAATATCGCTATTGGATAGATGTTGTTTCAGATATAAACGAAAATCATCTTGATATGAAGACTTTTAATAAAGCATATAAACATGCTCGAAATTTATTGGTTTTCTACAACAAAGACCTTGAAAATGCTCAAACAGCTGAACAAAAAAAAACGTATATTTAATAAAATGGTTGTCATCTGCCCCAAGGAAAAAGATGAAGATTATTTAAAATGCGCTGAAATTTTTATGCGTTTGGGTGACTTTATGAAACCGCTTGAAACAATAAAACTTCAGGATTTTGGCGAGGTTGGTGCCAAATATGACAGAGATGATATTTATATATTATCTGCCCGTTATTCTTCAATAGGATATGTATATAACGGCAAAGAAGAAGAAAATCCGGCATATATTCAAATGAAAAAAGCATTAGATAAAATCGAAAAACAAAGTAAAATTGATGACTTTATCAAAAAATCTATAAACGTTCGTTTTATTGAGCTTGCAGATATTTGGAAAGAATCTAAGTCGGTGCGATAACTTTTTTAAAATCCTTGACATAAATATTTTATGAAACAGGAGAAAATATGTCATCTTTTATACAATTCATCAAATTGCTTATATCTGGAAGCACACTAAAGGGAATTAAATTCAGAACCATCTTATCTATCATTTTAACTTTTTCTGTTTTAATCATAGAAATTTCTATGTATTGCATATATTGGAATTTTATCGATGACGTGATTCAATATGATTATGATTTTTCAGGACAACCTCATAATCTTTTTGAAAAAAAATGGATATGGGTCAATCTTCTTTTGCAGGTATTTATTTGTGTTTTTGTTTTTATAATAAAATATTTTTCATATAAAATAAAACGCATTCAAAAAATTGTCTATGATGAAAACAACAACTTAATTCCTATAGTAGACAAACGATTTTCTATGTTTGCATGGGAAACAGCAATGCTTTTTGTTACAACTGAACAAGGTTATATTTTTGCACTTGTTGATATTATCGAAAATCATATATGTGATGATATTGTAACAATGATATTTTTGTTTTGGTTTGTTTTGCTCATCATTGAATTTCGCTCTGATTTACGAGTATTAAAGGATAAAAACTTTAAACAAAGAGTATAACAACGCACATTGTTATACTCTTAAACCAAAATTTCTATATTAATTGCAATAAACAGAAAAGCTTTCTGGTGCATAAATACCCATACTCAAACCATTCATCAAAGAATCATAGAATGTCCAATGAGATTCTATAGCATTAATACCGCTTATAGGGCACACATTTGACAGATTATAATCTGTTTTTTGAAACATTCCCCATAACCAAAAATGGCTTTTTCCTTCATATGAGGGTGTTGTTTTTGTATTTTGTTGTTGTTGATCTATATTAAAACGCATAATATGATCACTACCACAAGCAGATAATGTTAAAGCCATTCCTATACAAAATAAAAGTTTTTTCATATTTCGTCCTCTTATAAAAAATCAAATACTGTAGTTAAAATGTTTTAATATCTGATGATTAACGCTTGTTATTTTATAACGAGTATAATTTTGTGTCAACTATCTCAAAGAATTTTACAACCGTAAAATAGAGATATTACAATAAAAAAAATAAACTTAAATTTTTTCAACCACCTTCAAACCTGTCAGATAGGTATTTAAGAAAAACAAACAAAGCCGTTTTTGTTCTAACTTACTATAGACCTCTAGTGAAGATGTTGTCAAAAGAGAGCTTAAGGAAAACAAACTAACCCAAAGAACTTCAAAAGCAAGATGTCTTTTTTGGTTTTTCAAATGAGGATAAAGTTCTTTCACACAATTTTCAAGAAGCGTGATAATAGCTGAAACTCTTCTTAAATAAGTCAAAGAAAAAGATCTTTCAGAGTTTTTAAGATGAAAATTAAAAACCATAAACCAAAAATTTTTGTTTTCTAAAATAAACTCAGCAAATTTTTCGATATATAAGTTCAATCTTTTATAAGCAGACGTTTCTTTAATTTTTATGAGCTCCTGAAACAAAGCATCAAGTGTCATATAGTTTTGAATTAAAATAAAATTATCCATATTTGAAAATTGGTTGTATATCGTTCCAACAGAATAGTTTGAAGCTTCTGAGAGTTTTCTTGCTGTTAAAAAATCAACACCTTTTTCTTTAATAATAAGGCGCCCTGTTTGAATTAAATTTTCCTGTATATTATCTTTACTCATTTTTTTCAAACTTTATATTAAATTAATAAATTAGAATTAATATATGCAATATATCAAAAAAATGAACATTGTTCAATTTTTTTCTTTAAGATATTCAAGGAGAACATATCAAATGAAAAAATTTTTCTTTTTAATTTGTTGTAGTGCTTTATTATCAACCTTAGCTCATGCTGAAGATGATTTTTTTGATAATTTAATCGTTGACCAAGAACTAAAAGAAAAGGTTAATGAGGAAATTTTAAAAGAAGATGGTCAACTCAAAGCTTCTGAAATTTTAGAAAAAAAACCTATAAAACTCAATATTGATCAAAATTTGAAGCTTAAAGTAAAAGAGCAATCTCAGGAAGAAATAGCCCCTATTGTCAGAGATCCGGCTCCCTTTGGATTAAAGTGGCTTGCAACAAAAAATGAAATTTTATATTTACATGTCAATTTAGAAGAAAAATTGATCAAAGACTCTCCAAACAGTTTTACTGCGACAAACCTTCCTAAACCCGTTAAATCGTTTCGAGAAGTTTTACTTAGTTTCGGTGATACGGATAGTCTTTGGAGAATTGCTGCTTACGGAAATTTAATAGATGATGATTCTAAAGCATCAAAAGGGGTTGCTGAATATCAAAAATTTTACAATTTACTCAACGAAAAATACGGTAATGCAGAAGAATTTTATACGCCTGCAGTCATAAATGTTGAAGAAGAAACTGTTTCTGAAGATGGTAAAAAATCAAAAACAATTAAACAAAAACTGATGCAAATCGGTGATGAAGGTTTTAAAGAAAAATTGATGAGCGGTGAATCAAGTTTGTTTTCAACTTTTAAAAACAATACTATTGGTGTCACACTTGCTTTAATTGCAGATGGAAATGGACAAACATACATTGTTATTAATTATCAGAACTTAAAAATTGAAGAAATTGAAATGGATGAAATATACGAGGCTCTTTAATATATTAAGATAGGAACTCTAAAAAATGAAAAAAGTTAGTTTTTGTGGTATATCTGGTAGTGGAATGAGCGCCCTTGCTCAAGTTTTAAATCATAAAGGCTATCAAGTTTTTGGCTCAGACAGAAGTTTTGACCAAGGAAAAGATAGTTTTAACAAAACAGCTCTTGAAAGTGTTGGTATAAAAATTTTTAAACAAGATGGTTCAGCTGTTCTAAAAGATACAGATTGTTTATATGTTTCAACAGCTGTTGAAGATGCTATACCTGACGTTAAAAAAGCCTTAGATTTAGGTAAAAAAAAAGAAAAAAGGTCTGATTTATTAAGTGAAATTTTCAACCAATATCCATTATCTGTTGCTGTTGGTGGAACATCAGGAAAAACAACTCT
>CADBSM010000119.1 GCA_902797315.1 uncultured Pseudomonadota bacterium | reverse complement strand
CTCTCATATGCTTGGTAGAAAATAAGCACCTTAGGCTTTTATTTTAGGGGTTAAAATATGTATTTCATGGCAACCTAAGGTGTTTATCAAAGGGCGGAAAGAATCATCTTTCCGCCCTTGTTTTTATCTTAAATTGTTTCAGCGTCTTTGATAAATGTTTTGTTTTTAAATTTTAAACTTGACATAAAATGAAAATATGCTAATTTGTCTATTGCTTTAATATTATTGACATTTATTAACCCCTTAAAAATTTTTTATTATGAAAAGATTTTTGTTGATTACAGCATTCGTTGCTGCTGTGGCATTGATGGCCACTTCCTGCTACCAATCTGTTGAAACGGATTTGGGAGATAACCTGGTTTCGTTTACCAAAAAGGTAGACAAGACCACGGAGTATGTCGGCGTCAAAAACGGGCTTAATGACGTTGTTCTGGTGGAGCCTATTTGGCAAAAAGTCTACTATCGTCTGGGGACAATCATCGTCGCCAAGGATAACAATTTTGCCCTTTACACAAGAACGGGCGAAAGGTTGTTCAGTGACATGAGTATTCGTGAGGTCGGCGAAAAGCCAAGCTACCTCTTCTTTACCAGCCAAGGTGGAAAATATGTTTATATGCCCAATCATCCACTTTTTGGTCCGGCAGAACATTTCATTTACATGCCTTTTTACCAGCTGCTTTTCTTCCAAACAGGTGCCGGTTATGGTCTTTACAATTTAGATACGGCAGAGACTGAAATCGCGCCCAAGTACAAACAGCTTGTCTATGCAACAGATGAAAAAGGGCAGGATGCGTTCTATGGAAGTGTCGACGGTAAAACTTTCAAAAAATTATCAGATGGCAAGGAAACTGCTGTCAAGTTGGCTCACCTTAATTTGATGAAAAAGGAAGCCGAATTGAACAAAACACCCTGGCCAACGGAAGGAGTTAGTGCCGTGAAAGTGAAGATACTTCGCTAAATTTAAACAAAACCCCGCCTTACAAGAAGCGGGGTTTTGTTTTTTGCTATTTGATATTATTCATTTGATTTGTTTTCAATTTTCAATCCAATTTCAAGCCATAAGGTTTCTTTTTCGTCTTTTAGCTGTTGAAGTTGTTGAAGAGATGAGGCTAATTCATCAAACTTTTTAGAATCTCTTGTGTATAATTGCGTATCTTCGGCAAGTTCTTTTTCAATGGATTGTATTTTGTTTTCAATGTCTGCAATTTCTTGGGGCAAAACTTCAAGCAAACGCTGATCCTTGTACGAAAGTTTTGTTGTCCCGCGCACTTTTTCAGGTTTGTCTTCTTTGGTTTGTTTTTTAGTCAAGGCTTTTGTTTGTTGAGATGAAGTGTTTTTTAGCTTTTCTAAAAGTTCAGAATATGATCCAACGTGCTCATAAATAGACCCATCACCCTTCATATAAAGGAGCGATGTTGCAACCTTGTCCATAAAATCACGGTCGTGGCTGACAATTAAAATTGTGCCTTCATATTCATCTAAAACTTCTTGTAAAAGCTCTAGGGTATCCATATCCAAATCATTGGTTGGTTCATCTAAAACTAAAAAGTTTGATTCTTGAGCTAACGCTAAAGCAAGCATCAAACGATTTTTTTCACCGCCGGATAAGGTCGATACCAAAGCTTGAGCTTGTTCTGGTTTAAATAAAAAATCTTTTAAATAAGCCACAACATGCCTGAAATGGCCACGAACATATATGTGGTCTCCCTCATGGCACAAAGTTTTCCATAATGTTTTTTGAGGATTTAATGTTATTCTGTTTTGATCAAAATATGCTTCTGTGAGGTTTTTGCCCATGCGTACAAAACCAGAATCCGGTTCAATTTTTTTAGTTAGTAACTTAATGAGCGTTGTTTTTCCGGCGCCATTAGGACCGACGACACCAATTCTGTTACCTCTTAAAACGCGTATGGAAAAATCTTTAACAAGCACTTTTGTATCATATGTTTTGCTGATGTGTTTTGCCTCAATAACCATTTTGGACTTAAGTTCGCCTGTTTCAATTTCAAGATTAATTGAACCGGTCTGTTTGATTTGTTCGCGCCGTTGCTCACGCAAAGCTTGCAAGCGTCTTAATCTTCCCTGGTTTCGTTTGCGGCGGGCGGTGACCCCTTTATGAAGCCATTCCAATTCATCATCGATTTTTTTGTTTAAATATTTCTGTGCGATAATTTCTTGTTCCAGAATTTGTTCCTGCCAGGCATCAAAAAAAGCAAAGCCCTGATTGTTGGTATAAAGCAAACCTCTATCCAGCCAAAATGTTTTTCGAGAAACGTGGTTTAAAAACATTTTGTCATGGCTAATAACAACAACAGCTCCAGCAAAATTTTGAATTAAAACTTCCAGTTTTTCAATGGTTTCAATGTCTAAATGATTGGTTGGTTCATCAAGCAACAAAACATCAGGATCTGATATGAGTGCTTTGGCAAGCATTGCTTTTTTGATTTCGCCTCCAGAGCTTTTAGCAGGCACTTGATGTTGCTGAATCTGAAATTCATTGATGAGTATGTCAGCCTTATATTCAAGCGAAGGATCGTATTTTTCAAGGCCTGACAAAACAACCTCTCGAAGTGTTTGATATTGAGTACAGTCTGCTTCTTGAGGCATATATGCAATTTTGGTTGCGGGTTCAACATACATTTCAGCTTCATCGGCTTCGATTACACCAGAAAGCACTTTGAGTAAAGTTGATTTACCTGAGCCGTTACGTCCTACAAGGCAAATTTTGTCACCCTTTGAAACACTCATCTCCAAACCGACAAAAAGCGGCTTGATACCAAAGGTTAGCTTGGCATTTTTAAGTGTGATAAGAGGCGGCTCGTAGCCCATTGTTCATCCTTTGCAAAAAAGTTTTTTTTAACATACATTTTTTTTGTTTTTTCGCAAGGATATTTTTTAGCTTTTATGAGCAAAGAAAAAAAACTTTTTATTTTTCCATCAGTTTTAACATAGCTTTAATCATATTATCAGCACCTTCGCAGACTTCTTTAATAGATGAAGCGAGCATATAAGCAGGTGTTGTAACGACTTTTAAGTTTTCATCAATGCAAACTTGAGTGGCTTGTTTTTGTTCATGTACTGCTCCGGTTTTTTTGATGGCTGAAGCAACACCAATATCATTGCCGATTGTGACGTGTACACCTCTAGACCCTAATACTTTTGCAATAACAACAGGGGCTATACACATTGCACCAATGACAACATTTGATTTAACGCTGTCTAAAATAGCTTTACGAATACCAAAATCAACATCACAGCTTACGCCAGATACACTAAAATCGCACCAGTTTGTTACAGCGCCCAAACCTCCAGGAAAAACAATACCATCATATTCTTGAGGATGATAATCTTTTAAATCTAAGATATGACCTCTTGCTAGTCTGGCCGCTTCAATCAGAACAGATCGTTTTTCATCTTGAGGTTCGCCGGTTAAGTGATTAACAACAACTGCTTGCTCTATATTGGGCGCAAAACATTGATATTGAGCGTTTAAACAATCTATGGCAAGCATGGCACAAGTTGCTTCGTGAATTTCTGAGCCATCAGCACGTCCGCATCCTGAAAGTATAATAGCAAATTTTGGTGTTTTTTTCATGTTTATAATATTCCTCTTGGTCTTTTAATTTGAGTTGATTTATCTTATATCAGCGATATAATACTGTCAATTGACAATTTAAATAGGGTACCTTAGCATGATTTACGAACAAACCACTTTAGATAATGGGCTTCAAATTATAACAAGCTCAAGAATGCAGACAGAAACTGTGTCTCTCGGCATATGGGTCAATACAGGTTCGGGGTATGAAAAAAAAGAAGTCAATGGCATTTCACATTTTATAGAACATATGGTTTTTAAAGGCAGCCAAAAGCGTACGGCTTTACAAATTTCAGAAGATATTGAAAATGTTGGCGGTCAGACAAATGCTTATACTTCTCGCGAATTTACAGCTTTCTACGCCAAAATGCTTAAAGAAGATGTTGAACTTGCTGTTGATGTGATTGCTGATTTTATTGCTCACCCGCTTTTTGATGAAATGGAAATGCAAAAAGAAAAAGAGGTCGTTGTCCAAGAAATTAAACAAAGCATTGATACGCCTGATGATGCTATCTTTGATTATTTTCAAGAAACAGCATTTCAAAACGATCCGATTGGTCGAACAATTTTAGGGCCGGCGGATACAGTCCGTTCTTTTAGCCCAGAGCTTTTGCGCTCGCATATGAAATCTTATTATGGCACAAATAATATGATTGTGGTTGCTGTCGGAAATGTTTGTCATGATGATTTTGTAAAAATGGTTGAACAGCGTTTAGGTGTTTTTAAAAACAAGGCATCATTTTCTGTTTCAGATCAAATGTATCAAGGTGGTTTTTATCTTGAAAAAAGAGATATTGAACAAGTTCATATGCTGCTAGGTTTTAAGGGCATTCATTATCAAAATCCGATGTACTATTCTGTTTCTGTTTTTTCAACTTTGTTTGGCGGGGGAATGTCATCAAGATTGTTTCAAGAAATTAGAGAAAAAAGAGGATTAGTTTATACGGTTTACAGTTTTACAAATTCACATAGCAAAAACGGTTTGTTCGGTATTTATGCCGGTACGACGGCTGAAGAATTGAAGCAGCTTCTTCCTGTTGTTTCAGATCAAATCAAAAAAGTGATGCAGGAAAAAGTTGATCAAAAAGAGCTTGACAGAGCTAAAACGCAGCTTAAAGCTAGTATGTTGGTGTCGCTTGAAAGTTCATCATCAACCGCTGAGGTTTTAGCTCGACAATATCTTATTCACCACCGAATTATTGATACAAAAGAAATTATTGAGCGTTTGAATGCCGTCTCTCGTGATGACATACAAAAAGCGGCACAGCTCCTTTTTTCATCTAACCCGACATACACTTTGCTTGGCAGTATCAAAGAATATCCTTCATATGAAGATTTGCAAAATAATCTCAAATCTTAAATCTTTGTTTGCGATTTGAAATTATAATCGGTTGAGTAAAGGCTATTTTTTTTCAAGGAGACCGTCATGTCCCGCGCTGAAGATATTTTTCAAAAACTCGTTTATTTCGGTGAAGACGCGATTGATGAGTTTATTGTAAATTTGCAAACAGAAGAGCTTTTTCTAGATTTTAAGCAAGCTGTTTCGACAGGCAAAAATTTTACGACACTTCATAAAGACGATCGTCGGAATTTGGCCAAAGCTATTTCAGGGTTTGGAAATTCCGAAGGCGGTGTTATTGTTTGGGGCGTTGAATGTTCACGTGATACACAGGTCGGTGATGTTGCTAAAGCTAAAGTGAAAGTTAAAAATGTGCATCGTTTCTTGAGCTGGCTTGAAAATGCCATTTCGGGTTGCACCATCCCAAGTCATAACAAAGTGCGCAATCACATTATCAGTGTTGATCAAAATGGTGATGGCTTTGTTGCTACGTATATTCCAAAATCAGAGATTACACCTTTGATGACAACATCAAACAGTACAATATACATCAGATCAGGTTCAAATAATGTGCCGGCACCTTATGCGGTTATTGCCGGTATGTTCGGAAAGCGTCCCCAGCCAGATATTGATCTTGTATTGGAAGATAAAAATTTAGAAATTCTGGAAAATGTTGATGAAGATATTCTTTATCCCAAAACAATAGATAATCCTCCCAAAAAATACATTAAAATCAGCTTTTCAATTATCGCAGACAATCAAAGTAATGCAATTGCAAAAGAGCTTTATTTTTCGTGCACGACAGAACAGACCGGTAGCGAATATAATAAGGTTCGTTTTTTGGGCTATAATCAAATGGATGCTTCAAGTGGTATCGCCGGCCATTTTAATTTAATGACAAAACCTGAAATGCGTTTGCCTCCAAGAGGTAAACTGAAATTTACAACCATGCAGATTATTCTTTCACCTTTCGGGGAAGAGGATTTTTGTTTGAATGGTGTTATTGGTGCCGAAAATGCCACACCTAAGGATTTTAGAATCTTTTTAACAAAAAACCAGTTAAGGTCTTTTGTGGCTAAGGCTTTGAGAAGCGAAAATGAAGAAGAAGCCTTAATGAACGAATTTTTAACAACATTTTTTAAAAGTGCTTAAAACAATGCAAAAACGTGTAGAAATTTATACTGATGGAGCCTGCAGTGGCAACCCAGGAATTGGTGGATGGGGCGCTGTTTTAAGGTATAAAGATGTTGAAAAAGAAATTTCCGGCTCAAGTCTTGAAACTACAAACAATCGAATGGAGTTGACCGCCGTGATAGAAGCTTTAAAAGCCTTAAAAAGTTCGTGCAACATTACACTCTATACCGACAGCAAATATGTTATGGATGGGGTGACACAGTGGCTTGAAAATTGGAAAAAAAATGGCTGGAAAACAGCCAATAAAAGAGGTGATGTAAAAAATATTGATTTATGGCAAGAGTTAGATTCTTTATGTGGTTTACATG
>CADBSM010000118.1 GCA_902797315.1 uncultured Pseudomonadota bacterium | reverse complement strand
TTGTGCAAAAACATAGTGCGCTTCATCAAATCTTGCATTAGCAGAATCTCTAATAAGTTCGACAGCTTTATGAAAATCACGTTCAACCACAAAACCCTTATAATATGCATAACCTAAAACAAACTTAGCTGTATTATTCCCGGCGCCAGCCGCCTGTTCAAAAAGCTTTATTGCCGGCTCAAAATATTCTTGCCGACCGGAACTCAAATAAATAAAACCTAAATTAACAGCCGCATCATCATTGCCAAGTTGAGCCGATTTCAAAAAAAGCTCTGCGGCTTTTTTATAGTTTACATTGGTTCCTATACCATTAAAATAAAGGCTTCCAAGATTGTTTAAAGCAATCGTATTATTTTGTTTGGCCGCCAACTCATAAAAATGAAAAGCTTTATCATAATCACTTTGAACACCGTCTTGACCATATAAATACATATATCCTAAGGACAAAGCGGCATCAACATTTCCTTCTTCTGCCAGCCTCGTTGCTCTTTCCAAAGGTGTTTCTTTAACGACTTGCTGTGTCTTTTCATCAGCATTTCCATCTGTTTTTTCATCTTCTGATTCAAAAAACGACAGAGGTTTTTTTACAAATGAAAAATTTAAAAAGGAGAAGATACCACGATCATCTGCAATTTTTTGATCATCTTGTTGTTTAACCGTTTGCAAGGGTGGCTCTTTTTCAAGCATTGAAGAGGCAAGATCAGCCGTCTGCGCCCGAAGATTAGCACAAAAAGCACAACAAAAGCACAACGTGAGTAAAACATATTTTTTCATACACAACACCTCACCAGAAAAAATTTCAATATATTGTATGTAAAAAAAAATTGACTTTCAAGCCAAAAACAGAACTAATCAAACAAAACTGAAAAATTAATCACATCAACGCAAAAATTCTTATTTTTTAACAACTGCCGTATTTTAATGAAGATATCCTTGAACAAACTTGAGAGAGAAGATATCATATTTTATATTTTTACAAATACACAAAGGAGATAAAAATGAAAGTTATTATTGTCGGCGGCGGAGCTTCCGGATGCAGTTGCGCCGCACGTTTAAGAAGGCTTGATGAAAAAGCTGAAATTACGATTTTAGAAAAGACTTCTGAAATTTCAATTGCAAGTTGCGGTTTACCTTATTTTGTGGGCGAGATTATCACAGAGCGTTCACAGATGCAAATTTTATCAAAACAAAGCTTTGAGACACTTTTTAATATTGATATTTATCTCAACACCGAAGTTTGCAAAATTAACACTTCACAAAAAACAATTACCACAGGAGATGACAAGGTATTTTGTTATGACAAGTTGGTTTTGGCAACCGGTGCAAAACCTATTTTACCACACATTGATGGCTTAGACAATATACCTCATTTTGTTCTCAAAAATTTGAATGACGCAGACAAAATCAAAGAGTTCATAACCCGGCACAAGCCTTCAAATATTGTTGTTGTCGGCGGCGGATTTATCGGCTTAGAAATTGCTGAAAATTTAGCACATCTTGGCATAAAAATTTCCTTAATAGAACTCAATTGCCATGTTTTACCAACGGTTGATTCGGATATAGCCGCTTACATTCATCAAGCGCTAAAAACTCATAATATTGATTTATATTTATCAAAATCCGTTCAAAAAACGACTGAAAATTCTGTTATTTTGAGCTCAGGTGAACAAATTCAATCTGACTGCGTTATTCTAGCTTTGGGGCAAAAACCTGCCACATCTTTTGAAATCGATAGCGAACTCAAAACAAATGAAAAAGGTTCAATTTTAACTGATGAGTTTATGCAAACAAGCATTAAAGACATTTATGCCTGCGGTGACAACATCGTTGTTCAAGATTTTGTTTCAGGCAAGCTCAAAATGACAGCCTTGGCCGGTCCTGCCAATAGACAGGGGCGCCTCATTGCCAGCCATATTTGCAAACAAGGATATACCAATTTAAGCATTCAGGGCTCAGGCATTATCAAAGTTTTTGATTTATGCATTGCTTTTACAGGCGCCAATGAATCTCTTTTAAAACAATCCCATATTTCTTATCAGAAGATGATTATTGCTTCAAATTCTCATGCAGCGTATTATCCGAATGCTTCAAAGTTAACACTTAAAGTGCTTTATGCCCCTGACGGCAAAATTTTAGGAGCACAAGCTGTCGGCAAAGAAGGTGTTGATAAACGCATTGATATCATTGCAAGCATTATGCATATGAAAGGTACGATATCTGATTTAAGAGATGCCGAACTTTGTTATGCGCCTCCCTTCTCTTCTGCCAAAGACCCGATTAACTTGATTGGCATGGCTATTGAAAATGCAAGAAATCATTTATTCGAACCTTATTTTGAAGAACCTTCATCTGATATGATTATTTTAGATGTACGACCCGAAAAATCTTACAAGCAAGAACATATAAAGGGCGCCATTAACATTCCGGCAGCTCAAATCAGAGCAAGGCTGCAGGAACTTGATAAAAACAAAACGATATTTGTGTATTGCTTCAAAGGATATACAAGTTATCTTGTATCCAGAATTTTAATTTTAAACGGCTTTAAGAATGTTTTAAGCTACGCTGGCGGTTATGAACACTATAAAATTCAAAAACAAAACATTTAACAAATCAAAAAACAATCAAAGGGCGGGAAGATATTCTCTTTCCGCCCTTTTT
>CADBSM010000117.1 GCA_902797315.1 uncultured Pseudomonadota bacterium | reverse complement strand
GGAACGTATAGGACTCGAACCTATGCATCCTTTTAAGGGGATGACGGATTAGCAATCCGCTGCATTACCACTCTGCCAACGTTCCATACCAAACATCTTTTAACGTATCTTTTTTGTTGCGTCAACTGATTTTTTATATTTTTTTAATTTAAAATGAGAAAAACGCTTAAATCAAATGATTTAAGCGTTTCATAAGTTATCTGCGCCGTGTGCCAGATGATGAATTCTGCCTCGATGAACCAGAAGAACGTTGCACATTGTTGTTCTGTCTTTGAGGGTTTGCTGGACGAACAGTTTGAGAACCGGACCTGCCAGATTGTCTTTGAGGGGTAGCATTTTGTCTTGGTGGCAAAGTGTTGTCCCTTTGGATGTGTTGCGGTGGTCTGTTCCTGTTCGGTTGCTGCTGTAATCTGGGCTTGTGGCCTATCCCGTGATGAGGTGTGTGCCTTGGTGGCGGCGTGGGTCTGTAACCCGGTTGGCGATGATAAGGGGCCGGTCTTGGTCGATAGCCTGGCCTAAACCAATAATGGTACCGCATGTTTAAGTAGCGTAAACGTTCAAATTGATACCAGTAATTGTAATAAATAGGCGCCACTGAAAGCACAATATACCCACCATAAGGATAGCAAAAGTATGAAGCTCTTTGGCCTTTGGCAAACCAACCTAATGTGTTGTTGTAAAAATAAGGTCTGTAATCCACAATCACATCAGCGGTTCTGTAAGCAAAAGAAGCGACATCAAACGGCGGCAAATTGTAATAATTGTAGCCGTTTGGATGAATGACTAGATATCGATAGTTGTTGGCTTCAATAATCGAATATCCGTCCATGTGCCATTGGTTGTTTGTCAAAACAACCCCGTCAGGAATGTATATATCATACACCTGAGCCTTTGATATTAATGCAGAAAGCATCAACATCAGCAAAAATAGTAACTTTTTCATATATATAGAAAATTAAAAATAAACTGATAAATACAGTGTACCAGTGAATACAAAGTTTGTCAAGAAAAAGAGTTTTGAACCTGAATAATCTATATTGACAATCTGAACTTATCAGAATATAATCGACCTCAGTTTTTTAAATGATATAGGTAATACAAGAAAAAGATGGATCCCTTCTATATTTATTTTTTTAAGTTTGTCTTTGTTTTAATTCTCGTTTTGTTTAATGCTTTTTTTGTGGTTTCTGAATTTGCTATTGTCAAAATCAGACGCACGAAACTCGAAGAGTTGGCCGGAAATGGCAATAAACGTGCGGCTATTGCGTTGAAAATTACTGAACATATGGACAGTTATTTAAGTGCTATTCAGCTTGGCATTACGCTGGCATCTCTTGGCTTGGGTTGGGTTGGGGAGCCTGCTGTTGCTCGTCTTTTTGAAGATTTGCTCGGCGGTTTATTCAAACACAATCCAATTTTGTTGCATTCTGTCAGCTTTGGTGTCTCTTTTGGTTTAATTACACTTTTACACGTTGTCTTAGGTGAGCTTATTCCAAAATCTTTAGCTATTCAAAAGACAGAAACTTTTGTCTTGTATATTGCTTATCCGCTTTATACATTTAAACGCTTTTTCTATCCGTTTATTTGGGTGCTTGATATGCTGACACTCAAAATTTTGCACTTAATGGGTGTTGAGCCTGCACGAGAAGAAGATATGGCCCATTCTGAAGAAGAAATTAAGTTGATTGTTAATGCATCTCAAAAGGGCGGTGTTATTGATGATACAGAACGTGATATTATTCAAAACGCTATTTCTTTTTCAGAAATTTTTGCGCACGAGGTTATGATTCCAAGGCAAGATATGCAATGCCTTTATTTAGATGATGATTTTAGTGCCGTAATGAATCTTGTTAAACGAACAAAACATACAAGATATCCTTTGTGTAATGAAGATAAAGATAATGTTGTGGGCATGATTCATATCAGAGATTTGTTAGAGCACTCTGAGGAAAAATTGGAAAAAGGTCGCTTAAATAAAATTGCGCGTCAAGTTTTGTTTGTGCCTGAAAATCAATCAATTTCAGAAGTGTTGCATTTAATGATGCGTAAACATACACACTTGGCTATTGTTGTTGATGAATATGGCGGAACAGCAGGTATGCTTTCCATGGAAGATATTTTAGAAGAGCTTGTCGGCGATATTATGGATGAACATGATATTAACGAGGTTGCTGAAATTAGAAAATTGAGTGATCGAGTGTGCGAATTTGATGGTAAAGTTCTTGTCGAAGATGCCTATGAATGTATGTGTTTACCTGAATGTGAAAGAGACGAAAGCACAATTGGCGGTTATGTCTTTACGCTTTTGGGGCGTGCTCCTAGAGTTGGCGATAAAGTCGAAGATGAGTATTGTACCTATGAGGTTATTTCTGCAGGTAAAATGCGCGTTAAACGTGTGAAAGTAACGCTCAAACCTGGGGAAGAAAACAATCAATGACGATTGAGTTAAAAGAAATAAGCTCAGCAGATTTTGAACTTGTGCGTTCAGGTCTTCTAGAAATAAAAAACAATCCCACGCCTTATGATGTTAGTGCGTCTAAAAAGGCCGTTGTTTTTGCTGAGCAGAATTTTGAAGGGTATCTCGATTTTTTAAATTCTCTTAAATCTTCAGAACAACCTCAAGGTCGCGTTCCAAGTACTCTACTTTGGCTTTTTGATGAAAAAAATTTTGTAGGGATATTTGATATTCGGCATTTTTTAAATGAACATCTCCGACAAACAGGAGGTCATATTGCTTATCAAATTGTGCCCTCATATCGAGGTCAGGGATATGCTTTGAAAGGTTTGGAGTTGGCGCTCAAGTGGTGTGCTCAAAATCTACATCTTAATGAGGCTCTGCTGTTTTGCCACGCTGAAAATTATGCTTCAGATAGAGTTTTGCAAAAAGCCCTGGCTCGATTCGGAGGTCAGCGCGTGCCAGATAAAATATTAGATGGTCATATTGAACGCGGTGTTTGGCTCAATACACGATTCTGAGCTCTTATTTCCTTGAAACAGTACCTTCAATCAAAACTTCGCCACTAACAGGACGCAAAAGCTGTTGATTTGATTTATCTTCTTGAGGCTTAGAGCGTACTTGACCTTTTCTTGACACTGTTCCGCTGATAACAGGTTTTGAGGTGTAATCATCAGCACTTTTAATTAAAAGAGGTTGTGCTTCAGGCTCTGCCGCTGTGGAAGCTACAGAAGCTTCCGGTTCTAAAACAGTCTCAACCGTTGGGACGGGGGCTATTTGTTCTTCTTGAGGTTTTGCTTCTATGTTGAACTTTACAGGAGCTTTGTTTTGCGTTTTTTCAGCCATCAAGTGTTGTGAATCTTGTTCAGATGTCTTATCTTCAACATGAGATGGAAAGTCAAAAGAACCAAGTGAGGTTTTCTTGTCTGGTCTTTGTTTATGTTTGCCTGTTTGTTCAAAATAAACAACGTCTTGAATGTATAAGAATAAATTTTCAAGAGCAGTGTTTAGTTTTTCAAACTCAGATGTGCCAGCTTTTAAAACATCGTTCATATCTTGATAATATTTATCAATGATGAGAATTTTTTCAGCTTTTTCAATTTGATTTTTCAGACCTTGTGCTTGACCATACACATCAGCAATGTTTCTGATTGAAGCCTCAATGATGGATCTGTTTTCACGAACGGTGTCAAGCTGATCTAAAACGACCAAAGAACCTAATTGAAGCAGACGCATCGTATATGAATTTAGAGTATTCTGGTAGTTCTTAGATTTCTCAAGCGAGTTGCTGTATATGTTCGTAATCTTTTGAAAATCAGAAGCTGCTTGCAGCTTTAAATCAAACATATAGTTATCATCGAGTCGTATAATAAATTCTTCTAAACTAGGCTCAAAAACATCAAGCTGTAAATTCATGTCATCGATATCAGTATTGTTGTAGGGTATCTCGGCTTTTTCAGACATATCATAAAGGTTTTTATAGATATCATCTGTCTGCACTTCAACACTTTCGTAAGCATTGTTATTTGATTTTCCCTGAGCAAATTGTTTATAGCGACGAATGCGTGTTCGAATTTCTGAATTGATTAAACTCATTAATTTAGAAACTCTTGCTTGCGTTATATCCATGCGATCTTTTAAAGCTTTTTTTCTAGCATTTTCTTTGTTTTGTGCCTCTTGCTCCAGTTGTTGCCAGTGCGTGTCATATTTATCCTTAATTTTTGAGGTATTAACCGTAAGTTCTGGATTTTCTAGAGGTCCCTTCAATTGAAAATAAATGGGAGATATTTGATTTTTGAGTTGTTCAAAAGTAAATGTAAAATTTAAGTCACCATCCCAAGCAATAAGAGAGCCTTGTCCGCTAAAGTCAATAGTGGCTCTATCCGAACTTATAATAGCATCTTGAAGCTGATATTGCCCGTTGCTGATATTGATTTCTGCCCCAAGCATATTAAAGCGACTTTGTCCGTTCTTAAGGTTTTGCTCCAAAAAGACATCTAAGTGATCGGATCGTGTTCTTTGAGTTAAATCTTCTTCAATTGCTATAGCATCTATGCCCTTGATAGTTGTATTTGAAATATCAAATGAAATTTTACCATTTAATGTTTTAATAAAATCAATAACTGAATCTGCAGAAGCGGTATATTCACTTTTGAAAGAGCCTAAACCAGACAGCAAACTATAAGTTGAGCCTCCTAGATTTTCGATGACATAATTTGAGACATTCAAAGAACCCGAAATTTTTGCAGCTCCTTCGGTGAGAATGTTCATATTTGCTTCAATTTTTGCCGTGTTTTTATTGGCGGTTAAATTTTTGATGTCAATGACTCCATCCTGAATACGTAGCCCAAGTTTAACATTTTCAATATCATTATTTTTATAACTTAAATTTTTAATGGCTAAATTAGCATCGATGTTAAATTCTTGAATTATGGAATAGTCAAATTTTTCGTTGTTCCAGGTGGGTTTGGATAAAAATTGTGCAGTACGGATATTTGTTTTAGCTAACTGTGTTTGTTTAGGTTCATAAATAAAACGATCAAACTCAAAAACATTGCTCTGTATATCAGCACGAATGTTCGGTTTGTCTTGTTTTTTGATATAACTAAAAGAGCCTGTAAAATTATTGGATCCAATGAATGCATTGAAATTATTGGCGCGCCAATTGTTAAACTTTCCTTCCACATCTGAGTCGAAGGTCATGATACTAGACGATAAAGCAGGTGGGTTGTAAGTTAGGTTAATTCGATTGGCAAAATCAACAAAGTCAGGGGTTTTTACTTCTAATTTACCTCGGTAATAGTTTTCATTTTCTTGGCGATAAACTCGACCAGTATAACTTAAATTTGTTTTTTCGACTTTGGCAATCATTTTGGCGTTTGAACTATCAAAAGTACCCGAGGCAATAGCCTTTATAGAAACATTTTTTGCATTTTTAAAAAATGGCCAATCAGGAAAATCAATATCAATTTTCTTTTGAAAGTTCACAAAATCAGATGTGTGAAATTCATATTTGAAGTTTTCAAAAGAAGGAGAAACGCTCAAATTAGCAAGGACACCTTGAGCCGACACACTTGCAGAGGCAATTTGTTTGATATCAAATTGTTGTAAGTTGATTTTTCCGTCTTTGGCGTCCATAACAATTTTTGTATTTTCAAATGGAATTTTGTTATATATACCTAGTCCTAAAAATAGTTCAGCGCGAACATCAATATCGTTTAAAAATTTCAATTGTTTGAGTAAAATTTCAATCTGTCGTAGTGCAGAAAGCTTTTTTTCTTCAGGAGATAAAGGAGGTAGATAATTGTCTAAGTTAATATTAGAACTTTCGAGCGACATGAACAAAGCGTTTCGTCTGTCGCGATTAAAACCTAGAGCGCCAGATAATTCAATTTTATCAAGATTAAAATCAAAAGGCATAATTTTAATTTGATTCAAATTGCCGGATAATCCAAAAATAGCACGTGCATTTCGATAAGTTGCTTGTGCATAAGTTTTCGGAGTAATCTTAAGCCAGTCAAGAAGCTTTAAAAAGTCCTGACTTAAAGATTGAACTTTCAAATCGTAAGAAAGCAATTTTTCATTTTCAAAAATATCGCCAGTAACTGATAAATCTGTATCTCCAGGCAAGAGACCCGATAAATTTTTAATACTTAAAACGTTGTTGACAAGATCGGCACTTAACTTCAAATTTCGAATAGCTTGTCCTTGATAGTGTGCACGCATAGCCGTCATATCGGCAACTAAATTATATTCGAAAGCTGGCTCGAACGGAGTTTTTCCTTGATCGTATTTTTTGAGGTATTCTTCCAGAATGGCTGCCAACGGCATTAAGTCAAGATCTGTCATTTCAAATGACACCTCAATCTTTTTAGGATCTGTTGTTATGCTTTTAAGCGGAATTAAAAGTTTTCCAGCGCCGGCGGTGTTGTCTCCGTATTTGATGATAAAGCTGCTCAAATCGATTTGCTGAGGGTTGATCATTAATTCAATCGAAGAAGCAAGAGGGTAATTATACTGTTCAGGCAATAAAATTTGTCCGGAAATCGTATTTAAAAAAGTCGAAGGTTTTTGCGATTCAATAGTGAAGTTACCTTGAATTTCGCTATTATTAGATAAAATAGAACCATCAAAACGAGCATAGCTTTCAGACGAAGGGTGTGTCAAAACAAGATTAAGCGAGGTTGAAAAGCTTTCGGATAGTGTACCGATATTTAAGGCAAAACCGGCCGGCGTATTATCTTTGACAAAGTTTCCATCAATTCGAAAAGGACCGACAATGCTTTGAGCAGTAATATCAGCATTTAGTTTTGTGAAAGTTACATCAGTATCAAAGGCTTTATTGATGATGCGGACGATTGAATTTTGTAAAGTAATTGAATTAAAGGCAATGTCGACATCGGACAAACTAAAGCTTTGATCTTGATCAACATCAGAATACCAGTTTGTTTTACCGTTG
This sequence comes from uncultured Pseudomonadota bacterium, assembly GCA_902797315.1. GTDB lineage: Bacteria > Pseudomonadota > Alphaproteobacteria > RF32 > CAG-239 > UBA1254. The sequence continues at coordinate 3,109 of CADBSM010000117.1, read as the reverse complement.
TCTAAAAACTCGACAACGATACGTGCTCCGACCAAATTCATTTTATCAATCACAAAATTTTTGCGCATTAAAGGTATTAAGCTTAAATCTGTGACCATTTCTTTAACTTCAGCCAATGGCTCTTTAGAAACATCTGCTTCAGTATTATAAATTTTGATGTCTTTTGCGTTCAGGTGTGGGGTTGGAAAGATTGTAAAATTAATCTTACCGTTGATCACCACTTTTTTGCCGGTAATGTCTTCAATTTGTTCGGCAATTTTGTCTTTGTGTTTGTTCCAATCAATTGTTGAAACATAGTAAGAAAGCCCGCCGGCGATTAATGCCAGAAGGATTAAAATGCTGAAAAATATTTTCTTGAACACCGGAAAAATTCTCCTTGAATGAAACGCAATAAAATCTTTACCAATCATCAGAATAATGTATATTATCTTTATAATCAATTAATTTTTTTATCAAAGGCGGAAAAATGATTTTACCTGAATCCCTTTTCTTAAAAGCTGTGAAGGCTCGAAAAAATGCATATGCCCCATATTCGAAATTCAAAGTGGGTGCGGCAATTCTGAGCGCTAAAGGCAACGTTTATGTCGGAGCCAATGTTGAGAATGTGTCATATCCGTGCGGAATATGTGCAGAAACGGCTGCAATCGCGGCAATGGTGGCAGGGGGTGAAAATCTAATTCAAGAGATAGTGATTGTTGCCGATTCAAAAGAAATAATTTCACCTTGTGGTGCTTGTTTACAAAGAATTTCAGAATTTTCAAATCAAAAAACAACGATTCATTTGGCAGATTTATCAGGTATCAAAAAGTCATACACATTAGGACAAATGTTGCCGTTTAATTTTGACGAAGAGAGTTTGCGACAATGATAGAAACGTATGTTCAAAATTTGAAAAAAGCTTTTGGAAATTTTCATCCCACGGTTTTAATTATTCTAGGCTCTGGGTTAGGGTCTTTAACTGAAAAAATAGAAAATAAGATTGTTGTAAGCTATAATCAGATAGGTTTTCCACCGATTCATATTGCAGGACATCGTGCCGAGTTGGTCGCTGGTGTTTTGAGCGGTAGAGAAGTTTTGTGTATGAGCGGACGTTATCATCTTTATGAAGGACACCCAGCAACGTTTGTGAAAGACATGATGTCTGCTTATCAAAAATTTGGTATTAAAGAAGTGATTGCAACGAATGCTGCCGGATCTTTACGTGCAGGAATGAAGCCTGGATCTTTAATGATGATTACTGATCACATCAATTTTTCAGGACAAAATCCGTTAATAGGTGTTAACAATGATTTAGACGGACCTCGTTTTCCAGATATGAGTTCTGCTTACGATCCTGTTTTGCAACAAAAAATGCGAGAAACGGCGATTGAAAACAGTATAGAACTTCATGAGGGAACATATTTTTTCGTGGTAGGACCAAATTATGAGACCAAAGCAGAGGTTAAAGCCTTTAGAACTCTCGGAGCAGATGCTGTAGGAATGTCAACAGTTCCAGAAGTGATTTCTGCCGTCTATTTTGGAATGAAAGTTGTTGGGCTTTCTGTGATTACAAATCAAAGTGCAGATTTGCAAGAGGGTCCTTTAAATCATGAAGAAACACTTTTTGAAGCACGTCAAGGTGCTGTTGATTTGCAAGGTCTTATTTTAAAATATTTGGAGAAATAAAATGCTGCCGCAGGAAATAATCAGACATAAAAGAAATAAAGAGACTTTAAGCAAAGAAGAAATAGATTTTTTTATTAAAGGGGTTACTTCAGAAGCGATTTCAGATGCTCAAATTGCGTCTTTGACCATGGCTGTGTTTTTAAACGGATTAAATAGACGTGAGACCATAGATTTAACGCTTGCTATGCGAGATTCCGGAGATGTCCTTCGTTGGAATTTAGACGCCCCTGTTGTTGATAAACATTCTACAGGAGGGGTCGGAGACAAAGTGAGCCTCGTTCTAGGGCCTATTTTAGCGGCCTGTGGCGTTTATGTCCCGATGATTTCGGGGCGTGGCCTAGGGCACACTGGCGGAACATTAGATAAACTTGATTCTGTCTTTGGTTATCAAACGGCGCCTTCTAATGAGTTGTTTCAACAGACAGTTAAACAAGCCGGCTGTGCCATTATCGGTCAAACAGGGCACTTGGCACCCGCAGATAAAAGAATTTACGCGGTTCGAGACATTTCAGCAACAGTGGAGTCAATTCCTTTGATTACAGCATCTATCTTGTCTAAAAAACTTGCCGCGGGTCTCGATTATCTTGTGATGGATGTCAAATTTGGACAAGGGGCTTTTATGGCAATTTATGATGATGCTGTGACGTTGGCAAAGTCAATTGTTGAGGTCGCTCAAGGAGCTGGGACGCCAACCACTTCTCTGCTTACTGATATGAACTCTGTCTTAGGTTACACAGTCGGCAATGCTTTGGAAATTTCTGAATCAGTCGAATATCTAAAAGGACATCATGTTAATCAGCGTCTTGATGAGGTGACAAAAGCCTTATGTGTTAAGGTATTGACGGGTTGTAAAATTGCTCAAAATGAACAAGAAGCAAGGCTCAAAATTGAAAAAGTATTAAGCTCTGGTGAGGCCTTGGAACGCTTTGCACAAATGATTATGTTGTTAGGCGGTCCGTCTGATTTTATTAAGAGCCCTGAAAAATATATGTCTCAAGCTCAAATTGTTCGACCTGTTTTTGGTTTTAAAAAGGGTTTTATAAAGCATATGTCGGTAAGGGATATCGGTCTTTTGCTGATTGAAATGAAAGGTGGTCGCACACATCCTTTGCAAACGATTGATCATGCAACAGGTTTTTCAAATTTTTGCCAGATTGGTGATGAGGTTGATGAACAAACGCCTTTGGCATATGTGCATACGCAGAGCGAGGAAGAATTTGAATACATTTCAAAAAAATTACGCACATTGATTGAAATTGGTGAAAAACCTGAAATTTTGCCTTCTATTCGCGAAAGCATAGGGTAGTTTTTGTAAAACAGCCAAAGGGCGGAAAGATGATTCTTTCCGCCCTTTTTAATAAACACCTTAGGTTGCCATGAAATACATATTTTAACCCCTAAAATAAAAGCCTAAGGTGCTTATTTTCTACCAAGCATATGAGAG
>CADBSM010000116.1 GCA_902797315.1 uncultured Pseudomonadota bacterium | reverse complement strand
AGCATTTCCGGCACCATTATTATAAATATTAATGCTTGAATTGAGCTTTGCTTCAGAGCCATCGGCGGCTGAGCCTGTATTAAACTCACCGCTTAAAATTTCGCCATTGCCCCAAATACCATAAACATAACCATCACCCTTATTATAAATGTCGATGTTTGCACTTGCAAGACCGGGTAAAGATCGTAGTTCTTCTGATGTCGTTCCTTTGGCAACAATACCGCTGCCCTCAACCACAATATAAAGATTATATATTGTGTTTGCATTATTAGAATACATGCCATAAACTCTGCCGTCACTTTCATTGCTGATTTCAATTGTGTGATGTTCGTTTAAGGGAACGTAATCAACCTCTTCAGTTTCATCTTTGCCTTCACTGTCTTGACCGGTAACAATAATGACTTTTTGGCTTTCAGCCCTTTTATAAGTGTTTGCAAATTTGTCGGCATCTAAATAGTGCCAATGAATTGTGTCCCCGGCATCATAAAACATACCATAGACATTAGCGTAGTCTTGATTGTTGATTGAAATTGTGTTGTGGTAATTGTAATTTGAGTTTGAGTCATTGCCATAAATATCGCCGGACAAAAGGACACAAATACCAGTACTGTCTTTACCATAACCATCTGCACAACCTTGGCACAAATTTCCGCCATAACCTGTGTTGCAAACGCATTTATTGCCCTTTTGATAACCATGCTCGCAATTTAAATGTTTGTAGCATTCTTTTGTTCCGTAATGATCATAGCCGGAAGCACAAGCATCGCACTTTGTGCCTGAATAACCTGTTGCACAAACACAAACATCGCCTTTCCAATAACCATGAAGGCAGTTGGGATCTTCTTTGTTTTTTGATCCGCCACCGCCGCCTGAGCTTAAAGCCAGAGCACCGCCGGCAATTAAGGCCACAACTCCGGCACCAACAAGAGCCTTCTTTTTCCATGACCAAGCGCTTCCTGTATAGTTTGCAACAACAGCTGTATCTTGGTTTTTGGTAGCCGGTGCCCAAACAGAATTTTGAAAATTTTGATAACCACTAATTTCCCAAGTACAAGGGTGAGAGCCATTTGCTCCAGATCGGATAAAGCTTTTATAAGCCGTCTTGTTTCGTCTTTTGGCAGCCACACATAAACCTGTATCACCCTCTGAATTTAGGGCATCTACATTTAAACCTCGGCTGACGGCATTCATAATAGAAGACACGTCCCCTTGAGCAGCTAAAGCGTATAGCCGATTAAAACTTTCGGGATTTAAAGTCTGTAAATATGCTTCAGATTTTGATGCAAACAAACACAAAACGAGCAATAACACAAAGCGAAATAACCTTAAAATCATCTTTCTTTCCTGATTTTAAATACAAAAACCTGTGTTATAGTAGCCCTAAACTTGTAAAAATTGCGTTAATAAAGTATAGATAAAAAAGCCCCTGATTGAAATGCAAACAGGAGCGTGGATTGAAGTTTTAAAAAACTATATTTTCAGCTTTTTATCCAACCTTTCAAGCTCGTCAATATATGATGAGATAAGGTTTAATCCTTGCTGCCAAAACATAGGTTCATTGGGGTTTAAACCGAAGGGTTTTAAAATTGTTTCATACGCGCCAATAGCTGTCTGAGAAAGTAAGTGGAGATATTTGTCTTCAAAGTTTTGAACATGACCTGTTTGATAAACCTGATAAAGCGAATTGACCAAACAATCGGCGAATGAATATGCATAAACATAAAAAGGCAAAAAGAAAAAATGACCAACCTGCGACCAAATATATTGGCAATCTGGACCAACATCAACATGGTTTCCTAAGCTAGCTTTCATCTCTTCAAGCCAGATTTCGCACAAACGGTTTTCTGAAACTTCGCCTTGCTTTCGTTCATTATGGGCGCGCAATTCAAAAAAGTGAAATGCAATTTGTCGAATGGCTGTATTAATCATATCACTTGTTTTGGAAGCAAGTAAACAAAGCTTTGCTTTGTCATCTTTCAAGTTGTTTAAAAGATTTTGAAAAACAAGCATTTCACCAAACACAGAAGCGACTTCTTCTGTCGTCATTCGTGAATGTTCGTTTAAATCACCATTTTTGAGTCGCAATTGATGATGACAGCCATGCCCGAGTTCGTGAGCTAATGTTAAAACATCGTTTTGTTTGCCAGTAAAATTTAAAAACAAATAAGGATGCATGCTTGCAATAGGGCTGCTGCAATAGGCACCGCTTCTTTTGCCGTCCCTTGGAGGAACATCAATCCAATTGTTTTTGAAAAAATCTTCGGCAATTTTTCTAAGTTTTGGAGAAAAGCGTTCATAACCAGATAAAACAGTTTGTACAGCTTCATCCCAAGAATAAGAAATATCTGCCGACCATGGAAGTGGTGCATTTCTATCCCAATAGCTGATTTTGTCAACGCCAAGCCATTTTGCTTTGAGTTTATAAAAGCGATGAGCAATATTTTTGTAATTTTCTCTGACAGTTTCAGAAAGCGTCTCAACAACTTTGTCTTGAACGTCTTCTGCCATATTGCGGGCCGAAATCGGCTTTTTAAAACCGCGCTTGTTGTCTTCAATCGCTTTGTCTTTCATAATCATATTATAGATGAGGGCGAAAAGCGGCGCATTGTCTTTGGCAACGCGATTAAGTTCTTTGCCTGCTTTGTGCCTGATGTCAGGATTTTTATCTAACAGCAATTTTGAAATTTCAGCATCATTATATTTTTTGCCGTCAACAACATATTCAAGTCGAGATGAGCTTTCTTCATATAAGCGAACCCATGCTTGTGATGAGGTAACTGATTTTTCAAGCAACAGCTCTTCTAACTCTTCAGAAAGTTCAAATTTTTTGTATTTTCGAACACGTTCGATGAAAGGTTTATAAAAAGCCACATCCTTATTTTGAAACCATTTTGTCAGTGTCGAATCAGGGAGTTTATTTAATTCAAGAGAAAAAAAGATTGAAGGCTTTGCATATTGTGTCAGTGTTTCAGAGATGTTTTGGTAGAAAACCATAGCTTCGGCATTTTTCATTTGTGTGGACATATTGAGATAGGCAAATCCACCTAAACGAGCGCTGAGAATTGAATTTTTTTCAAGCTGTTTTAAGGCTTCTAAGAATTCGTCGCTTGAAAGGGTCGCAAGTTTTCCTTTATAACGTTTTTGAAAATCAAGCATTTGCTTCTTGTATTTGTTGAGATCTTTTTGGATTTTTGGATCATGAATACTCTTATATAAGTCGGACAAATCCCATGCAGGCAAAGTTTTATTTTTCATCTTTTTTATCCTCTTTTAATGTTGGTAGCTCGTTTTTAATTTGGTATAGATTCTTTTCAAGTTCAATACGTTTTTTGTTTAATGTTTCCATTTCTTTGAGAGTACTTAAGCTATCTAAATCATAGCCATCTGCTACTTGGTCGTTCGAAATCTCAGCTTGCATAATAGAAGGTTCGAAAAAATAATTAGACCAAGGCCTTTCTTGTTTGCCTTCTATCCATAAAATCAAGCCGTCTTTCACAACCTTAAAATCACAAATATTATTTTTTAGAATAGCTTTTATAACACATAGATACTGCTTGTTTTGACAAGTATAAATTTCATCAATCAGACTTTTTGTGCAAACTGTAAAACCTCGATCGAGAGTATCTACTTTTGGTGCAAAAAAAATCAAACTCAAAAACAGAAAATAAAGAAGAGTTAACAAGCAAATAACTGTAAAAAACAAATGTTTTTTGAGTTTATTGAACATGCTTTTGGCTTTCAAAAAAGTTTTCTAAAATGGCAAGCTCCTCACGCGTGTTTGCACTGGCAACCTCTTGCGGATTACCTTTAATTGCAGTGCATTTCAACCCCATTTGGCGCGCAATTTCGATGGCGTCTGTCAAATAATATTCACCGGCAGCATTGTTGTGACCAATTCGAGATAAAATATCAAATAGATAATGACCATCAAAAGCCATACAACCGGAATTACAAAATTGAATTGTGCGCTCATCATCTGTTGCATCTTTATATTCTACAATTTTAATAAGCTCATTGCCTTGCATTTTAAGCCTGCCGTAACGTGCAGGATCTTTTGGCTCAAAGCCTAAAACAACAACAGCATAACCTTCACGTACTTTTTGAACCGAATTTAAAAATGTTTCTTTGCGAATTAATGGTGTATCGCCAAATATAACTAAAACAGTACCATTAAATCCTTCCAACAAATCTTTGGCACACATAACCGCATGAGCTGTTCCAAGCTGGCTTTCTTGGACACAGGTTTTATAAGGTGATACCTCGCGTTTAACAATATCACCATCTTTTGAAATAACAGTCACAATTTCATCAACGTCAAGCTCTTCAAGAGTATTAATAATTCTTTTAATCATTGAAACACCTTTAATAGGCATCATGACTTTTGGTAAATCAGAATTCATGCGGGTTCCTTTGCCCGCACCTAAAATGATGGCTGCAATTTTGTTGTTCATAAGTTGCCCTCCTTGGAAAAAATGTTGTGACTTTTCTTAAGTCTTATATATAATACAAAATATGTCTGAAATGTTAATATAAAGGATAATTTTTATGAAAAAACTTTTTCTTGCAATATATTTCATTTTGAGCGTTTCGTCTTTAAGACAAGCTTTTGCGGGGGTGTCAACTGTCGAAGAAGCTGAAATTTCAGGGGCTGAGCCAAGAGCTGTTGCTAATCAATCGATTGAAGGATTGCCTGATCCGAATAATTTAGATGAAGTGCGTGCCTTTTTTAAACAACGTTTTCAAAACGCAAATGTCAGTCAAAGTACTGATTTAGGAGATTTAAATAAATCAAACTCGATGGATGTTCAGCATAGCGCTGAATATATCCAGTCATTGCAAGAGAATCAAAAATCGACTTTTGAAAAAATATATGATCAGGTTATGGGGCGTCTTGATGAGCCTCAAGAAGTTTTTTCATCAGATACGGTTTTTTATGAATTGGTTAAAGAGCAGCATTCTACGAACGATGAAAATATTCCAAACATTGCTCTTGTTAATGTTAAACTACCGAATGGTGAACAAGTTTTAGCACCAGCACGTGAACATGTTCCGTATTTGCTTGTTTCATACAATATTCTTCCAACAGGTTTAATTGATGTGAGAGAAGATATTATCGTTGTTGCCAATGGTGAAAAATTAAAACATGGATTAATTAAGTTAATGCCGAAATTTACGACATCTCGAAGTTCAGTAAAGAAAAAAATTGATTTCGAACTTGTATCCGTCAGCATTAATGATAAAGAGATTGCTTATAAGGTAGAAGAAATTGGGGATAATATTAAAATCAGCCCCAAACAAACATATACTTTAGAGCCAGGAGTTTATCACTATCGTTTGCACTATCTTCTTGATCGAAAACTTTGGTACTATGATGATTTTACAGAGTTCTATACTAATGTCAGCGGAAGTTATTTAAACTTGGTGATTGCTTCAGCAAATGCTATTGTTTCTGTTGTCGAAGGCGGTCAGTTTATTTCGCAGACAGCGCTTACGGGTTTTGCAAAAGATTTAACCTCAAGCAACGTTTTGGTTGCTTCATTGGCTCAAAACGCCTTAGGGTTTGCAAGTCTTAATCCGCTCAGGGCAGGGGAGGGAATGCATATTTTAGTTGGATTAGATAAAAATGTTTTTATTCAACCCGGTTTCGGAAGACGTTTGAGCTGGTTTGTGACAGATTATGGCGATATTTTGTTTGCCTTGTTAGGGTTTCTTGCTGTTTTCGGAGCATATTTTCTTTCTTGGAAAGGTATTCAAAAAAACAAGTTTCGCTTCAAACTTCCTTTCAAACAAACAGCAGCATTCAACCGATATTTGCTTGAAAATGTTTATGACAAGAGATCTTTTGTTTCAGCCTTTTTGGATCTTTATCGGGCAAAAAAAATAGATATTCAAAAACAAGGACGAAAGATTGTGCTTATTAAGAAGACTGATAAGTTGAATGGGCTGTCTTTTGGGCTTAAAAAAGTCATGAAAAACCTTTTTTTGAAAAACGATTCGGCGATAGAGGTTTCATCAATTAATGCGCTCAAATTTCACAGGGCTGAAAAAACTTATGGAAAATACCTTTCTCGTCTAATCAAGTTTATGAGTTTACGTGTTAATATGCTTTATTTGTTTTTTAGTTCGCTAATGCTTTTCTTTGTTGTTTTTGCCATAGCTTACATTGCGCTTAATCCTGTTGAAACGGGGCTTATTTTGATGGCAGGAGTTGTTGTTTTAAGTTTTTATTTATGGATTTTAAGCCATCAGTTTTCGAACAAAGCAAAGCTTTATCTTTTTAAAGGGACAGCAATTCTTTTTGTTATCTTTACAATGCTGTTTTTGAGTGTTTACATTCATCTTTTGGCAGCTCTTTTGATTGGTCTAACAATTTGGGTTATTATCAAATATTCTAATCTTTTTGGTACAAAAGAGGGTTTGATTAAAAGCAAGATTAACGAAATTGAAAATTTAAGGAATCACTTAAAAGTAAACAGTCTTGTTGTTTCAAAAGGCATTGAATTTGAAATGCAGCAAGCCAATATTTTTGCTTTTCAGATGGAAGAAGAATACTTGAAAAATGTTGATAAACAAAAAAACAACAAATTAAATTTAGTTGCAGAAATTTTAAAAACAATCTAAATGTCGTAAAATCAATACGTTAGTCTGCGGTATGCTGATACCACAAACTAACGTATTGAAAATATGTTAAATTTTGTTGTTGACATAGGCGTTTTTTTGTGTATATTGAGGCAGAATTAAAATAATACTTTTTGAAAGAGAAAAACAATGAACACATATGCTACAAAACCCTCAGATATTGAGAGAAAATGGTATGTCGTTGATGCGGAAGGTGTTGTGTTGGGTCGTTTAGCAGCTGAAGTTGCTAAGATTTTGCGCGGTAAGCACAAGCCTTATTTCGTTCCAAACTTGGATTGCGGCGACTACGTTGTTGTTATCAATGCTGAAAAAATTAAATTAACTGGCAAAAAATTGACAGACAAGAAATATTTCAAACATACAGGTTGGATTGGCGGTATTAAAGAAACGAATCCAACAAGAATTTTGTCAGGCAACTTTCCTGAACGTGTTGTTCAAAAGGCTGTTGAACGTATGATTTCTAGAAATCCGATGGGTCGTCAACAAATGACAAAGCTCAAAGTTTATGCTGGTAGTGAGCATCCGCATTCGGCTCAAAATCCTCAAGTTTTGGATATTGCCGCTCGTAACCCCAAGAATAAAAGGAGTGCATTATAATGGCTAAAAAGATTGAATCTTTGAAAGATTTGAAAGCAGCAACAAAAGAAAAAGAAGTTGCTACAGAAGTAAAAGTTGCACCAAAAGCAAAGAAAGACAAACAAGGTCGTGCTTATGCAACAGGTCGCAGAAAAGATGCTGTTGCTCGCGTTTGGGTTATGCCTGGACATGGCAAAGTAACAATCAATGAAAAATCAATGGATGAATATTTTTCTCGTCCGGTGTTGAAAATGATTATTAACCAACCTTTTGAAGTGACAAACCGTGTTAATGAATTTGATGTTGTTTGCACAGTTAAAGGCGGTGGTTTATCAGGTCAAGCTGGTGCTATTAAACATGGTATTTCAAGAGCCTTGAACGAGTATGAACCAGAATTAAGATCTGCTTTGAAACAAGCTGGTTTCTTAACGCGTGATGACAGAACAGTTGAGCGTAAGAAATATGGTAAAGCCAAAGCACGTCGTTCTTACCAATTCTCAAAACGTTAATCTTTACAAAAGAGAAAATCGTTTTTT
>CADBSM010000115.1 GCA_902797315.1 uncultured Pseudomonadota bacterium | reverse complement strand
CTTTTCTCCTATGGTAAACATATTACGTCAAGATATAGCGATGGTTATATGTTTATTTGCGTATCAAGCATTTAAGAGGAATAATGTTGTTGTTTTTTCAACGCTTGTTTTGCTTGCAATGCAATTTCATACAACTGCTTTATGTATGTTTTCTTTGTTGATTATAAAGTTTATGCCGTTGAGATTTTCAAGAGTGATGATTCTTAGCACCATATTCATATTGGTATCCTGTTTAACCAATATGAGCGGTATGTTTGCAAATCTGTTCTCAATGTACGATTCATATTTTGAAGGTGATCGTGTTGGTTCTGGTTGGTTGGGAACAAGTGTAGGTTTGTTTAAGGCGGTTTTTATGTATTATATTGTTTCCAACAACATAAGTGTTGATTCAAAAATGGATCGTGTGATGTATTCTAGTTTTTGGGCCTTGATAATATTTTCCGCTTTAGGTTTTCAAATGAATCTCTTTAATCGCTGCGGGTTGTATTTTTTATTTATAACGGTTGCTGAGCTTCCTAATGCAATAATTCTTGTAAAAGGAAATAAAAATTTTTATAGCATATTGTTTTTTTGTGCAGCAATGTTGGTGTATTTTTTCCTTTGCTTAATTCTTCGGCCGGAGTGGAATGCTTTGGTCCCCTATAAAATGTGGTGATATATGAAAATAATTTATGTAATAAAAAAAGGGCTTCAGTATTTCCCTCCGTGTTTAGCACAAATTTTGTGTCTAAATGATTTAAATGTTAAAATGGTTGTTTACCATGGAAAAAATACTCCACAAATAGACTCTATACTGGATCAGCGAGGTATAGAACATTATACATTCAAAGCAGACAAGCAAAGTAAAAATCGCTTTGATATGATGAAAAATTATTTGCAGATAAGAAAGGAAATTCGCTGTCTTCAAAAAAAGTTAAATTACGATGATTTTCTTTGGCTTGGCAATGCTGAAACTGCTATTGCGATGGAACCCAAAGATCTAAGAAAAAGAAAGTATTTGCTTTCTGTTTTAGAACTGTATGATGAAGGCTCTTATGTTGAAAAAAATTTGTCTAAAATAATTAAAGATGCAAGATTGGTTATTGCTTGCGAAAAACATCGAGCCATGATTATGTATGGCCGATATAATTTGAAAGAGATTCCTTTTGTTATTCCCAATAAACCCTATGAGTTTGGAGAAACCTTTGAACTAGATGAGCAATTGAATGAAAAAATCAATCAATATAAAGATAAATTCATAGTTGTCTACCAGGGAATTGTTCGAAAAGACAGACCTTTGGATAAAATGGCCGAAGCCTTAAAAATGTTGAATGATTCTAATGTTTGTTTTTTTGTTCTTGGAAAGGCTCAACCTGGCTTAGAGTCAGAAATAAAAAAGATATATCCACAATCTGTTTTTTGGGGGTTCGTTCCGTCTCCGTTGCATTTATCAATTACAGCTAAATGTCATGTAGGTATTGCGAATTATGATATGTCTTGCTTAAATAATATATTCTGTGCTCCAAACAAAACATATGAGTATTCTAAATATGGACTACCTTTGTTAGTGTCCCCCAATGCGGGACTCGCGGAAACAGTTGGCGTTGCCGGTGCCGCAGAATGTGTGGATTTTAATGATGTGAATCAAATTGAAAATGGCTTAAAACGGATAATGAAATCATACGAAAAATATTCAGATAACGCTAAGAAGTTTTATAACTCAACAAATTTAAACGAACTATACGAAAATGTTCTTGCAAAAATTAAAGAAAATATTTAATAACAATAGTAATTCAAAGGTTGTAAAAAATGGGGCGTGGATAATTGTCCTCCAGATTTTTAATATGGTTGCACCTTTGATTACATTACCCTATATAACAAGAATATTGTCAAGTTCAGATTATGGAGAATTTTCGATATCTTTGAATTGGATTGGTTACCTTCAGGTTCTTGTTGAATATGGTTTTACATTGACAGGAGCTCAGAAAATAGCTGTTTGTGAAGACAATCCAATAAAAAGAAGTGTTGTGAGAAATAATATTTTGTTTGCTCAGCTATTTCTTTTGCTGCCTTGTTTCATGATTTTACTTGCTTTGTTCGCTTTTGCTCCAATTGAAAATGTGCAAATTTTTTGCATGTCTATTCTTTTCCTATGTGTGATATCTGTTGCTTTCCAACAAAATTGGTTTTTTCAGGGTATTTCTGAAATGCAAAATATTACATTAATAAATGTTGTAAGCAGGTCTGTTTCGGTAGCATTGATTTTTCTACTTGTAAAAGAGCCTAATGACCTTTATCTTTATTGCTTGTTATATTCTTCAACCTTTGTAATTGCTAGCATATCAGGTTGTTTAATTGTTTGGAAAAAATATAAATTGTTTTTTACAAAGCCCCGATTAAAGAATGTTCTTTTTGAAATAAAGGATGGTTGGTCTTTGTTTATATCATCTTTTATGACAAAAATTTTTAGCAATGTTGGTGTAACGATACTTGGCTTTATTGCGCTAAAAGAAGAAGTTGGTGCTTATGCTGCTATATATAAAATCCCTTTTGTTGTAACGCTTTTGTTTTTGGCTGTAAGTCAAGCGATTTATCCACAAGTATGCAAACAATTT
>CADBSM010000114.1 GCA_902797315.1 uncultured Pseudomonadota bacterium | reverse complement strand
TATGTTTTTGCTCTAATTTATCAAAATGGTGAAGGAATTGCTAAAAACTATGGCAATGCCGTAAGGAATTATCGGGCGGCTATTGCTCAGGGGCATGTTGAATCAATGATGGAGTTGGCTGATATTTATGCCGAAGGTCGTATTGCGCCTCGCTCGCCGATACAGGCTCATATACTATATAATATTGCCTCGGTTTATGGTGTTGCTGAAGCAGGACAAAAGCGTGATGCTTTAGAAGGAACCTTAAAATTAGAAGAACTTCTAGAGGCGCAAAATGCTGCAGAAAAATACAAGGAAAATCCATCTGAACTGACACTTTATATCCGTCAGACATTTGGGCAAAATATTAGACGTTATATTGATGATCATTTAATCAAAAAAGGAAGAAAAAATTGAAAAAAGGTTTTATGAAAAAAAATAAGCCTTCACAAGGTATGGCTTATCAAACAAAAAAAGTTTTGAAAAAAATTGTTTCTTGGGCGGGTTTGTTCTTTTTTGCTTTGGCTGCCTATATGATCTATCGGCAGTTGTCAAAATATGATTTAAATGATCTTAAAAATGCCTTGCTAAGCATTCCGCTTAATAATTTGCTGTATGCCTGTCTTGCCTCATTTTTAGGCTATGTTGCATTATCATCTTATGATTATCTGGCTCTTAAATACATTAAGAAAAAAGTTGAAACGTGGAAGTGGATTTTTGCAGGCTTTATTGGTTTTTCAGTGAGTAATAATGCCGGGCATGCCATCGTTTCAGGAGGGGCAATTCGTTATCGGCTCTATACGCGGTGGCGCATTAAAGCGGCTGAAATTGTTAAGATGATTACTTTTTCAGGATTTACATATTTGGTCGCCTGTTTCTTTTTGATCATCGTCGGCTATTTTATTACACCAGATCATGCCTTTGGTGAAGGCGCTGCTTCAAAAGTGACTACAGCGGTTATCGCCTTTGGTTCTTTTATAGGCTTGTGGCTTTATTTAAGTGCGAGTTTATATTATCGAAAATCTTTTACCATTAAAGGTATCAAGCTTAAAATGCCCAACATTAAATTGGCGTTGGCTCAAGTGTTTATTGGAAGTTTGGATATTTTAATGGCATCTCTTGTGTTGTATTTTACGCTTATCCATTTTATACAAATACCGTTTAATACCTTTATAGGGGCATTCATTATTGCCCAGATTTTAGGTGTGTACAGTCAAGTTCCGGGAGGTCTTGGAGTGTTTGAACTTGTTTTTGCAAACATTATTCCAGGAGCAGAAAATCAGGCGATGCTCTACGGGGCATTGATTGCTTATCGCATTATTTATTATTTGTTGCCACTTGTCATATCTGGTATTGCACTTTTGTCTTATGAAGCTTATCTGGGTTATCGTCAGCGTGAAATTAAAAAGCAACGTAAAATAGATCAGATCAAACATAAAATTGTTGAAAAAGCAGGTCAAATTAACCAAAAAGCTAGAGAAATTTCAAGCAAAGTTCACATCAAAAGATAAACCGCTTATTTGATTTTTTTGGTTTCCTGCTTTTTGAGGCCTTCCAAATCTCGGCAGGCGGCAATTTTGTTTAATATGGTTTTGACGGCTGTGTCGATCCCTTTGCCTTCACTATAATCAGCCGGCAGGGCAAAATCGACCCTATTCTCTTTAAGCATTTGGAGCGCTTTTGTTTTTTGTCGGCTCTTTGGTTTGTAGACAGCAATGGCTGTTCCTGAACGTGCTTTAACCATTTTCATTGAGGGAATATCCGTTAGTCCATCACCAAAATAAATGATTCTTGAAAATGGAATACGACGCTTTTCATCGGGGGTATATTCATTAACGGCTTTGTCGTCAAGTTTTTTTAATCCTTTGTTGATTTTGGATAAATATTGAATCTTAGCCTGATAATTGACAACACGTGCCGGCCAAATCGGAAAATCGTTTTCATCAAATGCAAAAGCACAACCAGCGACCTCCTTAAAATGAGGTCTGATGGAACACCCCTCTATAATTTCTTCATAACCGGAAGAAATGATGTAATGCTCAATGTCTAAATCAAGATAGTGTCCATATTTATTAATTCGTTGAAACCATGTTGTGACACCTTCAAAATACTCAATATGGCAACCGCATGCCTTGAGCATCTCTCGGCTTAAACAGATTTTTTTCTCTCTTGCCATTTTAGTAAAATAATACATGCTTCCTGTTACTTGATCGGCATGATTTTCAACAGACCAAGCGTTGGCTTTTTTCCAAAAAGTTTCTGGTTTCATTCCAAGCTGAGGAATAAGAAGATAGTCCTGCATGTAGGTTGTACTTAATGTTTCGTCAAAATCATAAACGAATGCTACTTTTGTTCTTTTCATTTTTGTGAACTCTCCTCTTGCTTTTTTCAAGTATTTAATATAAAACAACAGAAGTTAAAATTTAATCAATAATAAAAAGGATTTTTTAAAATGGCAGCAACAACAATGGATCAATTAGTATCTTTATGTAAACGCAGAGGTTTTATTTTTCAAAATGCTGATATATATGGCGGTCAACAGGGTGTTTATGACTATGGTCCGTTGGGTGTTGAGTTAAAAAACAATC
>CADBSM010000113.1 GCA_902797315.1 uncultured Pseudomonadota bacterium | reverse complement strand
TCCATCTGTTGTGGTGAAGTTATAATCAGTTGATGTTCCGGCAACAACACTATAAACACTATCCGGTTTATTATCAGGCGACCATTGTGCCTTTACCTCTAAAGCAGGCGCGGTTAAAAATGTGGTTGTCAATAAAAGTGTTAAAATATGTTTCTTTTTCATTACAAACTCCTTTAATACAAATTGTTGCAAAATGATTTTTCTATAAAATCTAACGTACCTTAAAATTTTCACATTTTTGCGTTCTGCAGAGCCTGAAAACAGGGCTTGACATTTTGAAAATTTTAAGGTACCTCAGATTTTTCATTTTTTTAGCCCTCTAAACCCTCGTATCATTGACTTTTTATCTTTTTTATATGCATAAAAAAATCCCTGCCTTTTGCTGTGGGTAAATTTTGAAAAAAAAGAACATCAAAGCATCTTCAAATAAGCTTGAAAACTTTAAAATTTATCAAAAAATTTTGAAACTGCAATTTACAAAAACACCTCATAATCATAATGATTTAAGATGGCATTTTTAAAAAACAAAACATCATCTTCACTTATGGGGGAAAAATGGTTAGCATCAACACCAACATTCAATCCGTTTGAGCTAACTTTTTTTAAACCATGGATATGCCCGAACAAATTGAACATATGGCGTTTGCACTCGCTTGGCTTATGGGTTAAATAAACCTCATCGCCATTTTTTAAAATCAATCTATCGTGTGCCAAAATACTCTCAAAACATTTTTCCATCTCATTTTGCAAAGCCGGTGTCTTTTGAAAAGCATCTATCTCATAATTTCCTAAAATCAAATGAATTTTACCATGCAGATAAGAACGCATATTAAAATCACCAAAATCTCCCAAATGATAGACAACATCATTAGAAGCCACCGTATTATTCCAGTTTAAAACAAGCGCAGCATCCATTTCTTTAATCGATTGAAAAGGTCGACGCGAAAGCCTCATTGCCCGTTCACTTGAAAAATGCGTATCAGATGTAAAAAAAAGACGTCCGCCGATTTTGAGCAGCGAGCGAACTTTTTTGAGCGTTTCATTATATGTTTGACAAACCGGCACATTTTCCGTTTCTAAACGTTTCACAATATAACTTTTACCAAAAAATGAATCATCAATACCAAGCACAACTTGTTTTCGTACGCGGTTATAACGGGTTTTTGCCATCCATTCAGCAAGCTCAAAGCGTGAAGTTTGAGCATAATCTCGACCCGCAACATCGCTCTCTTTTTGAGGAATCCAAAACATAATCACATCAGCAAGGGCTAAAAAATGGCTTTCCCAATCAATTTGCGAATCAAGATTAAAATGAGCAGCATTTTCTCTTCTTGGATTAGCTACATAAATATCTAAATCTGCTAAGTCTTTGATGGCTTGAGATTGCCAATCCGGTGCGCCTTTAATCGGTCCTGCCAAAAAGACAATTTTTTTATCTGAATAATCTTTTTGAGGAGATAGAGGTGTTATCAGTTGCATTTTTAGTCCTTTCAGATTCAAACTCATGTTTTATGAAAACAAACCAAGGCACCCCTGTCAACAACATCTTGGTTTTCTTGTGCAAAATTTGTATGTTTTTGATTTTTCAAAAATTTGCAAACCACAAAAAAAAAGAACCATGCCTAAAAACGCATGATTCTTTTTTTACCTACCATATCACTTTCATCTCAGCGTCAGCAAAACCGTTTTCCTGTTCTGCCGAAATACGTCTAGAAAGCTTAACGATTAAAATTTGTGAGCTTTGCTCGTCAAAATAGCCTTGAGAACGAAGCCTCAAAAATTTCTCCTCTTCCAACTCTACATACACATCTATATCGTGTCTTCCTTCATTGATAGTACCCATAACCCGATACTTATCTCCAGCATTTCGACTATGGCAATTCAGCTGGCTCATAGCATAGAGCTTATCCTTCTGAATAGTGTTTTTGAACAAGCTGCGCCACACCATCAAAACCAGAAGCAGAACTAAGCTCACGCCTATCATGTGCAAAAACCAGCTGGAATAGAAACTGATTTTCGGGCAACTGTAGATTCCCACAGCAAGAACTAAAACGCTTTCAACAAATGAGACAAAGTCCAACAGATTAGAGGAAATGTAGATGTCAATTTTCTCGTTAAACACGAGAAGAATCACCTGCAATACAGCAACTGCAAGCAAAAAATAAAATAAAATTGTAGATACCATAGTTGATATTTTTTAATAATTAATTCTCTGCTTAACAGATTACAAAATTTAAAACTTTTGTCAAGATGTTTTTGGCGTGGACATTCATAAAAAATACTAGCAAACAAGTTTAAACAAGCTATGATAAGATAAAAAAACTTGTTTTAATAATAGATTTGCTTCAAAAATTGCTAGGCTAAAAATGAAAATATATAGAGTTGGTGGTTCAATCAGAGATGAACTTTTAGGCTTTAAACCTCACGATCGTGATTACGTTGTGGTTGGTTCAACCCTTGAAGAAATGCAAAACCTTGGTTTCAAACAAGTAGGTAAATCTTTTCCTGTGTTTTTACATCCCGCAACAAAGGAAGAATATGCCTTAGCCCGGAAAGAAATCAAGACTGGTTTCAAGCATACCGATTTTAAATTTCTTTTTTCGCCAGAAATTACTCTTCGCGAAGATTTAGAACGCCGTGATTTAACCTGCAATGCCATTGCTTATGACGAGCAGTCAAAGGAATATATTGATTATTTTGGCGGAATCGATGATATCAAAAATCGACTTTTAAAACACATCAATTCTAAACATTTTATCGAAGATCCTCTACGTGTTTTAAGGGTCTGCCGTTTTGCCGCACAGCTTGATTTTTGTGTTGATGACACAACGTTTGAACTATGCCGAGAGATGGTTAAAAAAGGCTCATTAAAATATTTAAGCGCTGAGCGCATATGGGAAGAAGTATTTAAAGCTCTCCAATCTCAAAACAGCCAAAAATTTTTTATTTTGATGAATGAACTTGGCGCACTCAAACAACTCATGCCCGAAATTGAAGACCTGTGTCATACAAAAGAAAAATTGCAATATCACCCCGAAGGAACAACCTTCGGACATACAATGAATGCCTTAAAGCAAGCCAAAGATGAAAATCCACTGATTAAATTTGGTGTTTTAACTCATGATTTTGGGAAAGCTCTGACACCTAGCCAAGAACAACCATCACATCATGGACACGCACAAAGAGCCGAAAAACCGATTAAAGCTTTGTGCAAACGCCTGAAAGTGCCAACAAAATTTTTGCGCTTTGCTCTTTTAAGTGCAAAATTTCACATGCATTATTTTGATATTTTTGAAATGCGTACAGCCAAAATTGCTGATTTGGTTGAAGCTCTTAGCATTGGTCACGTTTCTTATTTAACAGAATATATTGCTGTTTGCCGGGCTGATTTCGAAGGATCTAACATTCAAAATCGCCTCAAAGCCAGAAAAGAATTTAACCAAAAGGCTGACTTATTATATTTTGCAAGAAACATACTTCAAAATATCAACGCCAAAAATCTTCCAAATTTTGATCAAATACCGAAAGATGAGCGATTCGCTAAAATTTTAAGAGAGTATAAGATTGAGACATTAAATCAATATTTAGGAGATTTCAAAAGAAAAAAGGGTTTGTCTGTATAAAGACAAACCCTAAATTTTACTTAAGCGCCGGATCCTTTTTCAGACCTTCTCCGAAGGCTCTGTGGGCAGCAACTTCGCAGTCGCGGCAAGTGCGCTCAGCAAAGAAATAAACCGGCTTGCCTTTCTCCCAGCGGCGGGTGTAAACAATCTTTTCACCCGTCTCATAGTCATAGGCGGCACCGAAGCCCTCCTTGCGGACTTCATCATGCGCTCCGACATTCACGACCTCACCGGTTTTGAGAGCCGTAATAACGCCATCCTTGTCTTG
>CADBSM010000112.1 GCA_902797315.1 uncultured Pseudomonadota bacterium | reverse complement strand
AGTCGGTGTAAATATTGCATCGGAACCGGGAACAACATCAATGTGTCCGAGCGACATAATATCAAAATTTCTTTTTTCGCCGTTACTTAAAATTAAAACAGGATTGTTTCCGTTATCATGAAATTCATAATACAAATGATTGTCTTTTGCATACCTTTCGATAAAAGCGGCACAGTCTTTAATTTCTTTGTAGTGGTGTGATATTGTTTTAAATTTAATCAGCTTTTCCGCTAAATTGATGACGTCACGACCCATGAGCTACCTCACTTAAAAATGTAACATATTTCCTCGATTTGTGTGTTTTTATCTTCAAATTTACGTGCGGCTTCGGGCCAAAGAGCACCGCCGTTTTTGGTGTAAAAAGAAGAAGCTTTGGCATTGTTTTTTAAGGCATACAAATAAAAATCTTCACCATTGATTTGTTGTTTGTATTTTTCTAAAAGCATAGACCCAATACCTTTTTTTTGATTACCGGGTTGCACATACAAAGCGTAAATTTCGTTTTTGATTGGATATGTATCGCGGGCAGGTCCCGCCCATAAATAACCCAAAATATTTATATCTTCACAAACCAAAACAATGGATGAGGGGTCTTGGATTCTGTTTAGCCAACCGGCGATTCTTTTTTTATCGACCTTGCGTTCGTTAAGAACAGCATCGTCTATGAGGCCTTTGTATGTGTCTTTCCATGTTTCAACATTTATTTGTGCTATGGCTTTTGCATCTTTGGGCTCGGCTTTACGAATTATCATTTTCAATCTCCTCTAAAAAGCAATTATCATCACTGTTGTTAATCTCACCGTATTTATACAAGCTTGAAGCACGACATCCGCCACAGCAATTAACAAATTTACATTTTCCGCACTTACCCTTAAAGGCGGTTCTTTTTCTTAAAACACCTAAAATCGGCGAGTTATTCCAAATATCGTTAAGTGATTGCGTTTTGATATTTCCGCAACTGACACGAATAAATGGGCAGGGAAGAAAATCCCCGTCCGCCGTGATATATGCGGCAGCAATACCGGCTAAGCATCCACCGCAAATTCCACCTTCCAAACTTTGTTGAAATTCTGCCATACGCTGTTTATCAACAAGAAAACGAAAATGATGAGAGAGACGAACAAGGGGATTTTTTTTAATTTGTGATACAATATTAGTGAAGGCTTTTTTGAGTTCATACGTTGATGGAACTAATCGAACCAAATCTTTTTTAATGGGAATTAAACAATTAAAAGCGATAGTGCAATTTTGTTTTGTAGCATAATCAATCATCAAATCAATATCATTTAAATTATCTTTATTAAGTGTTGCATATAGGGTAATCGGTATGCGGTGTTGATGCAGAAGCTCAATAGCACGTTCCAATTGAGGAAAATAATTTTTTCTTAAAGCACCTGCTTTTTCGGGAAGGCCATCAAGACTCATTTGTACACCGGAAAAAACCTGACAAAGAGTGGTTTTTTCTTCATCCAATAATGTGCCGTTTGTTAATAATGCGACCTCGGGAATACCTATTTTTTTTGCATATTCGGCGTATGAAAAAACATTTTTATCAAGCAAAGGTTCACCGCCCGTTAAAACAAGACGATTGATACCCATTTCGTTCGCTTGTTCAATGATGCTTTTGATATGTGTTTCGTGTAAATCAACCTTTTGATTTCCGCCGGCATAACAATGGATACAATTGAGGTTGCATCTTCTTGTTATTTCTATTTCCAAAATATGTAAACCGCTGTTATTTTCTCTGTATTGCATAAGAATTAAACTCCTCACAATACGGATCTTTATCAAAACAAGTGCCTTTGAGCATATAAGCCATTGCCTTACAACCACCGGCACAAGTTTTAAACTTTTGACATATATCACAACCTTTATCCGAACAATCATAATTTCGGAATTGGCATAACATTTCCGATTTTTGCCAAATGTCCAACAAATTATCTTTTAGGGCGTTGCCGCAATAAAATTCTTTTTTCTTTAAGTGATTACAAGGAACAATATCTCCCGAAGCCGTGATGACCATTGTGAAACGGCCGGCCATACAAAAAGGAAAATCCATTTTACGATTTTCGTCGGACATAAACAAGAATGCATGACACAACTGTAATTTGATGTCTTTTTGCACGTTTGATGAAGCAATGTCTTCTTTAAGTTCTAACCACTGTTCTTTGTTTAACATCAAATTCTGGGATTCTTTTGAAATAGGAATAAAATCCAACAAATGACATCTCTTGACACCTAATTGTTTTGATAATTTTGCCATCGGAACAACGGCTTTGTAATTTTTCTTTGTAACAACAAGCGTGGTGATGACGTTTTCGGAACCAAACAGATTAACCAGTCGGCGAATTGTTACCATAGATTTTGAAAAAGAACCCTGCTTGCCACGCAACATATCGTGGACAGCGGGGTCATCAGAATCAATATTTGTAAATATTTTATTCAGACCGCTGTTTTTGAGCTCGTTGATGACGTCTTCATTAAGCAAAGATGCGTTTGTTGTCAGCCAGGCATCAATATCTTTGTTTTTTAATTTTGAAATAGCTTGAATAAGAACCCGTTTGCGCAACAGCGCTTCACCGCCCGAAAACGAAATGACAACAGGGTTTAGTTCTTCAATGATTTTATCTACAAGATGAAGTAATTGGGCATCATCCAGTTCCGGTTTTTTCAAAAAGTCATTATTTTTATTGTAGCAATAACGACAACCAAAATTGCACTTATTGGTAACGTCAATTTGAACCTTTGTCGGACGCTCAAAAAAATGCGCCAATTCTTGTTGAATAAAACTCATTGAAATACTTTCTTAAATATAAGCAGGCCGAAGCCTGCTTAATTCTAGTCATAATTTATCAGACAACCTTTTTCCAAAGCTGTTTTCATGGTGATTTTCCATGTATCTTGATTTTCTTTTGCCATTTTACTTCTCCCAATAAACTAGAACGACGAGTATAATCTAGCAAAATATTTTTTTTAAATCAAGAAAAAATTTTATTGCATTCGTGATTGGCAACTTTCCTTTAAGTACCCGACACCCATCAAACTCAAATCAACAACTTTGACGGGACCATAACTACTTAAATACTTGATTTTATTACATACTTACCATAACGAGTTCGTAAAATTTTCCAAAATTAAATGTCATCCCTTTTTTGCGTTAGCAAAAATCAAGGGATCTTCGAATTATTTTTTAAAAGCGGTAGATGCCTTGAATTTT
>CADBSM010000111.1 GCA_902797315.1 uncultured Pseudomonadota bacterium | reverse complement strand
TTTTCATTGCATAAAAAATCATCATATTTAACCTGTGGGTAAATTTTGAAAAAAAAGAACATCAAACACCATAAATATCATGATGAATGCCCACTAAAATGTCATGCTGAACTTGTTTTGGCATCTCATTCATACCTAAAAACAACTTTCACTCAAATCTTACGGCTTAAATTCTATATTTTTCGGACAATCTCTGAAATACTTAAATCTATTAACTTTGATTTTGACTTCTCATCTAAACGCTGATTCAAATAAGCCTTAACCAGATCAATTGTTATCGAAGCTATTTGTTTGTTCATTTCTCCGTTCGTTTTCTCGACAGAACTCTCTATCGTTTGTTCAGCCTCTTTTTTCTTTTTTTCAAAGGTTTCATCAAAAAGTTTTTTCTGTTCTTTAACAAAACGATCTAACTCTTCGCGTTCTTGACTTAAAAAAGCCTCAACTTCTGAAGGAATATCTACCAACTGGCGCTCATAGCGTGCAAGAAGAATTTGAGCGTCATCTCTCAATTTTTCAGCATCTTCAAGCTCTGAAACTATTCTATCTCTGCGTTTTTCAAGCCAGGCCTTTGCAACCTTAAAAATCGGTCTTGCTAAACAAACAACAACCAAAACAAAAGAAAAGCCAACCCAAAATTCTGCCTCAAAATAAAAAGCAACTTTACTCTGTTCTTTTGAAAAAGTGCTTTCTGCCGTAGTCTTTTCAATCATTTCTGTGACGGAAGTGACAGCATCTATCACAGCATTTTGCGTAGCATCAATAATGTCGGTGGCTGTTGTTATGTCTTTTTCAAAATCAGACATGGCCTTCCCCTGTTTTGACTATCTCTCTTAAATCTTCTTTCAGATTATCATCTGAAAGATTCAGCTTTTGCAAAATGGCTGCCGCAGATTGAATCGATACATCATTAATGGCTCCCATAATCTCGAGACGTTCTTTAGCCAGTATATACTCGTTTTCAGCAATTTTCTTGTTAAGCATTTCTTCCATTCCGGCTTTTTGCTCTTCTATCTCGCGCTGCATCTCAAGCTTCTCTTGAGCCAATTTTTCAGCAACATCTTGTTTTGCCTTGTCTATCGCTTCATTATAGCGTTCTAAAGCCGAAAGCGCTTGTTTGTTAATGTTTTCAGCTTTTTGAAGATATGACTCTATTTTTTGACGCCGTTCATCAATAATTTCGGCAATGCGAGGAATAATCCACCAAGACATAACAAACCATAGGCCTAAAAACGTTATCGTCAGCCAAAAAATTTGTGAAATATATGATGACGGCTCAAGCTGAGGCATCTTATTTGCCGGTTAAAATCACAAGAGCAACAACCAAAGCATATAATGCTATAGCTTCAATAGCAGCAAACCCTGCCCAGCCATAAATATCAACTTCTTTTTTAACCTGAGGATTGCGACCGACTGTTTCAATCATTGTTGTCCAAAGTTTAGTCACACCCCATGCAGCAACAATCATTGATACAGCGCAAATTGCAGCAGAAATATAAGCTATCGGTTCCATTTTTTTTCCTTTCTTTTTAAAAATTAATGTTAATGTGAGCGCAGTGCATCACCTAAATAAATGCAGCTTAAAACAGTATATATAAAAGCCTGTAAAACTGCAATAAACAATTCAAAAATAATTATTAAGGCTTGAAAAATAATTGGCACAAAACCAAACAAACCCAACCCAACCACAAAACCACCTAGTATTTTAAGCATAATATGCCCCACTGTCATATTAGCAACCAATCTGACCGTTAAACTAAATGGTTTTGATAAAAGAGATATTGCCTCAATTGGCACCACAAGAGGGGCTAAAATATAAGGAATACCTTTGGGTAAAAATGTGCGTAAATATCCAAGTTTTCGGTTGTATACGCCAACAACAATATTAAAAATTAACGCCAAAACAGACAACGCACCAACAGCTGCTATGTGCGATGTAAACGTAAAACTATATGGAAACAAACCAAAAACATTGCCCATCGCTATATACAAAAACAAACAAAAGATAAATGAAAAATATTTAAGTCCGCCTTTGCCGACATTTGTCTTGACTAAATTGTATATAAATTCATATAAAGCCTCGGGCACGGACTGCATAAGTGTCGGAACAATCGTACGCTTCCGAAGAAGAAGAGCAAAAACAATCACTATAGCCACAGATGTTAAACACATCGCCAAAGCAGAATTTGAAAATGAAATGTCATATCCTTTGAACGATAAATTGATCAAAGGTTTAATTTCAAACTGTTCTAAAGGATTTGCCATTATAAACGTTCTCCGTTCTTATCATCAGCATGTGCCGTTTTATAAACATTGAGCATACCAGCAATTCCGCCTAAAACAAGCAAAATACACAAAAACAAAGGTTTTGTTGAAAATACATAATCTAAAAAATAACCAATGGCCGCACCAACAAACACACCGGATACAAGCTCAATACTCATCTGAAAACCTTTTGAAGCGCTTTGAGGTGAAAGTTTGTCAACATCTGAACTTGCAGTTTTACGCTTTTTAAAATCGTTAATCCGCTGATTAAGCTCATCTATGTCATTTGTCTTTTTCATTTACTTTTCTATCAGCTGTTGTTCAGCAATGACACTTTTTCCAAGCCGTTCATTAAGATAAGCCTTAAAATCTGTAACGTTTGAAATGCCATAAATAATTTCATTGCGTTCAGAATTGCTTATTAAAAATGCAGGCGTACCTTCAATTTTAAGTTTATCTATTGCCTCTTGCCTATTAAACATAATTTCTTTAGCTATAGAATCGTTTTTAAGGCATTTTAAAGCTTCATCCTCAGATAAACCATATTCTTTAGCATAGGAAATCAGATATTTTTCAGGTTCTCGCGTCAAAATCCATTCGCGCTGTTTTGAAAATACAAAGCTCAAAAATTCTGCACGATCAAACGGATTGACGCAATGAGAAAGCATGGAAGCCTGCATTGATCGCTTATCCAAAGGGAAATCAACAAAAACAAGCTGAACTTTTTCAGTATCAAAATATTCTTCCCTTAGCTTAGGCAATATATTTAAGTGAAAATCAGCACAATGTGTGCAGCCAAGAGACGAAAATTCATATATTGTTAACGGGGCTTTCTTAGAACCCTCAATGTTTTGTTTTGGCAGGTTTAAAGCGATATGCGACTCAATCGGAGTTGCATATTGTTTTTCTTGCAAATCTGTATTGTTTTCATCCCACGAAAAGGCTTGAGCTGAAGAAACAAGCTCAAATGTGCCGTTGCGATATTCAAAGCCTTTATATGATAAGTAGATATAAGCGGCGCCAACATAAACCAAAATAAACGTGATTACAAAGCTCAAACGTTGTATATATTTTTCCAAAACCTATTCCTCCTCTTTTAAGGATCTTAAAATACTTTCACCGAGAGATTGAAGCCTTGCTTTAAGTTCTTCATGTTCAACTCCCTGACTGATTTGACTAATATAATTTTGTTCTTGTTCTGTGACAAGCTTTTTCTTTTGCATATCCGCAACATTGACAATTTTATCTTCAAAAAACACTTCTTGCTGAATAATTTTGATATGATTAACAGCTTTATAACCGAAATATGTGTTGATCTTTTCAATAATGATCGGTGTCTTTTGCGAAACCTCTAAAGCTAATGCTCCTGAAGAAACGATTAAAAACAATGTCCCCTCATCACGCTTATCTTTTTTAAAATCAAGCTTTTGGGGGAGCGTACAATGCGCTAGATTTTCTCCGACAATTTTTTGCCAATTGCGCAAAATATCTGTCTGTATTAAACCTTTTGAACCTAAAAGTTTTTGAACAAGTCCTTCCATATCGCTTGCTAAAAGATTTAAACCTTCTGCCTTGTGTTCGTGATTAATTATTGTTTTTTTATTTTTCATTTGTCAGTCTTTCCGTTTCGTTGGTTCAAAATTCTGTAAGGGATGTTTGGCAATAACAGAATCTATAAGTTTTTGTGAGGCTATGTGCGTGTATATTTCTGTTGTCGCAATATTTTCATGTCCAAGCATTTTCTGTACAGACCTTAAATCAACATGATGATCCAAAAGGTTCGTTGCAAATGAATGTCTCAAGGCATGTGGAAAGACAAATCTTAAATCCATTTCACACTCAGATCCAAGTTCTTTCAAACCCTTAAAAAAGGTGTCTCTTGAAAGATGCCCATCTGTTGCCCTCTTCGAAGGAAAAAGATATTTCGAATCTTTGTTCTTTGATATAAAAAATTGTCTGTCATTGAAAACATAATCATCTAAAACTTTCTTGGTGTCATCATCTATAAAAACGACACGCTCTTTTGAACCTTTACCTTTTACAAGAATTTGATTTTTTGCAAAATTGATATTTGAAAGTGGTAAACTAACAGCCTCTGAAACCCGTAAACCACTAGAAAAAATCAATTTAACAAGCACCCCGATTCGCCTCAAAGAAACATTGTCATGAGAAAAGCTTTTTTCAAACAACTTTTCAATTTGATTTTTGCTCAAAAATTTAGGAAGCGTCTTGTCCCTTTTGGGAATTGTGATATCTGGCAAAGGATTGTCTTTTAAAATCTTTTCTTCTAACAAAAATTTACAAAAACGACGAACAACCGATATTTTCCTACGTTGAGACTTTAAAGCATAATGGCGCTCTCCAAGTTCTGAAACATACGATTGAATTGTTTCAGAAGTGATAGAGCTTGGGGAAACTGAAGAAATTTCAAAAAACTGTCGAAGGTCATCTTCATAAGATAAAAGTGTGTTAGAGCTGGCACCATGCTCAGAAGCCATCATTTCTAAAAACATTGTCAGCTCATTTGCCATCTCTTATCTCAAGCTTAAGGTAATATCCTTCGTAATATGTTCGGAAACAGGTGTAATATCCTTAAATGCCAAGAAAAGAACGCCACAGAGAACTGCAAAGCAAATAACATACAAAAGCCATTTATAATTTTTTTGTTTCATAGTAGATTACCTTTTAAAAAATGTTGATATGTTGTTTTTATTTCATATAATATAGTCAATTTTATTAAATGAAGCGTTAAAAAAATGAAAAAAAATATCGATAAAATCATTTTGCTTGTCGGGCTGATGGGAAGCGGCAAAACAAGCGTAGGCAAAAGATTGGCCCAAAAACTAAATCTTCCTTTTGTTGATGGCGATCGCGAAATTGAAAAGGCTTCTGGTTTGTCCTTAATAGATGTTCTAAAATGTTTCGGAAAAGAAGAATACAGAGCCGGAGAAATGCGCGTAATGAAAAGATTGCTTCAAAGCAGCCCTTGTGTTCTGGCTTCAGGAGGTGGATCTTTTGTTGCCCAATCGACAAGAGATTTAGCTAAACAACATGCTTTAACAATTTGGCTTAAAGCCGACATTAACACTCTTTATCACCGCACATCAGGAAGAAAACAACGTCCGTTTTTGCTGGGATCCGCCACAAACTTGAAAGAAAAACTCGAAAATTACATCAAAGAAGAATACCCTTATTATCAACAAGCAGATATTGTTGTTGAAACAAAAGACGAACGGGTTGAGCACACCGTTAACAGAGTTATAAAAGCTTTAGATTCTTTTCTGCAGGAGAGCCAAAATGCGTGAAAATTTGCGAAAAAATGATGAATTAAGACCTGTCGAAATTATAAAAGACATTAATCCATATGCCGAAGGTTCTTGCTTGATTAAGTGCGGCAAAACACACGTTCTATGCACAGCATCTGTTGATACACGCCTACCCGAATGGCTTAAAAATGAAGAAAAGGGTTGGATTAGTGCTGAATATGCTCTTTTACCACGAGCAACATTAACGCGTGTATCGAGAGATAAAAGTTTAAACTCTGGACGCACTCATGAAATTAAACGCCTTATAGGCAGATCTCTTCGTGCTGTAACAGATTTAAAAAAAATAAAAGGCTTTCAAATTTTAATTGATTGTGACGTTTTGCAAGCCGATGGCGGTACTCGAACAGCTTCTATTACAGGTTCGTTTGTGGCCTTATATCTTGCATGTCAAAAAATGCTTCATCAAGGACTAATTGCTCAAATGCCAATTAACGAATTTGTTGCGGCAATATCTTGCGGAATTTCTAAAGGTACACCGTTACTTGATCTTGATTATAAAGAAGATTCAACAGCCGATACAGATTCTAATTTTGTGATTACAGAAAAAGGACACCTTGTTGAAATTCAAGCCACAGCCGAGGGAAGCCCTTTTAGCGACGAACAATTCAATATTCTGTTGTCTCTTGCAAAAAAAGGTATTGAAGAATTAATCCAAAAGCAAAAACAAGTTTTGGAGATATTGTCATGAAAAAAATTATTTTTGCTACGCATAATCAGGGAAAAATTAAAGAAATCAGGGAAATTTTAGCACCACTGGGCTTTGAGATTTTAAGTTCAGATGATCTGGATTTGCCTGATATTGAAGAAACAGGAACGACTTTTGAAGAAAATGCTAAACTTAAGGCTGTTTCCATTGCAACATTGAAAGGAATACCTTGCTTGGCTGATGATTCGGGGCTATGTGTTGATTGTCTTAACGGCAGACCCGGTGTTTATTCAGCTCGTTATGCGCCCAATAGAGATTTTAAAAAAGCTATAGAAATGCTGCTTGAAGAGATGAAAGCTTCACATTCTTCTTCGCGCTTTGCACACTTTTCATGCGTTATTGTCCTTGCTTATCCAGATGGCCACTGCATTCCTTTTTCAGGACGTGTCGACGGGCAAATTGCTTTAACTCCACAAGGCTCAAGTGGATTCGGCTTTGATCCGATTTTTATTCCTGATGGTTATCAACAAACATTCGCCGAACTTGGAGCTGAAATTAAAAATAAAATATCTCATCGAGGACGCGCTTTAAACCAGCTCATAGACTATATAAGCCAAAAAGGACTCTAATGGCTAAATTATACAATAT
>CADBSM010000110.1 GCA_902797315.1 uncultured Pseudomonadota bacterium | reverse complement strand
TTTTTTTATTGGCGTCAGCGGCGGGACTCGAACCCACTACACACAGTTTAGGAAACTGTTGCTCTATCCTGATGAGCTACGCCGACAAGTTTACGGCTTGTTTATAAATCTATTGCAAAATAAATGCAAGCAGTTTTTTGCCCGCTTTATTTGTGTGACCAACTTTCAAAAGGTACATCTTGATTAACATCTTGCGGCTTGTAAATAAAGATATTTGTAATAGTCGGAATATCATGTGTGCGGTGTGAATAGCCTCTTTTTTCCATACATGCGCGATATTTTTTCGGGCTTGAATCTTTATCGTCTCTTACCGAATTAACAACCAATGGCTGCGCGCCCCAATAGGGAACATAGCTTGCCCAGATACCCTTTTCAGAATGCCAGTCTGCTCTGACACCAATTCTTTTTTCTTCACTGTAAAACCAGCTTTTGACATTTGGAATAAGTTTAAAATCTTCAGCTTCACGCATACATTCCGAGTGATCTCTTGAAAATTTTTCTACACCGGTGTGTGCACGTTCCCAGTGAAAAATCACCTGCCCTTTGCCTTTTGAAAAAAAAGTACAAGAAGCTAAAATCAAATTAACGACGATTATTAAACATATTTTTTTCATTTTAAAAATCCAAATTCTGATAGTTTTTCGACATCGGAATACCTTTAACAGTATCTTTCAAAATTTCTTTAAAGCTTGGACGAGACTTAATTTTAGAATACCAAAGCTTTGCATTTTTATAATTATCCCAATCAACATCTCCCAAATAATCCAGAATAGATAAATGAGCGGCTGCGGTCACATCTGCCAATGAAAACTCAAGACCCGTCAAATAGTTGTTTCTTTCTGCAAGCCAATCAATATATTCCATGTGAAATTTTAAATTATTTAAACCGGCTTTCAAAATTTTAGAATCAGGAGCGGCTCCGCTTGTAAAGCGCTTGAAAATTTTTTCACCAACAATATATTTGTAAACTTCGTTATAAAATTTATGATCAAACCAATCACACAAACGCCTGATTTCGGCGCGGTGTTTATTATCCCCCGTCAGAAGTTTCGGCTGAGCATAATTTTCTTCCAAATATTCCGTTACGGCATAGTTGCCCGAAATAATGTTGCCATCAAAAATAAAAATAGGCAAATCCTTAGCAGGATTAAGTTTTTGAATGTCTTTAGACATATGCCACGGCTCTTCCTCTTTTAAGACGAAAAGAACCTTTTTTTCAGCCATAATGATACGTGCTTTCCTTGACTGCGGAGACATACTATGATGAACAAGCAATACCATTTTAATTTTTCCCTTCATTGACTGCGCTTGTATCCGGTTCTTGGTTTTGATCAACAATTTCTTTAACATACAATGGGGCAACCACGCCTTGCGATTGTATTTCCAAAGTTTTAATCTGCTCTTTTAAATCTTGTAAAACTTTATTTCTAAAAGCGTTTGTAGAAAGAAGTTTTTTGAATTGAGCCGAAATTGCTTTAACTTTTTCTGAAGCCTTTGATACAGCTATAAACAATGGCATGTTCCATAAAGGTGTTTTAGAAAAAGCCACATAATTTTTGAGCCCGTTTTCAACAAGATGAGCATAATGATAATAATATGTTCCGAAGATATAGTCAACTTCTCCTAAAATTAAAGCTTTATATGCATCTTGTGTCGTTGCTATTGGTTTAACATTTAACTTTTCAAATGTTTGCAACATATAATCATTAAATTGATCTTCAAGACTATAAACACCTTTCAGATCACGAAGACTTTGAAGATTTTTAACCGAAGATATTTTGTCTGCCATCATAATAACATGGACAGGATTATTAAACACAGCCGGAAATACAAACTCAACACCTTCAAATCCGTCAGAATCGTAATATGCGCCCAAAAAAACATCTGCATGGCCCTGTCTTGTTGCCATGGCCGCATCTTTTTTTGTTTCAAAGGGTTTATATTCGATCGTATACCCGTCTAAAGGAAAATAGGTTTTGATAGCTTCGCTAAAAATTGTTTTTTGAACCGGTTTTCCCCTACTGTCAAAATCGGTATAACCCAAAGGATAAAAATGCGGATAAGAAGTCACAACAATTTTAACATCACTATCAGCCGTTTTTTTTGAAAAAATTGAAAAAGCCTGAGCATTAAGTGCCAAACACACGATAAACAAGCCAGCAAAAATCTTCAAAAACTTCATTTTTTTTCCTTTATCTCACTTATTAATCCCCATTTTAAAACAAATTGTGTTAAAAAGGATTTAACTAATTGAAAGTTTTATCAAATTTTGCTTTATTAATTATATGCAAAAAACAATAAACAACAACTTAATTGCCATTTGTTCTGGCGCAAAAAGCATTGGAAAGACTTGGTTTGCCTCGTCTTTATGCCAAGCATTTTCTTTGCTCGGTCAAAAATCTTTGTTTTTTGATGCCGACGGCGGCGTTGAAAATATTGCCTATCAACTTGGTCTCAAAAGTTCGCCTTTATATCACGAAGTGCTTAAAGGCAGAACAACATTAAATAATGCCGTTTATTTTTATTCTAAGGGCAAATTTGATATTATTTATGCCAATTCTTCTGAAAATCCCTTAAGCTCATATCCGATCGGTCGGACCCAAATTTTGGCTTGTGACGTTAAAAATTTTTCTCATTTATATCGTCATGTTGTCATTGATTGTTCAAACGATAACCAGATTGCTCAAAACATCTTTTTAAATACGGCCCATTATACCATTGTTATTATGGGCTCCAACCTCAAAGACCTACAGCAAGCATACCAGCAGCTTGATCTCATAAAAAAAGTCAATCCGACGGCTATACCTTTTGTTGTTGTTAATCATGCGCTTTCTTTGTCAGAAGGTGAGCAAATTTTTAAAACCCTTTTATCTGCCGACAAAAAGTTTATTGGAGCGAAACCAAAACTGCTTGGCATTATCACTCAAGATGGCCGCATTAGGGATTGTGTTATCAACAAGACATCTGTTTTTGAAAGATATCCCGTTTGCCAAAGCGCCAAAGCCATTCAAAGCATGGCTCAAAGAATAATTAATGGAGATGACAATGTTTTTTGACGCTTTATCTTATTTCAAATGCTTAGAAGCTGATCCCTCTACAGATATAAACACTTTAAAACTCAAATACAGAGACAAAGCCAAATTTTGGCATCCGGATCACAATAAAAACCCCGAAGCGTTAGAAAATTTTCAGCTTCTTTCCAAAGCTTATGAAGTATTAAAAAACAACAAATCAAAGACTGCATACCTTTTATTGTCTTTAATTTACACCAAAGAAAATTTTCCGGCCATAGAGCGACTTAAACCTTATTTAGACGCAAAAAACAAAGAAAATGCTTTTGTTCGTGTTTTTCATATTCAAAAAATCAGCAAAAATCAAATTCAAGAAGACAAATTGATAGGCTCGTATGATGATTTGGCTGATATTTTAAGTCAAGCAACTCGACACAATCTTAAAAATGGCTTATTGTCATTAAAATTTTTTCAAACGCTTAAGCACAATTTAAAACAAGTTAATCTTAATGCTTCAGACCAGCAAAAACTGCTTGTACACAATGCTGTGGCCTATTTTATGTCAGACAAACTTTCTTTAGCTGCCTTGTCTGCAAAGCAAGCGATTGAATTTTCAAACCCCAAAGAGCAAGAAGTTCTACAAGAATTTTTAAATCAATTACCAGAAACACAGCAAAAACTGCAGTCTTGGAATTTTCAAAAACTGCGGCAAGTTCAATTAAAACCATTACATCAACTCTTATATATCTTTATGGCTATTGTCATTTTGATTCTTGCTTTATTATTGGTGCCGCATTTGTTCTCACCAAATTCAGAAAAAATCAATTATTATCAGACAGTACAACTCAATTCCGGCGAAGAAATTTTAGATGATTTGGTCACTTCAAAAATATTCAATATAGCCATAGACAAGACAGATAATCGCACCTTATATCATTTAAAACAGGCTCAAGATATCATGCACGGACCGTCAAAAAAATTTGATGTTTTAGCAAGAGCAAAGCGCTTGCAAACCGTACGTATTACAGGCTATACACCTGACGGGTTATGGTATAGAGTGATGCTTGATAATGGTGAAATGGGATTTGTTCAAAAACAAGATCTAAAAAAAGGCATAGGTCTTGAGATTCCTTCAGGAAGCCAACTTATCATACAAAACAATGAATAAAAGAAAGGATTAAATCGGTGTCATTAAAATTTGAAATACTTAAAACATCTTCCAAAGCAAGGCTCGGCAAAATTTACACAAAGCATGGCATTGTTAACACACCAGCTTTCATGCCTGTGGGCACATGCGGCACGGTCAAAGCAATGATGCCTGAATCTGTTGCAGCAACAGGTGCCGAAATTTTGCTTGGCAACACTTATCACTTAATGCTTCGTCCTGGGGCTGATTTGGTTGAAAAGATGGGCGGACTTCACAAATTTATGAACTGGCACAAACCGATATTAACCGATTCCGGAGGCTTTCAGGTCATGAGTTTATCTTCACTTCGAAAAATTAGCGAAGACGGGGTTGAATTTAAATCGCATGTTGATGGCAAAAAGTTTTTTTTGAGCCCAGAAGAATCAATTAAAATTCAACACAAGCTTGATTCAAACATCACGATGGCTTTTGACGAGTGCACGCCCTACCCTTGCTCTTACGAGCGTTGCGCTCAGTCGATGAGAATGTCTATGCGTTGGGCCAAACGAAGCAAACAAGCTTTTATAGACCGTGATGGTTATGGCATTTTTGGCATTCAACAAGGAAATGTTTTTAAAGACTTACGTGAAGAATCGGCTCAATCTTTAAAACAAATCGGGTTTGATGGTTATGCCATTGGCGGACTTGCTATTGGCGAAGGTCAAGAAAAGATGTTTGAAGTTTTGGATTATGCACCCCAAATGTTGCCTGAAGACAAGCCGCGATATTTGATGGGTGTCGGGCGACCTGATGATATCGTGGGCGCTGTATTAAGAGGTGTTGACATGTTTGATTGTGTTATGCCCACTCGTTCAGGACGAACATCACAAGCTTTTACAAAATATGGCTCAATTAACATTAGAAACACGCGCCACAAAGATGACCCTCGTCCTTTAGAAGAAGGCTGCGATTGTCCTTTATGCACGCATTATTCAAGAGCATACATACATCATTTGCAAAAATGTAAAGAGGTTTTAGCAGTTATGTTACTCACTTGGCACAACGTTCGTTATTATGAACGCTTAATGCAAGGCTTAAGACAAGCTTTAGCAACGGACACGCTTCAAGAATTTACTGATCAATTTTACATCAATCAAGCCAAAGGCGACATACCACCACTTTAAAAACTCAGTAAAATCACTTCAGATACAGTCTTGCTTTTTGACGATCCCAATCACGCTGTTTAATGGTTTCACGCTTATCAAAAAGCTTTTTACCAACACTCAGGCCGACTTCCAATTTGGCTCGCCCATGCTCATCAAAAAAGAGTTTGATAGGAACAAGCGTTGCCCCTTTTTTGTTGATACCGTTAATGATTTTAATAATTTCTTTTTTTGTCAGCAGAAGTTTCCTGTCTCTACTGGGCAAATGGCTTTCGTAGCCTTTATTGGCATATTCAGCAATAAACATATTTGAGATATAGATTTCGCCGTCTTTTTCAACACCGAAGGCATCATTAATTTGAGCATGCCCTAAACGCAACGACTTAACTTCCGTACCACTTAAAACAAGTCCGGCAACAAAAACCTCTTTCACCTCATAATCAAAGCGAGCACGTCTGTTATGGGCAACAAGCCCTTTTGAAATAAACTCTGATTTTTTAAGTTTTGCAGCCATTTTTTAAGCCGAAATTTTAGCATTTGAAGAGGTGTTTGAAGAACTCTCAGCAATTTCTGTTTTTGGTGTATCCTGTGTTGTTTTTGGAGTGTCTTGTTTGACGGGTTCTTTGTTTTCTTTTTTCTCGACTCTAATACAACGTCCTTCAATAAAACCTCCGGGTTCAACAGCTATTGAACGATGGAAAACATCGCCACTGACACGTGCTGTTTTGGCTATCATCACATTTTCTGCCTCAGCCGAACCTTGGAGTTGTCCATATATACTCAAATTTTTAACACGAACCTGACCATAAACATGACCACGGTTACCGATAATCAGTTCTTCACAAATAATGTTACCCTCGAGACTGCCATCGATATGCACAACGTCCCCACTCAAAATATTGCCTTTAATTTTTGTACCAAAGCTAATAATACTCGGAACAGGTGTGTTTGAACCGCGACCCATACGAGCAATTTTCAAATAAAGCATCCTACGAAATTTCATTTTAATCTCCTTATTTCCAAGCTGCCATAAACGACATCGGATCGACATTTGCCCCAAGATAAATCACTTCATAATGCAAGTGTGGACCTGTTGAGCGTCCAGTAGAGCCGACCTCTCCGATTTTTTGTCCTTGTGAGACGATATCTCCCTTTTTAACATACATTTTATTAAGGTGAGCATATTTCGTTTTAAAGCCATTTTCATGATCGATTTCAATATGATTTCCAAAACCTGTTCCCCATTCTGCACGCACAACTTTTCCTTTGGCCATTGTTTTAACGACATTGCCGCGGTGGCTAGCTAAGTCAACTCCTTTATGTGCGGCAGATTTTTTATTAAACGGATCTGCACGATGCCCGAAAGGAGAAGTCACAACATAATGCCAAACAGGTTTGCCGACGGGCACACTTTTAATAACCTCACGATAATAGTTCAAGTCATCAATTTTCGAAAAGACATCTTGCATTTTTTGATTTAAGTCTTTGCTATCAACTTCAGGTGCCGCTTCAAATTTACCTCCCGTGCTGTTTTTTTTGCCCCCAGCATCAGGATTAAAATATTTATTTTGTTTTTTCAAAGATTTGTTCACGGCAGATATAGCATCTCTAATTTTTTTAGCCTCTGTTTCAGACAAGCGCTCAACTTTTTCTAAAATTTCCATTTCAGAAGCCTCAAGTTTTTGAACACTTGTTTCAAGCTGTTTAATTTTACTCAGCAAAAGATTACGTTCCGAGACAGCTCTATCACGTTCTAAAATAGCGTCTCTCAGATTAACATCTTCATTTTCGAGCCAATCTTTTTCATCTGTCATTTGTTTAATTTTATCTTCAATAACTTGAGTTTGCTGAAGATAGCGATTAATTTCAAGTTCGTCAGAAATATCTTCTTGAGAAATCAGATCAAACATTGAGCTAATATTTTTGTGCACAGCAACAAAATCCGACATCAACTCAGCATAAGCATCACGTGTTCTATTGAGTTTATATTTGAGTTTATCTGACTTGTGATACATATGGTATGAATAAGCGCTCCAAATGCCGAGCACCAAAAGAAAGACGAGCGCAAAAATCTGCACTTTAGATGAAATGTTAAAAACCTTTGCCCTACCGCCGCTTCTAAAAATAATTTCCTTTGAAGAAAAAAGCGTTTTTTTGGGCAGATATTGCATTTTTGCCGGTTTTTTTATTCTAATTTTATTCGAATTTCTTCTCATATAAATTCCCAAAAATCAGACACAACTTAAATTTTTAAGTTTGTGTCTTTGGTGCAATATAACATATTTTCAAAAAAAATAAAGCGTTTTTATTCATTCAAATCAGAATCGAGTATAACAAACTCTTTTTCACCGACCATATTCAACACTATTCTGGCTTGTTCATCAAGAAGATCGAGATCTAAATTTTCAGAAGAAAGACGTTTAACTTTATTGTCCCACGTTTGTTTTTCGGCAGCATATTTTTCAGACAAGAGTCTCGCCTTTTCAACTTCTTTATTCAGGTTCATATATCTGATTAAGCCTCTGTCTCCTTTGACAGCATAAAAGCTGAAATACAAAAAAATAAGCACCAAAACGATAAAGACACCCGATGAGCTTTTCACCTTAACAAATAGATCGGCAACCTTATTCATTTTGAACCCCTTTTTTGACCTTTGAGAATCATAAACAAGATGATAGAGGCAAAGACCAAAGATATTGCATTAAAGAGAATCATCTGAACCGAATGAAGGTAGAAACCATAGCAAATCCACGAAAAGATACCAAGGCTATAGACAGCATAACTCAGCCAAGACAGGCCCTGTACATTTTTTGTTTTAATTGTTTTAACAGTTTGCGGCAAAAAACAAACGGCGGTGCATACACCAGCCAGATAGCCCAGAAATTCCCCTATAAATTGAATCATATTTAAATCCTCAAATAAAAACTATTGCTAAGAGGCTACATTTAAAAGTTTAAAAAAAGGTTTTTAGGAGATTAAAAAAAATTAAATCTTAAATTTTTCAACTTTTTGATTAAGTGATAACCCTTGTTATTCATGAAATGTCCCTTTCCCCAAAATGAGATGTTAAAACAAGTTCATCATGACAATTTTGGGGATTTAGCATGGTATTTGTTTAATTTACCCACAGGTTAAATATGATGATGATTTTTTATGCATATAAAAAAGATAAAAAGTCAATGATATGAGGTGTGAACAAGCCAAAAAAAATGAAAAATCTGAGGTACGTTAAAATTTTCAAAATGTCAAGTCCTATTTTCAGGCTCTACAGAAGCTAAAAAAGTGAAAAATCTAACGTACGTTAGAATTTATCAAAAAACCATTTTGTAACCACTCATATTAAAGGACTTTGCCATGAAAAAAATACATGCATTAACACTTCTTTTAACAACCACCTTTCTAACCGCTCCAGCCTTAGAAACAAAGGCAGAAGGCATTAAGCCCGAATCGGAATATGATGCGGTGATCAGCAAAGGCATAGTCGAATCAGCAGAAATAACATTTCCTGGAACTGGTGGCTTTGCCTTAATTGGTGGCATTGCCTTAAAAGTGAATGAAGGCGAAACAAAATCTATTGAAAACACACTTTTCAAAGACAATCATTTTCAACCTTTAGTCAATTGCAAACCAGCATGTCAGCAGGGATCTTGGCATATTCTAGGCGGCGCTGTATACAATGCCGGTACAATCGAAAATTTAATGGCTGATTTCTTAAATAATACAGTCTCTTTGTCTGAGCGTTTTAATGAGAGGCTCGCTGTAACCTTTTATGGAGGGGCAATATATAATGCAAGCGGCGCCACAATCAGGAATTTAAGCGGCACATTTGAATCAAACAGCTCAGGAAACCCGGGTGTTGGTGGTGCGATATTTAATGGTGGCACAATCACAGATTTAAGCGGTACATTTACATCAAACAGCTCAGGAAACATGGGTGGTGCGATATATAATTTTGTGAACGCTACAATCAATACCATAGAAGGCACATTTACATCAAACAGTGCAAGTTTTGCCGGTGCGATAGCTAATGAACGGGGAGCAACAATCACGAATTTAAGAGGCACATTTACCTCAAACAGCGCAAAACATACTGGTGG
>CADBSM010000109.1 GCA_902797315.1 uncultured Pseudomonadota bacterium | reverse complement strand
CGGGTTTTTGCGCGTACATTTTACCGGCATCTAAGTCTTTAGCGATTTGCATAATGGTGACGCCTGATGCCTTATCACCGTTTTCAATCGCACGTTGAATGGGTGCAGCACCACGCCAACGGGGCAACAATGATGCGTGCACATTTAAGCAGCCTAAAGGAAAAATATCAATAACCTGTTGTGGTAAAATAAGCCCATAAGCGGCAACAATGGCAATGTCAGCGTTCAATGATGCAAGCTCTTGTTGTGCTTGTTCGTTTTTAAGGGTTTTAGGGGTTCTGACGGGAATATCGTGACTTTCGGCAAACAAATGAACCGGCGTTTTTTTTAAGTTAAAGCCTCGTCCTGATTGCTTTGGCTCCTTGGTATAAACACAAACAACATTATGTTCTTCAATTAAGCGTTTAAGTGTCGGCACGGCAAAATCAGGTGTGCCCATAAATACGATTTTCATTGTTTTCCTCTCAGTCAAAAGCCGCTTTTTCAAGCGGCCTTTTTGTTTTTAATGTTTATTCAACAAGACCCATTAACTTATATTTGACTTTGATGTCATAATCTTTAGCGTACGAGTCAAGCATTGCTTTTTCTAAATCCCGCCATAAGGATTGGGTTGTTTTTAAGGAAACCAAATTCTTTTCGGTGTCATCCAATGGTGCGGAATTGCGATAATCTTGAACGGGAACGGCAATGACAAAGCCATTTAAAACAGAGGCTTGATGCGGTTGGCCAATATCTTGCATAAATAGCTCTTTTATGTCGGCATAACCTAAACCTGCAAAAGTTTCATTTCGGGTAATGGGTTGTGATTTATATACATGTAAACCGTAACGAGGGGCTATTTTATAAAGATCATCACCATCTTCTAAGTCGTGCATGACATCATTGATTGTCTCTTGCGCTAAAGCAGATTTTTCGTTATCGGTCCACATTTGTTTGATTTGCGGTTCTACTTCTTTTAAGTCTTTTTGGTGCGTTTCAACAATGTTGTCAATACGAATGATGGCAAGGCCTTCATCAGATTCTAATGTTTGGCTTGTTTCATTTTTGGCGTATGAAAAAGCTGTGTCAATAAAATCAGCAGATTTGACAATTGACTCAATTTCGGACGGTAAATATGTCGCCGTTGCCTCATCTGTCAGGCCCGAAACTTTTAATACCGGTTTATTGAAACTTTGTGCGATTTCTTCTAACGTTTTGCCTTCACCTAAGGCATCTTCCAGCTTATTTGAAACAGCATAAATTTCATCATACAAACGCTCGCTTACAAGCTCTTTTTTTATCTGTTCAGAGGCTTGTTTATAGGGCTTTTTTGTCGGCAATTGAATGTCAATAACTTTGATAATTTGCCAGGCATCGGAAGACTGAATAGGTTTGGTATATGCGTTACGCTTAATAGCAAAAACCTCCTCAGCAAGTTCAAAAACAAGCTCGTCCTGCGCGCTATAACCTAAATCTGTTTCATCTGCGGATTGGTTTGCATCAGATTTTGCGACTTCTTCAAAAGAATAACCCTTTTCAAGCTTGGCATAAGCGGCATCGGCATCTTCTTTTGTATCAAACATCATTTGCAACAAATGACGTCTTTCGGGTGTTTCATAATCTGAAATATGTTCTTGATAAAAATCTTTGATGTCTTCATCTGAAACAACCATATTTTTTGCAATATCTTCTACAGATAAATATAGTACGGACAAATCACGCGTTTCGGGTGCAATAAAATTGGATGCAAAATCTTCATAATATTGGTCTATTTCAGAAGGTGTTATTTGACGATCAATACGAATGTTTTCTGGATCAACAAGCACATACTTGAATGTGCGGCGTTTGTTATCGACTCTTGCTGCCGCATTGATAAGTGTTTGAGGTGCGTTAATGCCGCGTACGGGCATTTTAACCAAAAGCTGTTCAACAAGCGAACGCTCAATTGATTTAACATATTCCGATTCGCTGATATTGTTTTCAGAAAGTGTACGACGGAAAAGCTCTTTACTAAAGTTGCCCGCCATATCTCTAAATGACGGTTCGTTCATGATCATCTGCTGGATTAATCCCTGACGAAATAAAACATGGTACTTTTGGGCTGTGCGGTCAATAATGGCATCTTTGAGCATTTTTTGAACCACCGCATTCATAATATTGCTACGAAGTTCTTCGTTCATTTCATCGCTTAAATCAACATCTAAAATGTTTTTGGCAGCGTTTAATTCTTTTTGAAATTCGTAAGAAAAAGCGGCTTGTGGAATTTTGATGTTGTCAACGGATATAACTGTCCTGTTGCTTGATGCGTTTGATATATATCCCGTAATGCCGAAAAGCGACATAAAGCTTAAGGCTGTTAAAATTAAAATGAATTTTGCAATCCAACTTTTTTGAGCTTTTGCTAATCTAT
>CADBSM010000108.1 GCA_902797315.1 uncultured Pseudomonadota bacterium | reverse complement strand
TCCAAATTTTCAGCCGTACATCCGCATTCTTCTGTGTAACCTTTTTTGCAACGAAATTCAGGGTGCTCAGAAAGTTTATAGCTGTCAGCTCGGCAATAACACTGATAATATGTTTTGCCATCTTTGATACAAGTCGCTGTTTCTTGACCCTCTGGACAAGGTGTTGTTCTATCAAAACCTCGGCAAGAGCCATCGTCAGGT
This sequence comes from uncultured Pseudomonadota bacterium, assembly GCA_902797315.1. Taxonomy (GTDB): domain Bacteria; phylum Pseudomonadota; class Alphaproteobacteria; order RF32; family CAG-239; genus UBA1254. The sequence continues at coordinate 1,994 of CADBSM010000108.1, read as the reverse complement.
AAACAAGTAATATCACCGCCAAAAACAGAAGGCAAAAAGCAAATTTTTGCATGTGCAGATGAGACAGAAAACAAGCAAAAAGCAAACACAAACACCCATATTTTACGCATAGCACAGGCCCCAAAAAAATTACATATGTTCTAAAATACCTTTAAAAACGAAAATCGTCAAGGATTTTATTTGCTTATCATAACATTTAAAAGAGACTTTTTGTATAAATTTTTTGTGACAATTTGCAAAATTGTATGGAAAAAACAAACATAGAAAAAAAAACCTGTTCTAACCGAACAGGTTTTTTCTTCTTTGTGCTGAAAAATATTATTCGGCTTTTGGCATTAAATTGCCGTTCAAATCATATTTTTCAATCTTGCTATCTTTGTATAAAGAATCAAAAGTTTCAGCGATTGTCTTCTGACCTAAAAGATTTTTGATTTGAGGTTCAATATCTTTTAATGGCAATGGCTTAGAATCTCTGATGTCTTGAAGCAAAATAACATGATAGCCAAATTGTGTTTTGACAGGTGTCTTTGTATATTGCCCTTTCTTTAATGCTAAAGCTGCTTTTGTAAATTCAGGAACCATTAAATCTTCGGTGAAATAACCTAAATCAACAGTTTTGTCTTTGGTGTATTCTTTAGCGATTTTATCAAAGTCTGCGCCGCCGTTTAATTTTTCAATCACTTCTTTGGCTGTCTTTTCGCTGTCAACCAAAATGTGCTTTGCGCCCATTTCTTTTTTGCTTTCAAATTTTTTCAAATATTCTTCATTGTAAAACTTTTTGACAGCTTCATCTGTGACATTTTTTTCAACAGCTTGCTCTAAATAAACCTTGCGGCTTAAATCTTCCTTCATCACTTTGAGCTGCTCTTTGTATGCCGCTGTGTCTTCAACATTGGCTTTTTGTGCGGCTTGATAAAGCAATTTGCCGTTGACAAAAACATCAACCGCTTTAGCATAAAAATCATTAAACGGAACTTGCGCAGCAATCTGCGGATTGTCTGTGTAGCCTTTGCGAATCTCTTCTATTGTGATGACTTCACCGTTGACTTTAGCAGCAACGCCAGAATTTTTTTCGGCATTTACCTTGAACGCATAAAGCGCAGCAACACCCGCTAATAAAACAACAGAGCCTGCCCAAATGTATTTTTTCTTCATGTTATGTCTCCTTAGTATAAAAAATTTTTCAATCTTAAATATTACTGTTTGCAAATATAACGCTTTTATGACACATTTCAAAGTATTTTTTTTTCAGCAGTTTATAACTTTGCTTCACAGTATTGACTTTAGTTTTAATACACACTAAATGTAGTATATTATAATATGATTTAAGGTTAAAAATATGTTAAATAAAATTGCTCGCGCTCTTTTTGGTAGCGCAAATGATCGTTTTGTTAAAAAACAATTCAAAATTGTTGAAAAAATCAATGAGCTTGAAAATGATTTTATAAAGCTTTCTGATGAACAGTTGAAAGAAAAAACAAATCTCTTTCGCGAACGCCTCAAAAAAGGTGAAACACTTGATGATATTTTGCCGGAAGCTTTTGCTGCCGTTAGAGAAGCTGCAAAACGAACGTTGGGACAGCGCCACTATGATGTGCAGCTTGTCGGTGGTATTGTGCTTCACAAAGGTATGATTGCTGAAATGAAAACGGGTGAGGGCAAAACTTTGGTCGCAACACTTGCTGCTTATTTAAATGCTCTTTCCGGTAAAGGTGTTCATATCGTCACCGTCAATGATTATTTGGCAAAACGTGATGCAGAATGGATGGGGCAAGTTTATCGCTTTTTGGGCTTGAGTGTCGGCTATATTATTCATGAAAAAAATGATGAACAGCGCCGTGAGGCCTATAATTGCGACATTCTCTATGCTACAAATAATGAACTTGGGTTTGATTATTTGCGCGATAATATGAAATTTAGTCTTAATGATCGTGTTCAAAGAGAGTTTAATTTTGCTATCGTTGATGAAGTCGATTCTATTTTAATTGATGAGG
>CADBSM010000107.1 GCA_902797315.1 uncultured Pseudomonadota bacterium | reverse complement strand
GTTCCGTTACAAGTAGGGCAAACTGTTTCAAAAACAAAAAAGCCTCCCTGTTGACGTCTGATTTTTCCTTTACCTTGACATGTTTCGCAAACAGGTGGCTCCTTACCATCAGCCGTACCATATCCATGGCATGCCTCACAAACTTTTGTTTTTTTAATTTTTATTGATTTTTCAATGCCTTGGAATGCATCTTCTAATGTAATACTTAAATTATAGTTCAGGTCCGCACCACGTAAATTTTGATACCTGTTTTGGGATCTACCTCCCCCCATAAAATCTGAAAAAATATTTGAAAATACATCTGACAAATCTTCGGCGTTAAAACCAAAACCTGCGCCAAAAGGATTACCACCCCCCATGCCTCCTTGAAAGGCAGCCTTTCCATATCTGTCATAAGCTGCTCTTTTTTGCTCGTCTTTTAAAACTTCATAGCCCTCATTAATTTCCTTAAATTTTTGCTCCGCAGCTTTATCATTTGGATTTCTGTCTGGATGATATTGCATAGCTTGTTTACGGAAAGCATGCTTAATCTCCTCTGCATCAGCTGTCTTTGATACGCCCAAAATCTCGTAGTAATCTTGATCTGCCATTTTAATTCCTATTTCGTTCCTGTTAAAAATTTGGGACTAACCCACATATTGCCTTGTTTTAAAAATTCAGGCAACTCCTTTAAAGCTGAAGCACCTGCCGCCTTTGCATGGCCTCCACCTCCAAATTTTGCCGCCAATTTTGAAACATCAATATCATCTTTTGCCGTATAAAAAGATAAATTCCAACAATTTTTTTTGTTCATATAAAAATTAATCATCACATCGTATTCAGCAATATCATCCAAGCTGTCATAGAATTCGGAATATCCTTGTGCAATGTTGGCACAAATGCAACGATATCCATCATATTCCGATACAAAAGCTTGAGCTCTGGATAAGCGATAATTTCTGTTATGAATATATGAGAGAATTGCCTTTCCTTTTTCAACCAATGGATTAATTTCAAGCTCATCCCGTATCAATTGTCCCCAAATTTTTTCGTTTGGCTTATTTACACCCATGGCTTGCATTGCATATTCAAAAGGTCTGACACGTTTATCTTCTAAATCAAAAACATCATTTAAGCCTAAAAGCTTAATACCTAAAGGTAATTTTTTGTTCGGATAAAAATACTGCCATGTCAAAATGATTGCAGCTGTGCCGATTTTTCTTAAACCCTTAATCTCAACTTGACCTTGAGCAATTTGTTTTTCATATTCTTCAATAACCGAAACATGATGATCAATCCATATTAAATCTTTTCTGGCATTTAAATCAAACATATAATCTAAAGGCAAAGCAATGTCACAAATGATGATTTTGTCATGCTTTTCAATTTGTTCAAAATCAATTTCACTATCATGATTGAATGGCATCAATTCTGCTTCAGGATAAACGTTTTTAACAATAGCTGCAGATCCTTTCCCATCATGATCTGCCATATGATAGATGCATAACATTTTCTTTTTCCCCTCTTTAAAATTCTATAACCATATTATCATATGCCGGAGTGACGTTTTCTGGCGTCAAGGCATTAATTTCATCATAATCACATTCTACAGCCATATGATTAATAATTGTTTGATGCGCCCCAATTTTATGCGCATATTCTAAAACCTCATTTAAGCCCATATGGTAGGTGTTTTTGCCACAACAAAATGCACATGTCAAAGGTAAAATCAAAATCTGAGGCTTCGATGAGATGATATCAAGACTGGTCTCCGGAATTTTTTTACAGTCAGAAATATAGACTATGCGCCCACCATCTATCATATAACCAATAGAAGGAATTGCGTGCCCCTCAAGCTCCAAAGGGACGATCGAAAGCCCTCCAATATCAAATTTTATTAAGGGTTTGACCTCATTTAAGATAAGACTTGGCTGAAAAAGAGGGTCTTTGGGAGTATCTTTGCTTGAAATTAAATATGCAAAACGGTTGCGTATCTCTTCTGCTGTTTCTTTTTGAGCATAAACATTCAATGGTTTTCGAGAAATTCGATTAAGCTCTCTTAAATCGTCTATACCATGCAAATGATCGGCGTGTGCATGTGTATAAAGAACTGCATCAATATGTCTTATTTGATTATCTAAAAGCTGTTGCCTCAAGTCTGGAGATGTATCAATCAAAAGTCTTTTGCCTTTTATATCAATATATGTTCCAATCCGTCGGCGCCTGTTTTTAGGATTATCTGGACAGCACCTTCCCCATCCAAGTGCAACTGAAGGAACACCTGGGGCTGCCCCAGAGCCCATAATGATAATTTTATCCATGCCTTCTTACCTTATCGAACAAAGTTAAAAAATTTTTTGTTGTAGCTGTTGCAATTTCTTCAAACGAAACGCCTTTAATCTCAGCTAATGTTCTTGCCGTATGAACAATAAAAGCGGGTTCATTGACATGACCTCGCATCGGCATAGGCGCTAAATAAGGTGTATCTGTCTCAATAAGCAATCTGTCAAGCGGAACTTTCTGAAATATGGATCTCAGAACTGCAGAATTTTTAAATGTAATTATTCCTGATGCTGAAATATAAAATCCCAATTCAAGCATTTTCATAGCTAATTTCTCAGATGAGCTAAAACAATGTATCACAGCCTTAAATGGAGTTTCAAGCCAAGCGCTCTCTAGCATAGAAATCGTATCTTCATCAGCATCTCTTGTATGCACAATCAAAGGCAACCCACTTTTTTGTGCGGCCTTAATCATTGTTCGAAAAACTTTTTTTTGAACGCTTTTCGGGGAAAAATCATAAAAATAATCCAAACCACACTCACCTATACCCACAACTTGATCATATGCCGTTTTTTTTAAAACTTCTTCCAAAGTGAGAGTTTCGTAAGCCATAGAATCATGAGGATGAACGCCAGTTACAGTCCATATATTATGAAATCTGTTTGAAATTTCAAGTTGTTTATCTAGCTCATCAAATTTGGCAGCTGCATTTAAAAAAATGCTGACACCAACCTCTTTAGCCCGTTCAATAACACGATCCAAGTCATCATATATTTCTTTGCTAGATAAATGGCAATGACTATCTACAAGCATCTGAAATCCCCTTCGTTATCATGCTCAAAATATTGAGCAAAACCATTTTCTTATCCATATTCAACCTATGAGTTTCTCTGCGCAAATAACTAATATCCTGATAAAGCTTGGCAGCACATTGAGCTGTTTCTTCTTGTTCTGAAATAGAAAGCATTAAACCTAAAATCAAATCGAGCACAACGTCAAACATTTCTTCATCACTTGCTCCTAAAGAGGCAAGATCTATTGCATCTTTTAAATTGAAATGAGAACCTGCATATACCACAGACTCTATTTTTTGATAAACCTCCAATGCGTTGCAGTTTGCATATTTTAGCGCATCTCCTATGCTGCCTCGAGAAATTTCAGCTAATGTATTAACCTCTTTTTCAGATAATTGAGGCTCATAGCGTCTCAATAAGCTTGCAACATCTGCTCTAGATAAGGTTTCAAGATTGAGACGAGAACAACGCGATTTAATAGTCGGCAAAAGATCATTTGGATTGTGACAAATAAGCAGTAAAATACTTTTTATTGGAGGCTCTTCCAAAATTTTCAAAATCGCATTAGCGCTTGCTTGATTCAAATCATCAACGCTATCAATTAAAACTACGCGCCAGGCCCCATCAAATGACTTTTTACTTAAAAAAGAGTGAATTTCACGAACATCATCAACCTTAATCACTGATGATTTTTTTAAGCCCTGAAGAGCCTCATCATCAAGAGGTTCGCCTTCTTTGATTGCTTTAATAATCTTTTTTTTATCTGTCTCGATAAAATCTTTTTCAATCACCTTAAAGTTAGGGTTGGATCCGCTTGAAATTTGCAAAAAAACTTGGCTATTGGGCGCAATATCAAGTGTTTGAGCACTTTCCATATGCTGTTCATTTTCTTGTAATAAAAAACGTGCGATTTTATAGCCAAAAGTTGCTTTTCCAACACCTGATTTTCCGGTAATCAGCCATGCATGATGCAAATTTTTGTTGTGATATGCTTTTAAAAAAGCTTCTTCAGCCTTTTTATGTCCAATTAAATAAGCATTATCTTTTGGCAAAACATAGGACATTTTTACAACTCAAACCTTTTTTTGACGACACTGACAATTTGTTCATGAAGACTATCTACAGTCTGGTGAGCATCTAAGACAACACAACGATTTGAATTTTCACGTGCAATTTCAAGATAGCCTTTTCTCAAATTTTCATGAAACGCTAGTTCTCGTTGCTCATTCCTAAGTTCTTTAACAGACATTGTCGTTGCCTTTTGAAATGAGCGTTCTAAACCAATTTTAGGATCAATATCCAAGATGAATGTTAAGTCTGGTGCAAATGTTCCGACACTGAAACCATAAAGCATCTTGATATCTTCCTTTGATAATCTTTGGTGATAAGCGTAATATTGATACGCCATTGTTGAATCAGCGAAACGATCACTTAAAACCCATTGATTTTGTTCTAAAGAGGGCCAAACCTTTTGTGTCAAATGGATGCGCCTATCTGCAAAAAAGAGCAAAGCTTCTGATTTTGCATCCATCTTTTCAATATCACCTTCCACCAAAATGCGCCTAAGCTCCTGCCCCAAAGGGGTTCCCCCTGGCTCTTTCGTTAAACTAACTGTAATATTGCAAGTTTGCAAAAAATCTCCAAGTAATCGAATTTGAGTCGATTTTCCGCTTCCTTCACCACCCTCAAAAGTGATAAATTTTCCTGCCATTATTTTTGACCTTTAAGGTAATATTTCAAATTATCCCAAAATCTTCTAACAATATTAACCCTTTCCACATCATGGGTCGCAATTAAATCAACCGTCTTGATATTTGAGCTAGGATCAATCAAACTTAGTTGACCAATCACATCACCTTTTTTCACAGGAGCTTTGAGAGGCTCATCATAAGCAATCTTAACCTGATAACCTTCTTTTTGACCACGAGGCATGGTTTCAAGTACGTCATGTTGAACAGCCATTTCTACAAAAGGTATCTTACCATACCATACGGCCACTTTTTCGATCGGCTCACCAGCAGAAAAGATTTTTACATTTTTAAACTCTCTAAAACCATAATTCATCAAATTCTCTGCCTCTTCTGAACGCTCTTTATTGCTTGATGTTCCGCCAATCACCTCAATTAATCTGCGTCCATTTCTCAAAGCTGAAGCCGTCAAACAAAAGCCTGCTTCAGAAGTATGTCCTGTTTTAAGCCCATCCGCATCAGGCATAGAATATAAAAGTGGATTACGATTTCCCTGCTTGATACCGTTGTGTGTAAAGTCTTTTTGTTTGAATAAGTGATAATATTCTTCATGTTCTGAAATAATGTGACGAGCTAAAATAGCTAAATCCTCTGCTGACATACGTTGATTTTCATCTGGCAAACCTGTTGAATTAGCAAAGATAGAATTTTTTAGACCAAGCTTTTGAGCTGTTTCATTCATTAGAACAGCAAAATCATCTTCAGAACCAGAAATATTTTCTGCAACAACAATACAAGCATCATTTCCGGACTGAATAATGATACCTTTGAGCAAATCTTCTACCTTAACTTTTTCTCCGATTTTTAAAAACATTGTCGAACCACCGCTCGCAGCACCACCTTTACGCCATGCGTTTTCGCTAACCGTAAATTCATCATCAAGAGAAAGCTGACCTTTCTTTAATTCATTAAACAAAATGTAAATTGTCATCAATTTACTCATTGAGGCTGGAGCCATCTGCTCATCATGATTTTTTGTATAAAGATATGAACCTGTATCAAAATCAACCAAAATAGCATTCTTTGCTTTTGTCTCAAAAGCTTGTACATTAAACGAAATAGCGCTTAAAGCTAAAATCAACAATGGTGTATGTCTCATTTGTTTTTCTCCCCTTATTCTTGAACAATTCTTGCATCATGAAACCCGTTGAGACGAACTTGAGAAAGAATCCCTTGCGCTTTATCTTCATCTAAAACGGGACCTAAACGAACACGATAGTATAACCTATCATTAACATAAGCCTCTTTTATTTTCGGACTGCCAAATCTTGTGAGTTTTTGCGAAAAACCCAAAGCTAAATCTCTGTCTGAAAAAGAACCTGTCTGTATATAATACTCTTTTGCTTTATTCTTATCTTGAGATGAAAGATCTTTTGCCGTTTTATTTATTAAAGAGGCATTAGATGCTGCTTGATTAAGCAGTGCTGCTTTCAAAGCTTTACTTTCATCAGGTAAAATTTCAACTCTGACTTTCGTAATGCCTTTCGTTTGATAACCCAAAAGTTGAGCGCCACGCCTAGAAATATCTATAATACGATCTTTGGCATATGGACCTCTATCATTAACCCTTAAAACAAGAGATCTTCCATTTTCCAGATTGGTTACTTTCACAATAGACGGTAATGGCAATGTTCGGTGGGCTGCTGTCAGAGTGTTCATGTCATATTTTTCACCATTTGCCGTTCTTTTGGCATGAAAATCATCTCCATACCAGCTGGCCATACCTATCTCAGAGTAGTTATAATCTTCTTGAGGATAATACCATTTTCCAAAAATTTGATATGGATTACCAACCTTATATACACCGCCATATTGCTTGATAACAACAGCCTGCGCCTGAGGTGACAAACCGCTTAATTCAGGCGTTCCGTGTGAGGCACATCCTTCTAAAAGAAGCAACAGCAACAAAAAATGAAATATATTTTTCGACATGAGTATCTCTTTTTTTGATGTTTTTTAGCAAAATATCTTTTTTTTTCACGCTCGTAAAGTCTCATTTACAGCTTATACAACTATTTTTGAACAGATTTTAATTTCTTTTTTTCAGGCGCTGGTACATGAAAACCTATTTTAGCGTCATATTTTTCAAGTTTTTTCAAAAGCTGATAACTTGGATATCCATCAACCTGCATCTTTGAATCTTGTTGAATTTTGCGGACAGCATCTTTGGTTTTAGGGCCTAATTTACCATCTTCTTTTAAGCCTGCACGATAAACTTTATTTGCAAATTTTTGAACTTTCAAAATATCTTCGTTTGTCAAGGCATAATGGTGCTCATAAGCCAGCATCCGATAAGCGCTATTTGAAGCAATATAGTCAGCCAGCAACCCTATCGCCAACGCATAATTTTCAGATCTGTTCCAAATCATGATGCGTCTAAAATTTTGGAAAACAAGATATGCCTGACCTTTTCTGCCGTCTGGGATAATCACTGAACCCTTTAAATCTTGATTGAGCGCAATTCTTTTGCCTGATTTATCTTTAAGTCCGAGAAAACTCCATTCTCTTAAAGTTTTACGTGTATGATAGCCTGTTAAACTATAGTCAAAATCCCACGGCAATCTCACAGCCAAACCCCAAGGTTCGTCTTTTTTCCAGCCCAGATCGTGCAAATAATTTGCGGCAGAACCAATCGCATCATCAAAGCTATCCCAAATATCAATAATACCATCACCGTCAAAATCTTTAGCATAGGCATTATATGTTGAAGGCATAAACTGGAAATGCCCCATTGCTCCCGCCCAAGAACCAAGCATTTTTTCGTTTTCCAAATCGAACTTATCCATAATCTTCAAAACATGGTATAATTCATTTTTGAAAAACTTGGAACGCCTGTTACGATAGCTTAAATTCGTTAAGCCATCAATTAAATGATACTTCCCTTTATTTTGCCCAAAATTTGTTTCCACAGCCCAAAATGCAACAAGATAATTGATTGGAACTTGATATTCATTTTCAAGTTCGGCATATTTTTTCTTTAAATTTTTATAATGTCTTCGGGCTTTTTGGACTCTTTCTTCGTTAACCAGCCTGTTAAGGTATTCTCTTGTCGTCAAAATAAATTCTGCTTGTTTTTTATCTTGTGCAACAACCTCCGGATTCGGATGAAAATAAGTGTTTCTACCATAAGCTTTTTCAATTGTTTTCTCAGAGATGCCTTTAGCCAACATTTCTTTTTTTAAGTTTTCCAAAAAACTCAGCCATTCTTTTGTCGGTTCCACATTTTGAGCCAACGCAACTCGAGTAAAAATTAAAACCGAAGCAATCAATCCAATAGATATTTTTTTCAACATTTTCATCACAAACTCACACTAACCTACTTTATGTTCTAAATAATTTTTTTGCTTTTTGCAAGCTTAGCAGCACATCTTTACAACAAAATTTAAACACACAGCTTTTCAATCAGTTGATTAAGAAACAAGAAACCTTGATCTGTTGCCTTAAGATGACTTTGCGTATTTTCAATCATTCCCTGCAAAACAAGCTCTTTTAAATTGTTTTGATTAATAAAATCATCTAAAGTCATGTCTGCTACATCACTAAAATGCTTTTTTGAAATTCCTTGCTGCAACCTTAAACCCATAATGATAAGTTCTTCAGCACGTTCCTCTTTTGTTAAAACTTCAACTTTTCTCGGATCAACAAAAGCCATCGGCTTACCGTCAATTTTCAATCTGCCATGTGCACTTTGACCAATACCTATATAATCATCACCCAGCCAATAACATTTATTATGTTTTGATTCAAAATTTTGAGGTGCAAAGTTTGAAACCTCATAACGCGGATAACCGTTTTGTCTTAAAAAATGGACTGTTTCGATATACATTTGCGCTGCTTTATCCTCATTCAAAGCTTTAATACCTTTTTTCTCAAAAATTGTACCTTCTTCAATTGTCAGCTGATAAAGTGAAAGATGTTTCAAACCAAAATTCACAGCCTGCTTTAATTCAACCAACCACTCATCCAAAGTTTGCGTTGGTCTGGCATAGATTAAATCCATTGAGTGATTATCAAAAATTTTAACCACTTCCTCTATGCTTTGAAGAGCTTGTGTCAGTGTATGTGTTCTGCCAAAAAATTTTAACGATTCTTGATTGAGGGCTTGTACACCTAAAGACAATCTGTTGATACCTGCCGTCTTAAAATCTTGGAAACGATGCGTTTCATAGCTATTAGGATTAGCTTCGAGCGAAATTTCAATGTTTTTTTCTTCAGGCCAAAGTTTGTCAATATAATTAAGAAGTTTTTCAATATATTTCGGCTCAATTAATGAGGGAGTTCCGCCGCCAAAAAACACCGATCGGACAATACGATTAGGCACAAGATTGTGATAATAGTCTAAATCTTGCATATATGAGTCGATAATTTCTTGCTGACGAACATCTTTTTTAACAATTTTAAAAAAGTCACAGTAAGGGCATTTACTTTTGCAATAAGGCCAATGAAAATATATTGATAAAGGTTCCATAAAAAAGACTTATATCAAAATAGGCGCTAAAATCAAGCTCCTTTTAAAAGTTTAGTTGAAGATATCTTCGGTAACCTTGTTGATTTTTGTTTAACTTTTGCTATAAAAATAAAAACAACGAGGAACAAAAATGATGAAAGACATCAACCAATTAACACCGGAAGAAGCTGCCATTGAGCTTGAAAAATTAGCCCATGAAATGGCTAAATCAGACATTGCCTATTATCAAAATGACGACCCCTACCTCACAGATGCACAATATGACGCTTTAAAACTTAGAAACGAACAGATTGAAGCTCGTTTTCCAGAACTTATCAGATCTGACAGTCCTTCTAAAAAAATAGGTGCCCCACTTCAAAATGAATTTAAAAAGATTGAGCACAAAGTTCCAATGCTTTCCCTTGGCGACATTTTCACTCTTGACGAGTTAAAAGAATTTGTAGCTTCAATCAGACGTTTTTTAAACACAACCTCCCCTATTGATTTTAGCTCAGAACCAAAAATGGACGGTTTGTCATTCAGTGCACGCTTTGAAAATGGAAAATTGATTAGCGCAGCAACGCGCGGCGATGGCAAAACTGGTGAAGATATCACCGAAAACATCAAAACCATTTCAAATTTTCCGCATTATATTGATGCACCCGATTTTCCTAAACTTATTGAACTTCGCGGCGAAGTTTATATGTCTAAAGCTGATTTTTATGCCTTAAACGAAAAAAATGCCACAGAAAATAAAAAGCTGTTTGCTAACCCCCGCAATGCGGCCGCTGGTTCCTTAAGACAGCTTGACCCTAATATTACCAAAGAGCGCCGTTTAAGCTTGTTGGTTTATGCATGGGGCGAAGTTTCTGATTTGTTTTGGAAATCTCAAAGTGAATTTTTAAACAAAGTCAAAGAATGGGGATTTCCGGTCAATCCCTACAATAAACTTTGCCATACGGAAGCTGAAATTGTTAAGAGCTATGAAACATTGCTTCACTCACGTGCTGACTTGCCTTACGATATTGATGGCATTGTTTATAAGGTCGACTTGCTTTCTTTACAGCAGCGTTTAGGTTTTTTAACACGCACACCACGTTGGGCAATTGCCCATAAATTTCCGGCAGAAAAAGCCATAACCAAAATCAACAATATACGCATTCAGGTCGGCAGAACTGGCGCTTTAACACCTGTGGCCGATTTAGAACCGATTAATGTCGGTGGTGTAATGGTTTCACACGCTACTTTACATAATGAAGATGAGATTAATCGAAAAGATATCAGAATTGGCGATTATGTTGTTGTTCAACGTGCGGGCGATGTTATTCCTCAAATTTTAAGTGTTGTAGAATCTCAACGCAGCAACGATTCTCAATCGTTTGTCTTTCCAAAATTTTGTCCTGAGTGTGGTGCGCACGCTGTTCGAGATGAAGGCGAAGCTGTCAGACGCTGCACAGGAGGTTTATCGTGTCCGGCACAAGCAATTGAACGCCTTAAACATTTTGTTTCACGCGACGCTTTCAACATTGAAGGATTAGGTGCAAAAATCATTGAAGATTTCTATCAAGAAGGTATTATTAGTCACCCTGATGATATTTTTACATTAGAAGAACGCAATGGCGGTGATGATCTGTTTTCTATCGCCAAGGGTTTGCATCTTGAAAATCGTGAAGGTTGGGGTTTAAAATCTGTTCAAAATTTATTTTCTTCTATCAGACAGCGCAAAACAGTGCCTCTAGAGCGTTTTATTTATGCACTAGGCATCAGACAAGTCGGCACAGCCACAGCCCTTTTAATCGCCAAAAATTATGGCTCTTTTGATGAATTTCAAAACAAGATGATGAATGCTGATATTGAAAAGCTTTTAAATATCGATGGCATTGGCAGCGCCATGGCTCAGGATATTGTCGAATTTTTCAAAGAGGCACACAACCTTAAAATTATTGAAAATTTGAGAAAATATGTTTTTATTGAAAATTTTGTTGACATGACCGATTATCATTCTCAGCTATCAGGAAAAACGGTTGTATTT
>CADBSM010000106.1 GCA_902797315.1 uncultured Pseudomonadota bacterium | reverse complement strand
GTGATTAAATTGTTTTGTATTGTTCCGCTCATATCAAATCCCCCTTTTAAGCTGTTCTACGCCAAACATTCACGCGGTATGCTGGCGGCTGAACAGTTGTTGAAGCGCCATAAATAGAACTTGACTGAGAGGCGTCAAATCCAAATTGTTGAGATTGTGTCGAACCACCATAACTATCAGCGGTTTGTTTGCTCATTGAAGTCGTTTTAAAAGCACCCGTTGTGGTTATAGCTCCGTCGGTCATACCGTTTGCGCCAAATGTACCTGTAATATTTGGCAAACCTGCGTTTATGGTTGTATTGGCATTGGTACCATCACCACCCCATAAGGCGCGGTTTTGAGCAACCAAAACCCAAGTCGAGCCAGCAATAAGCGAGGCAAGCGGACATGTTGTTTGCGTCCCGATATAAACCGAACCAACAGGATAAAGCGCTGAAAGCATTGTGTCTATTTTGGTTGTTATTAAACCCGAAAGAGAGCTGTTTAAGCTGTCAAGCTGGCTCTTATTCACTGCGTCATTGGCGCTTTGCGCATCTCCAAGACCGGTGATTTTAAAGTTACCCATCTTAAAGTTTCCGGTTGCAACAGCTCGACCGTCTCTTAAAAAACATTCGTTAAATCCGGCTGCGAAGTTATCATCTTCTTCATCGTGCCTATCAGACATAATCCCGATATCATTTAAGCGATCTTGTTCCCAGCTATATACTCTTGTAAAATTTCCCTGACTATCATAAGGCATATGTTTTCTCCTTTAAAATATTTTATTTTTTAAAAGCTTAGTCATGCTGTCAGCCCCTATTTTCACAGCATTTAATTTGTGTTTTAATGATTGATTTTGTGCATCTGCCATATTTTTAGCCAAATCATTTAGTGCGGTATATTTATCTGTTTCAACATCATATGCACTCTTCGAATTTGCCATAGCACTCAAAAGTTGATTGATATAAGCTTGCTGAGCATTGTTTGAAAATGTACCCATTGCAATTTGATTATTTAAATCATCATTATAAGCTTCTCTACCTGCCTTCATAGCATTGAATGCAGCTTCATTAATAGCAGCATTTTGTGCGTTCAAAAGACTTCCCATAGCTTTTCGATAGGCACTACTATCGACACCAATTCCTTGATTTAAAAGCCTTGTTTGTAAATCATCGATTGAGCTTTCGTATACCGGCAAAATTTTGTTCAAATAATTATCATAAGTTGCATTTTCTATTTTTTGTTTTTCATCATCAGAAGTTTTAACATCAAAAGTATAACTTCCCATATTACCAAGCTTAGTACTTGCTTGTTTTGCCCAATCATTTAAGTTAGCAATCGTTTGATCGACATCTTCTGTTTGATACTCATTTAAAAAATTCACATAATCATTTGTTGGTTGTCGGTTATAATTAACTTGCATACCATCACTGATTTTACCAAATATTTTCAATCCTTTACTCATTTTCTTTTGTTCTCCATTGACATTCCTTTTTCAGCATTGAATAGACCAAAGCGTCATGCCCATTATCTTGGAAATTTCTCAAACAACCTTCTTTAACAAATCCCAACCTCAAGACAAGACTTTGACTTTTCAAATTTTCAACATCGACAAGAGCGCTCACACGCTGACACTTTAAAAAATCAAAAACGACATCGAAGATTATTCTAAGCACACGCCTATTACACCATCTTTGATTAACAGAATAAATTGTGAGCCAAGCATCTCTTAAAGGCCTAATATCATGAATAATCACACCTGCAATTAATTGAGTGTGCAAAATTATTCCAAGTGTAACATTGCACCCAACCCAATCTGTTTTTTCTTTCAGCCCCCGACACACCCATTTCACGACACGACCATTCAGATCGAAGAGAATACGGCAAGTTTGATCAAGATTTTGGCTCATATTTTTTCAATCTTGTTATTTCTGTTTTAAGTTCTTCAATTTGCTGAAGATATTCTTTTTGTTTTTTTTGCATTTGAAAGAGGGCCTGGTTATTTTTTGAAACTTTCAAAAATTGTTCAGCCAACTCTTTTTCTGTTTCAAGGTTCAAGTCCCGAGCTTTTTTGCTATCAAGTTTGCTCAAATCTTCAAGATTATAGATGTCACGAAAATAGCAACATTCTATTTGTTCTGGGCTCAAGAAAGCAAACATTGACAGAGGGGTCCCTTGTTTTTTTTGTTTTTGCTCTTTCAGATAGTGCAAATACTGAGGTTCAAATCTTTTAATATGATCTTCACAAGCAGGCTGATCAAACACATCATACTGATCCCGAATCTTAATTTCGACATACAATTTTTTTTCAAAGACCGGCAAACCTTTTGCATTAATTTCGCCTGTTTTAATTAATTTATCATAAAATCGTGCAAAAACACCTTTATTTTGGTTGTTTTGCGCTAAAGCGTTTTCAAAACTTGAAAATTCAATACTCATTATTAAACCCTTTAAATCAAAAAAATGAGACGCTTTTAAAAAAGCGCCTCATTAAGATTCAACAAAATCTAAGAATTCTAAACGTTACTTTCATCGACAAGCACACCTTGCAATTGAGCATTACTCATTGTAAGATTTCCAGCCCAACCGATAATTTTGTAAATAGCATCTGAATTAACAGCCATTCTTTCTCCGCCGATAACTTTAAAGTTTCTATCTTTATGCACACGAAGGTAGAGGTAATTTGTATTAATAAAATACATATGCTTAGCCGGACAATTACCGCCTTGTCCACCGTCAAAAATTACGTCTGCTCCTTTATAACGCAATGTTTGGAAGCCTGCTTCTGCTAATTTAGGATCTGTAAAACGTTGCATTGGTTGCAAAGCACTTTCATATAAATCGTACAAATAATCATCTGTTACAATCAAATCCGGTTTATCTGTGCCACGCGAGCATTTAAGATACATTTCATTCATTTTACCTAAAATATTAGAAGCCGTCAAAGCATTGGCTGCTGTTGAGATAACAGCTGCCTGATTTCGCCAAAATTCATTACCTGTTGTTGCTCGGTTAATACCACCGACAATACCGGTAGAAGGTGCATCAGCAACTAAAAGCTTCAACCCGCCTATTTCTTTTCCAGAACTTCCGGTCCCATCAGAATAGAGTGCCTCAGCAAGTTTATTACTCATTGTTTTTTCTGCATTTTGAATACGTTTTTCGAACAAATCAATCATACGTTCACTTCCTGAATTTTTAAGCATATCTTCGCCCGAAACAGCGACAGGCACAGCACAAAGTTTTAAAGCATATTCAGCTGCGCTAAAAAGTTCAGGTCCATTATATGAAATTGTATCAAAACCATTATACCAGACCATATCACCTTGACCATATTCTAATTCTTCCAAGATTTTAGAACCACCATCAATTGTTCTTATTTTATCTTTAGAAGAGAGTCTATTGAGCAGAGCATTGTTTTTGGTCACATTATCTGCCATTTTTTTTGATCGATTTTCGATTGTTGTTGTAAAAATTGAATCATATTTTTCATTAGGTGTTGTCATTAATTAAAATTCCTTTCTAAATTGAGCTTCTAATTCTTCTCTCAACGTCATTTCTTTAGGCTTTGTTTCAAATTTTGATTTTGGCCAAAAAGAAGCCTCTTTGGCATTTTGACTAAGATTAAATTTTTGATTAAGGACAGCATTAACTGTATTTTCAATCATTTTTTGCCTAACTTTATCATTAAGCCAGATAGCCTTATCATAAGCCTCTTTCAAAGTTTTGGCTTGATTTTTTTGCAAAACCTCTGCCATTTGTTCTTTAACATCTTGATAGAATGGATATTTTGGATTACCATCATCGTCTGTTGCATGAACAAAATGGTTAAAATCGAACAAAGCAGCTTCACTCTGTTGCTTTTTCAAATTTTCCTGAGCTTTAGCAATTTGATCTAAAATCTGGCGTTGTGTTGTTTCATCAGAAGCCTTATTGTTATTGTCATTTTCTTGAACGCCATAAATTTTATTAAGCAATTCCAAAGTTTGTCTTGGATTTTTTTCCAAAGCATCATCAATAGAGACCAACCTTTCAATATAGTCTTGCGCTTTTTGCAAACCTAAATGATTCAATCGTTGTTTTCTATCTTCAAAAACTTTATCAGACCATTTATAAGCGTTCAATTTATTTCCCATTTCAGAAAATCCTTTTTCAGTTTGCTTTTCCCGCTGACAAAGATATTTTTGCCATTCAGGCGAAAGGTTTTTAAAATTTTCTTGAAATTCTTTGGTATAACTTTTCGGCGCAGAAATAAAATCTTGATTATCGTTTAAATCAAGATTTTGGTCTATACTGTCCTTTTGTTCAACCACTGTCTCATCGCTTTGCAAATTTGCCGAAGCGAAGTTTTTTTCGAGTTCATCACGTAAATCACTCATTCCAAATCCTTTTTTTATATTCATTAATAAAATCTTCAAAAGCGCTTTGCCTTTGAAGTTGGTTTTGTTGGCGGCGAATATTTTTAAAATATTCACCGCTAAAATCGCCATGCATAGCCAAGCCGCTTTCTTTCAAAAATGCATCAACATCAGATGCACACTGAGCAACTTTTCCATTTGGCAATAAAATTTCTTCAAACATCTTTGTTCCTTTTTTCCATAATCCTTTTAAGGGGGGCTTTTTATACCCGTCATCTCAAATTTTCCTCACCTGTTATTCTTTACTGAGATTTAGCGTATCTGTGCGTCAAGAAAGCTTTTCCCTTGGCGGTGCATTGCAAAATACTTATTTTCCTTTTTCTTGTTAAAAAAATCACCACCCAGTTTTATTTTGGCAACTTTCATTAAACATATCTTCAATAGCCACTTTGCCATTACCATAAAGCTTTAGGAAACCTCTATCATAAACAGGTTCTGCAAAGGTCAAAGCCAAAGCATCTGCCAAATCTGTCGAATGCCCCAATTTTTTTTTAATTTCTTCTTTTTCTTCTAGCAAGAGTCTGCCTAGAGAATCATATTTTTTGTTCACAGCGACAAGTTCATTAAAAAGTCGTTCATCACAAACGATTTCAACATCTTCATCAAGCCATTGTCTGAGCAAATCCCACATTTCTGCACGTTTATTAGCGTAGCGTTCAGAATTAATGGCTTTTGAACCGAAATTAATAGGTTTTACAACTTCTTGAAAACCCCTGTCCCGAAGAATATCATAGACACCTCCACCAACGCCACCGGCATCAAGAAAGACACGAATTGGATGCCACGTTTTGATCATATTTGTAGCAATATTTGCCAATTCAACATTGTCTTTTTTTTCATAGACTTCCATTTTATAAAACCAGCGACCTTTTCTAAAACAGAAGACGCTGGCATCATTTCCAAATCTTGCTATATCAAGACCTATCACAAGTGGCGACGAGCATTCTTTAATCTTCGGGGTCATTGCCTGTCTTATTTTAGAAGCATTCATTAGCTTATAATCGCCTTGTGATCGTGGTTCGCCAAGCCAAATATGACGATAATCATCCATGTTTTTTTGCTGACAGGCAAGTGCTTGTTGTTTAAGCTCCTGTGGACAGAAGGGATTATCATCATAATTAACTTTAGCCACAAGCGTTCTTTCATCAGGATTTGCTGCCAAAATCATCCAGAGAGGGTCATTTTCATCAACTCTATTCATTGAAACCCAAATTTCAGAACCATCTTTTCTAATTGTCGGAGCCAGAATTTCCCAAGACTTTTTACTAATAGTTTGAGCTTCTTCAATCCAAACAATATCCACTCCCTCTAGAGACTTAATTTTCTGAGCATCTTGATTTCTTAAGCCTTTAAAAATAAAGCGTGAACCATTAAAGCGATTAACAATTTCACTTTCCTTCACATCAAATTCATCTAGTCCATAATAACTAATACGATCAGAGAGCAGCCTGTGTACAGAATCCTTAATAGATTCCTGAATTTCTCTCACACAAGCTATCAGCAATTTTTTCTTCAAACCCAAGAGCAAGAGAGAATCTGCAAAGGCATAGCTCTTACCGCCGCCTCTACCGCCATAAAAAAACTTAATTCTTTTTTGTTCATTAATCAGAGGCAAGAAGGGTCTAGCTATTTTAATATTAATTTGTTTTTGCATCAACAACCTCTATTTTGATATGAGAAACTTGTTCGATATTAGACACACCTTGGTTGTTTTTCTCACCTATAATATCACGAATGATTTCAAAAGCTTTTAAGTTACCCTCTTGAGCCTCACTAATAAGCATATTACAAATTTGTTCTCGAATTTGTCTTTTTTTAATCATTTTTATTAATGTTTCTTTCAATGTTTTAGAGGTTCCCATAAGCTTTTCCTTTTTAGTTTTATTTTTCAGTGCTACATTTTTTCAATAAAGTGCCTCATTCTTTTTTTGAATCAAGCATTTCATTACGACACACATCAGCAAATTAACAATCCTTTTTTTCCAAAACTGCCAAAAGGGAGCGTTCTCTGACAACCACCACATTTTTTTTCAAAGTTGGCAATTCGTCAAAAGCATGAAAAAAAACAATATCACCAATTTTCACAGATTTCACTTCTGGTCCAACATTCAAAACTTCGCCTACATTTTTTTGATTTTCAAAAGAATCTGGTAACAAAACTCCTCCTTGTTTTTTTTCATATGCTTGAAGTTTAATAAAAACTCTATCCAATACTGCTTTCATCACATCATTCTCCTTTTACAGAATACCAGTTCCACGTTGCAAACGAAGTCCGGTTTCGTACCATTCAATTAAAGTTGCTTTTGTCTTAGTTTTAAAAACGACACTAGCCTTAAATCCAGTAGCAGAATTTTCAATCCATTGTCCTTGCATTTTCCGCGTTTTATAAGAAAGCCATTTTCCTTCATTCCATTTGCTAGCATTCCATTTGGTCATAATTTCCTGACCAACATCAACATAATAGCCAGCATTGTTTTTTTCATAATCCATATTGGTATAGACAGTAAGCCTAAAATCTTTAGAAGAGCAGATTCGTGGTTTAATAAGCACAATTTTTTTCAAATGATCACTTCCAAGCGAACTATAAGCCTGCTCAACAGCACCTTCTATAGGCTGTCCATCGTCTGCATAAACTTCTCCAAAGCGATAGATGGCGTTATCTGAGCCAAAATAGATATGATCCTGAAACGAGCACCAACAAAACGCACGAATATTTGTAAACCGACACCAAGCACCGGTATTAATATTGATAACATGTTGTTCAAACGTATTTCCGACAGGCACATTAAAGATAGCATACCCTTTTTTTGCATAAACGATAGACTGCCAACCTTCAAGATATTTATAGACAGAAGCCCTTTTTAAGACAAGGCCTCTAATTTTATCTGAAAAAGCAAAACTTGCTATCACAGCATTATTAGAGCTCAAAACTTTTGACAAAGGCATATATCCATCTTCTGTCATAACGACCACATCACCCAAAAAGGGCATCACACACTGATAACCGATAGGTTTACTTAATTTATACGAACCCTTAAGTTCAAAATGACCAGCATCATGAGGATTATACCCTTTATAAACAAGAACTTCACCTTCAGAACTCATTAAACATGTATAATCATCAAGTCCGGTACCCCCATCAATGGTCCAGTTAAAAACTGTAATCAGATGTCCTCCCCATTTTAAGACTTGAGCCACATCAAAAGCCTCCAAAGTTCCTGAAATATTCCCCGCAACATTTGAAACCCAAGCACGCGTGGAGTTTTTTTCAACAAACCAAACAAATTCATGACTAACGCTACCATTAACAATTTTAGGCGAACTTAAATCTTCGCCTTGAAACCCCCAATCTTGCAAATGCGACTGATTTTGTTCATCAACATAAAAAACTTTGGGCACATCAACACCGTTCATCAAGAAGAGCCTATTTTGATATAGCATTGTTTGGCATCTGCTTTTTGAAAACACAACTTGATCAAAACAAACAGGTGTTGAAGTTGAAACATCATAAGCCTTGCCTGCAAAAACAGCAATCATTCGCTCTGTTTCTGATGTGCTATAACGCGCTAAAGTTTCAATTTTTTGACCATTGTGAAAATCACTCAATTTTGCATAAAGTTCATATCCCGGTCTTAATTCGATCGAACTTGTCATCGGAATATAATTATCCATTTCCACAGCATCTGTTGCATCCATCGCAGATATAGGATCTCTTTTATTCAAGCCGCCGATTGGTGCAGGCAAAATAAAATCAGCAGATTTTACCTGTCGATAACATCTTTTAAACATTTTAAAATCCTTTCACATATCCCGTTGTTATATTGGCGCCTTTCAAATCATCTTTTGTTTCATTTTTATCAATTTGCTTTGCTTTCAACAAAGCCTGCAAAGCCATTTCTTTTTCTGTTAATTCTCTTTTATTTTTTTGTTCTTCTTTTTTCAAAGCGACCTCCGCCGTTTTGATGGCCAATTCTTTTTCTTTTATTTGCTGATCAAAAATCATTTTTTGTTTTTGTTGCTCCACCTTAATCAAATCCAAATCAGGTTGTGGCTTTTCTTGTTTTTTCAGCTCTGCCTCTATGGCTTCAAAAGCCTCAAAAACGACAGGTTCATACTGTCTTGCATTTGGCAAAGTTTGCACCATTGATTCAATCATTTGTTTATAAAGAGGCAGCAAAAGCGGCTGACTAGAAACAACATTAAAAGCCTGCACAATAAACTGATGAATACTCAACAAAGTTTCACGCATTTTAAGACCGATTTCCTGTTGCATATATGATACATCTGTTTCAACGCCCAAAATCAACCCTCTGAGTTTTTGTGTTTTAAGCATTTTCACAGCCTGACAAACAATCTCCGATGCCACATTCTGATCTGCAAACATGGCAAGTTTTTCTTCACTAAAGCAACAACAAATCATTTCAGCTTTAATTTTCAAGAGATCTGTTATAAAACGCATCATTTCGTTTTGTCTGTCTTGGTTTCGAAGGGTCCCGAAGTTTGTTTTCTTTGTGACAGCCGTTGCCGTTTCGCCCGGGTCAGAATTTCCGCGCATAATATCCGAAACACCTGTAATTTCATAGATTTGCTCAACAATATTCTCTCGTCTCAAAGCTAACACCTGCAAGGCTTCAATATATTGCTCAATTGGAGCAAAATCCATAATACCCTTCAAGCCACCGTTTTCTTTCAATCTATCAAAATCGGATAAAGCGACCAAAGTCACTTCTTTATTTAAGATATTCGCCAGCTCAGGAAAAGAGTTATCGTAAGCCCCAGAAACTTTAATAGCCTGCATTGTCAGCTGCATTCTCTTTGTCACCCCGTGCAATTCATCTAACAACGGTTTCAATTGACTATAATCCGGCACCGGGACCAACCCATCATTAGTCAATGTTGCAAACATTGGTTTGGGCATAGCAAAAAAGCCGCTAACATGTGCCATATTTTCTCTAATTTTCAAAAATCTAGATTGGCATTCTTTAATCAAGTACAAAATCCGAGCACCAACTTTATCCCAAATTTCATAAACAACAACAGTTTCTGCTTCTCCATTTTGACGATAAGGCAAAACATTCTTCATTTCTTCTCCGAATTGAGAGACAACTTCATCTGAGCTCATTTCAATTTTTCGAGCAACCCACGACACGTCTTCCCACACATTCACTTTTTGTGTATCAGCGATAAAATCTTCTGGTTTAATATAGACAGTTTCTATTGTTTCTTCATGTAAAACATCAAAAATACTTTTCAATCCATTTTGTGATACGATAGCCTGTTTAAATTTTGGCACATATTGTTCACAGGCCACCCCAAATCCAAAAAGCAAAAAATCATTTCTCACATATTTCATCACGCTATCAAAATCGAACTGGCTCAAGTCCCAATCCAGGGCCTTTTGCAAAATTCTACAGGCGCAAGAAGCTACCAAATCGTTTGTGCGTTCTTTTTGTTCAACATATGGTTTAGGTTGCTTAAAATACAAGAAAGGCTTCAATATTTCAATTGAAGCCCAAAACATATTTTGTTCATTTTTAGAATTTTCATTTCGATAATAAGCTCGAATTTCTTTGATCAGGTTCAAATATTTTTCATATTTTTTTTCAGCTTTCTCAATTTTTTCGATCCATATTTCAACTTCCTTCATTCCATATCTCCTTATTTTATTTTTTAACGCACACTTGGAAAGGTTCAATTGGCGCATTTTCACACCAAGCATTAAACAAGCTGATATTTTTAATACCCATAGCAAGTCCAAATTTTTTCTTTAATTCTTTTTGATACTCATTATATTCTTCTTCATAATCCATGCCATTGCGCTTCAGAAGACGCCATATCACACCGAGTTTAACAAGATAAGGATCAAAAATAGGGACATCTGTATTTTTTGTCACTGTATTTTTCTTTTCAAATGTTTTTTGATCATAGCAAACAGCATTTGAACGATACATAAAGACAACTTTTGCCCCTTTGGAAGGTAATTTTAAAAATCGAAATCCATTGTTTTCAATTTTAAACGAACAGTCAAAATCTGTACAATAGAAATACTTTTCACTCATTTTTTGTTCAGCTGTAATAGCGCCTTTAAGTTGTTCTGTTTGATCTTTAAGAAAGACAGTATTATGAACAAGAGCATAAAAATCAGGCACAATTTCATCGAATGGATAAAAATCTTTTCCTCCGATTAAATTAAATTCCGCTTCATTTAAAAGTTCTTGCCAATTTCCATAACGCATTAAACTGTCTAATTCATTTTTAAGCACTGCCAAAAAGATAGCATTATGTTGTATATTTCTTTCAAACAAATCTTCAGGTCGTTGTGTTGCCGTAATATCAGCAGCTTCCTGACATATTTCCAAAATTCCAGTCATTTTTTTATCCTCAATCAAAATTAAAACAAATCCCACCCAATCCCATTCATGCTAGCACCCCGAACCCCGTCAAACCAAACCCTCCCTGTTGTGTCGAACACCCATAAAAAACTCATATCAAGTCTACCTAGACCATCGTAATTTATTTTGAGATTTTAATAAACTCCATCTTCTCCAAATCCAGTACTTCTCTTTTATGAATGCTATAAAAAAACTGTTATGCATCACCGAACCTTTTGGCAAACAGATATGGACCTCTTCAAAGCAACAAAATTTTGTTATACTGCTTTCAAATTAAATATCATCCAGATTTTATAGACTATTATCTTTACGCGTTATCAAACCAAAAAGAGAGATAAAAAACAACGCCGAAAGGGTGTTTCCCTAAGCGGCGCGTTAAAACTAACTTATTGATTTTACTTAAAACTTATTTTTTGCCAAAAATATTATTTCCATACAGGATCTATAGCAAAGGCAATCAAACAACATACCAATATTATCGAATAAACAACAGCAAAGGAAAATAAAAAATCCTTAGCTAATTTGTAAAACATTTTTTTTACTTTTTCCATGTGTTAGTCCTATAATCAAAATCATTTAAGACATGATCGCATTTGATAACAAAAAAGCAAAAAACATAAACAATCCAAATCCGGAAATACCTAAGATAACGCTAAGGGCGATAACGTTCCTTAACCATCTCATGACAATCTTTATCTTTGTTTTCTCTTCCAATTTTTCTACCATAGATATTTGCCTCCATATCTTCATCACTACCTTTTGGCTTATTTATGTTATAGTATACATCAGAAATTTCACGAAGTCTAGACAAATTATTAGCTCGAACAGAATCTTTTCCAACACTCTCAGAAACAAAGCAATTTAGCATTAAAAGTTTGTGTTGAACATCACAGATTTTCACAACACTTATTTAAAAACTTTTTTCAGGATAAATTTATATATATCACATTTTTTATTTCTTGTCAAGACCAGGTTGTGGATAAATCCTATATTTGTTTGTAATTATATAATAATTTTATTATTTTTTTGACTTATAAGAAACATAATTTCTTTATATTTTTGACATTGTTGAATTTTTGTATTTTGAACGATTTTTTTTATTTCCACACAATCAACATTAGCAAGCCTACAAACCAGCTCAAAGTCGAAAAAAGATTCAAAAAACTCTTGTGCATCATTAAAATTATTTTTTTCTTTTTTTGTTTTAAAGCGGCAGCAAAAAGCATCTTTTGCCGCCAAAGCAAGTACAGACTTAAAAAGTTTTTGAATACGAATTAATTCCAAATATTTTTCATAATAATTTTCACTCATTAAAAATCTCCTTTTGTTGAAATTCCGATTTTTTTCTGTATAAGATAATAAGCACGCAATCGAGTGCCGAACAAAGAAGTTTTTTCATTTGTTTTGATTCAACTGATTTCACTTTCAAAAACTCATTTTTAAACACCACAATTTCCAGCAGATTCCTATATATAAGTGGAATTTCAGCCCACACGCGCATAAATTGTTCCTTTTGTTTTAATTTACTTTCCACAGGATTAGAAAAAGATCCTAAATCCACAAGAAAATTTTCTCTACAGGCGACACCCTCTGACAAATTTCTGCTTTGAGCATACAAAAGAAACAATTTCTGAGCAGCAATTAAACGTTCCTGTGGTTGAAAATCCTTTATTCCATATTTTAACCATTTATGCCGATAATATGTTTCAATAACACTATACTTCATTTACTTTTTTCCTTTCATTTCTTGAAATATAATATTTTTATAATACATTCAATAAGAAAAATATTATTTGCACAACTAATAAATATCTGATAAAATTTGCACATATTTTTGATTATTAAAAGGAGTTTATCAGATGAATATTGAACAGATTCGTGCTCACATTGACCATTTAATTAGAACGAGCGGAAGCAACTATCGTTCACTTTCACTACAAATTGGCAAAAACGAAGCTTATCTTCATCAATATATCAACAAGGGATCTCCGCTGCGCTTGCCTGAGCCTCAACGCCGCAGGTTGGCAGAACTTTTAGAAGTTGACGAGCAAGAGCTAACTGATTTACCTCTTCCCAAAACAATCTCTCAGAACAGAGGGCGTTCTCAAACGGCATTGGTTGAGATGATATCTTCGCAAAACCTCAATCACGAAACCATTGGCTTTTTGTCATTGCCTAAGTCAGATTTCATCAACATTACCTCCAAAGACCCAAACTCCGTTAAGATGCTTCGTGTTGTTGGTGACTCTATGGTTCCAACACTCAAAGACAGAGACTACATTTTGGCAGATTTTTCTTCCAACCAAATAGACACTGATGGTTTATATCTGATTCGATCCGCCAAGCAAATATCGATCAAGCGTATCCAACAGCTTAGCCCTTCTGAAGTTGTTCTTATTTCAGACAATACAAACTATAAACCAATTTCTGTAAATTTAAAGAAGCTTGAAATTCTAGCAAAAGTCTTTTTTGTCTTCAGAACCGAAAAGATTGCCTAAAATACTTATGTTTTCTTATTCTTTTTTCGAAGATTTAAATAGATTTTGACTACATCAATAAAATTTATTCCGTTGTTTTTAAATTTTATAATAATAAAAATCTTGATATCTGATATTTTTATCATTATATATCGTAAAAAGGAGATATATCTTGAAAAAAACATTAGAACAACTATTGAAAGAAAAAAAATATTTACAAGAACAAATGATGATATCAGAAATTGGCAATGACTTTTATTATTCTTCCCCTGCACACACCGAAAACGAGAAATCTTTATGGCTTCTCAATAAGCAAATTGCAGAAATACAAAATTCAACTTATAACGAAGAGGATATTTAACTTTTTACATTTGATTACCTATCAGAAGAATATTATCATAACATTTAAGAAAGGTAGGCAAAATGAATAAATATGAGCAAAAGGTCTTAGAATTTCACAAAGCGATGGGAATGGCGATTAATGCTCCTTATGAAACTTCTCTCTTAAGATTGAGACAACGTTTAATTAATGAGGAAACTTCAGAGCTTAACACAGAAATAGATTCTCTCATTTCTGAGATAGAAAAAACAGGTCATTTAAATTCCCAAACAAAACTCAAGATGTTTAAGGAGCTCGCTGATTTGCAATATGTTTTAAGCGGCCTTGTTGTCGCTCTTGGTATTCCTATGGAAGAGGTTTTCATGCGTGTTCATCAAAGCAACATGTCTAAGCTCGTTAACGGCAAACCCTTAAAACGTGAGGACGGAAAAGTTTTAAAAGGCCCAAATTACAAAGAACCAGATTTATCTGATTTAGCATAATAATATATATCACTTATGATAAAAAAAATATTGACAAAACTCAAAAAATAGATTAAAACTAGTTTAGTTTTTTATTGTTATGTCGTAATCTTAAATTATAAATCTTTATGAACCTTGAAAACATCATTACAATCTGCGTAGAAGCAGAAGTTTTATCAGAGTCGAAGCGTAGTAAGGATCTGTTTGAAAGGCGCGTCCATGCCGCAGGCGGTCCTTTATCTCCCATTCAGTTTTGCTCAATGCTAATGGAGCTTGAAGCAAACACGAAACCTGAAACGCCTCTAAAAGATCTTGGCTTTGATCCTAGGGGTCTCATTCAAAAGTTGGAGTGCGAATATAATGTCGCTATTTCTCCCGAAATAACCCTGCTTGGCCTTGCCAACATTTTACCTTAAAAAAATGAAGCGTAAAAAAACGCTTCATTTTTTGTTATTGTTTGAAAAAATAATTTCAATATTTTAAGATCAACCAATAAATGATTTTTTTTCAACAACAGAGATTAAATTTCCGGCACAGACGAATGTGTACGTTTCTCGGCACTTACTGGTTGGTCTTTGGTTTTATCAATTTTTTCACCTTTTAGGACAGCATTAATTTCATCGCCCGTCAAGGTTTCATATTCAATCATCGCTTTTGCAAGTGTTTCCCAATCTTTTTTCTTTGATTTCAAAATTTTGAGAGCACCCTCATGAGCTTCTGTAACCAAACGTTTAATCTCTGAATCAACCAGACGAGCTGTTTCTTCGCTCATGTTTTTGTTTTGTGTCACCGATCTACCAAGAAAAACCTCATTTGAATTATCAGCATATTGAATTGGACCAAGCAAATCACTCATACCCCATTCTGTCACCATAGATCGTGCTAAATTCGTTGCTCCAGCAATATCAGATGAAGCGCCAGAGGTCACAGCATCATAACCAAATTTTAATTCTTCAGCCGCACGACCTCCCATTAAAATAATAAGTCTTGAAAGCATTTTTGCTCGCGTATATGAATATTGGTCTTTTTCTGGCAACTGCTGAACCATACCAAGAGCTCTACCCCTTGGAATAATTGTCGCCTTATGAATAGGATCAGTTTCTTTCACATTGAGTGAACAAATGGCGTGCCCTGCTTCATGATAAGCCGTAAGCATTTTTTCCTTTTCATCCATAGCCATAGACTTACGCTCATTACCCATCAAAACTTTATCTTTAGCTTCATCAAAATCCTGAGCTGTTACCTTTCTTTTATCTTTTCGGGCAGCCAAGAGAGCAGCTTCATTAACAAGATTAGCTAAATCAGCCCCTGAAAAACCTGGCGTTCCTCTAGCAACAACAGCCAAATCAACATCTTTTGCAAGTGGCACTTTTTTAATATGGACTTTCAAAATTTCTTCTCGACCTTTAACATCAGGATTTGTCACGACGACCTGACGATCAAAACGCCCTGGTCTCAGCAAGGCTGGGTCCAAAACATCTGGTCTATTTGTTGCAGCAATTAAGATAACATTTTCATTTTCTTCAAAGCCATCCATTTCAACCAGAAGTTGGTTTAATGTTTGTTCTCGTTCATCATTTCCGCCACCTAAACCGGCACCACGATGGCGACCGACAGCATCTATTTCATCAATAAATAGCAAACATGGCGCATTTTTTTTAGCCTGAGCAAACATATCCCGCACGCGAGACGCACCAACACCCACAAACATTTCCACAAAATCAGAACCAGATATAGAAAAGAAGGGCACATCAGCCTCACCGGCAACTGCCTTAGCAAGCAAAGTTTTACCTGTTCCCGGAGGACCGACTAAGAGAACACCCTTAGGAATACGTCCGCCAAGACGCGAAAACTTTTTAGGATCCTTCAAAAAATCAACAACTTCTTCTAATTCTTGTTTAGATTCATCGGCACCTGCAACATCGGCAAATGTCACTTTTTTTGTGTTTTCTATTAACCTTGCACGAGATTTTCCAAAGCTCATTGCCTTGTTGTTACCGGAATTAGCCTGACGCATAAAGAAAATCCAAACCCCGATAAGCAGCAACATCGGGAACCACGACACAAAGATACCCCAAAATGTTGAAGATCCCGTATCAACTGGTTTAGCTCTCACACGAACATCATTTTTACGTAAAGTATCCACCATTGTCGGATCATATGGGGTATACGTATAAAAAGCCGAGCCATCAATTCTTTTACCATACACATCAGGACCACTCACAGTCACTTCAGCAACACGTTTGTTCTCAACCTCGTTCATAAAATCTGAAAAAGCTAATTTTTCTTCTGCAGCACCCCTGATTGACGATCCGTTAAAACTCATTAAAAGAGAGATACCAACAAAAATCAAAACCCATATTAAAAAATTTTTATTCATTTTCATCAAACATTCCTCATACAAACAAAACAAGATAGAGAGTATATAAAGATTTTCACATTAAAACTCAAGAGGCAGCAATTTTAAGTTTCTTCTCCAAACCTTGCATTAACCAGCAAGCTTAAAGATTCTAACATTTTCTGAGCTTCTGGACCTTCAGCTCTAAGGTGTATTATTGAACCCTCAGATGCAGCAAGCATCATAAGACCCATAATCGAATCTCCCGAAACCTCATGGGCTCCTCGTGAGACATAAAGCTTAGCATCGAAAGCCTCAACAGTTTTCACAAACGTCGCAGCCGCGCGAGCGTGCAAACCTTTTTTATTAATGATGGTTAAGTCTTTTTCAAAAATGCCTACCATTTTACTGACCTAAAACCCTCGAAGCAAGATTGATATATTTTTTGCCAGCATCTTCAGCAGCTTTAGCCGCATCTTTCAAGCTTGCATTTTCGCGCATATTTGAAAGTTTAATAAGCATCGGCAGGTTCAATCCCGCCAACACTTCTATATGTTCTTTTTCCATCAGGGAAATAGCCAGATTAGAAGGGGTTCCTCCAAACATATCCGTTAAAACGATCACACCCTGTCCCTCATCAACCTTTTGAACTTTTTCTAAAATTTCAGTTCGTCTTTTTTGCACATCATCATTTGGAAAGATACCAACAGTTTCAATTTGTTTTTGAGGGCCAACAACATATTGCATAGCCGACAAAAACTCCGAAGCCATAGCACCGTGTGTTACCAAAACTAAACCTATCATTTTTTCGAACCGCCAACCCAAGATTTCACTGCACCGAACGAGGCAATAACATCTTCTTTGCTTTTAGCTTTGATAAGTTCATCTGCTCTTGTTTGTCGACCTTTGAAGACGATTTCCTCAACATTTTCGACAGGGACACCATACACACGTTCAACCTCTTCACCTTTAAGCTCTACAATCATAACAAATTCTTTTTCTGCTAAAACATTTTTCGTTTCGGGATCGATATTATCAAGCCTTACTGCTAAACGTTCATCTCTATGTAAGAGCGCTGTTTGCTTTCCATCAAAATCAAGCACAGGATCGACCGGTGTCCCGGGTCTAGAATCGATAAAAATAGCAAGTTCTCCATATTTATTTTCAATAATTTCGTAAAAGTCCTGTTTTTCGATTAAAGTATAATATTGGGTTTCCATTTGTTTTTCTTCCTTACAAAATTAGCATACATTTTAACATAGGATAGCGCAGCTTCAATCAATTGTCAAATGCTTGCAAAGACTTATCTGCTAAAATCATCATTTTTTTTATTTTTCAGCAATGTTTCACTATGTTCATTTTTAGAATCATTCTTTTGGAGATTTGAATCTTGAGAGTTTTGTTTCAGATATTTAAGGTCAACATTATCCTTACTTTTATTAAAATTTTCCTTCCGCTTTTTAAGCTCTTGACCTGATTTTTGAAGAATAAGTTCTGCCAGTTTTATATCATCAAGCTTATTTTTACCAATTTTAACGACATCACTTGTTTCAAGATTTTTCGTTGCTTTTATGCCTGCAAAATTTTCAACTTTTTTAATGCCTCGTGCTGCTTGGATAATATCTCTATCTTGGATTTTCCCTTTGACGCCAAGTTTTTTTGTCACCCCCTTTTCAATAGCCTGAGATTTTGTTTGGTTAAAATCAGGTGTTGCCTCTTGCATTTTTTCTGCGACAAGTGTTGCATCAAGCCCCTTCATTCCGCTTTCTAAAGCAAAATTTTGAGCAATATGCAACGCCTCCATTTTACCGGCATCTTGTTGTTTTTTAATAGTATCAACAACATTTCGTTGTTTAAGATTTTTTTTCTCTTCATCAGATAGAGCATTCAAAAGAATATCATCATCTTCTTTGGGCTGATAGACGTGCTCCAAATAATCTTCTTCATCTTCTTCATCATAAACTTCTCGCACTTTTTTGCGCATTTTTTGAATACCGAGCGGTAGTTTCTTTTCTTTTACCTGACGTTTTTTATTGCTTTCTTTTTCTTGTTCTTGACGATAGATATCTGCTTCCAAAGTGTCATTTTTAAGTGTCAGATGTTCACGTTCACCAATAGATTTTTTTGAAAATTTTATCGGTTCTATTTTGTTTTTTTTCACGCTCATTTCCTCCAAACAATCAACCTCAAACTTTAAGATATCTCACCATAACAGATTCATCTGCCAAGATAAGAGGTTTCACTTCTACAAAATTTCCGTCTTTGAGCTCCAATTTAAAACTTGAGGCAATTTCAAAAATATGTTTAACCATTTGCTCTTTTAAGGCCTGCCAATTTGAAGTTTCTTGAAGTACTTTTTGTTGCATATCGAAAACTTCTGCTGCAGAAGGCAAATTTTGCAATTTAATTTGATCACAATCAAAAAGACGTATGTAGCTCGGATTAAAATATTTCAGCTTTTGATCCGTACCAAAAACCAGCACAGCCTCAATCATGGCATCAAGTATATTTTGTCGCACGCTCATCAGCTCGCAAATTGTACGCTCAGCAGCAAGACGATCAGAGACATCTTCATAAGCGAAAATAAGCCCATTAGGGTGCTGTGCGATCAATCTTCTGATGCATTTACCACCGGGAAGGTGAATCAAATTTTCTTTAGGCTCAATCAAATCAGAAAAGAGTTTTTCCTCTTCTTT
>CADBSM010000105.1 GCA_902797315.1 uncultured Pseudomonadota bacterium | reverse complement strand
TTTTTAATCCTTTTCATATCTTCTATCATAAATTGTAAAGTCTTGCTGTTCATCCACTCATCAATACGCAAGTTTCCCACAACATCAAAGCGCTCGTCTTTTGCGTTAAGAAGTGTTTGTCCCAGCTGATTATCAACACACTTGAAGCATATTGCTTTAATGCTTGATCCATAGCCTGTCGTTAAAAAGCACCTCACATGCCCCTCACCCACTATTGAAGCTTTTGATATTTTGACATTTTCAATAGCAATTTTGGGCTCAGGATTACCTGCCCCGTATGGTTCAAGCAACAAAAGCTTTTCAGCTAAATCCATATTAATGCCTTCCAAACTGACTGTTGCATCAATGTATAAGTTCGGCACAAGATCATCTTTTGAAAGCTTGGTGGCGATATATTGTCCAACAAATGTTTTAAAATCGTCTATTTTATCTTCATTTAAAGAAAATCCTGCGGCCATGGTGTGCCCGCCGCCCTGAGTCAAAAGACCTTGTTCTTTAGCCGAAATAATTAATGCTCCTAAATCAAGACCGGAGATAGATCTGGCAGATCCTTTGACTTCATCTGGTTCAATAGACATCACAAAAGAAGGAAGATTGTAACGTTCTTTTAGTTTTCCTGCCACGATACCTATAACGCCTTGATGCCATGTGTTTCCGCAAACAAAAGCCATAGGATATTTTTGTGGTTGGCTTTCAAGTTGTTCAATTGCCTCAGATAAAACATGCATTTCAATATCTTTTCGATCCGTATTAAATGTGTTTAATTTAAGGCTTAAATCCAACGCCTCTGACGGACTTGATGTACAGAGCAACCGATTGGCTATTGATGAATCACCAACCCGGCCGCCCGCATTAATGCGCGGACCTAAAACGTACCCTAAATGATAAACAGTCGGTTTTTGATTGATTCCTGAATTATCAATAAGTGTCGTTAAACCCAAATTTTGCCGTTTTGAAATCACTTTAAGACCTTGTTTAACATATGCCCTATTTAAACCCAATAAAGGTACAACATCACACACAGTTCCTAATGCCACCAAATCAAGATAATTCATCAAATCTGGCTTAGGATTGTGTTCGTAAAAACCGCGTTGTTGAAGCTCACGACTAACTGCGACTAAAGTTAAAAATACAACACCAACAGCCGCCATATATTTAAGGTATGGGTATTCGTTTTTTTCATCTAGTCTTTTAGGATTGACAACGGCTAAAATTCTTGGCAGTCTTGTTTCTGCTTCATGGTGGTCAATCACAATGATGTTAAAACCTTTTTGAGCATACTCATCTAAAACACTGAAAGCAGTGGTACCGCAATCTGTTGTGATAACAGAGCGAATGCCTTTGGCTTGAAACTCTTCAAATGCCTGAAAACTCGGACCATAACCCTCTTGTCTGTCCGGAATATGCACACTCACCTCAAGTCCGAAAAACTCGAGAAAAAGTCTTAAAATTGCTGATGATGTTGCTCCATCTACATCATAATCGCCAATAATGCCAACTTTGGATTTGTTTTCAATCAAATCTGCTAAAAAACAAGCAGCCTTATCCATATCATTTAAACACGATGGATTAGGCATTAAAGTTTGAATCTTAGGATTTAAAAAATATTCAGCACCTTCAGAAAAAATACTCCTTGATGCCATAATTTTAGACACGACATGTGGCAAAACAAAGCGTTGCATTAGAAGCTCTGTCTGTTTTTCATCAGCTTCTTGATATATCCATTTTTTTCCAAGTAGTGAATTATCATCTTCAAAATCAAGTGGCAACGATCATTTTCCTTTTATCTTAAACCATGCCGATTTTGACACAATACGAGATTAAACTCAACGAAAAAAGAAACTTTTTACTTTACTTTTTTGAAATTATTTTTCATTATAACTTTTATGAAAAGATTTTTAAAAATATTTTTGATCATCTGTTTTCTAACAGCATGCTCTGATGATGTGCACAAAACTGTTATTCAAACCCAAAATGCTCAAGTTGTTTATTGGCTTGAAATTGCTGATACACCAGAAAAACAAGCAAAAGGCTTAATGTATCGCTCTAAACTTGCCTCAGATAAGGGAATGCTTTTTTTGTTTGACGATACACATCATCAGCCTATTGCTATGTGGATGAAAAACACATACATTCCTCTCGATATGTTGTTTTTATCGAAAGATAAAACTATTATAGCTATTTATGAAAACGCTATACCATTGAGTCTAAAAATAATTTCTCCGACACAAGAATTTGTTTCTGCAGTTATTGAGTTAAATGCAGGACAAATCAAAAAACACGGTATTAAAATTGGCGACAAAGTGTTGTATTAATTTTGAATTACACTTGAAAAAATTTTTTTTAAACGCCAGAATATCATCATTCGTAAGTTTATTTTAGGGAGAATACTCATGCCTTTTGCTATTATACTTGTTTTTGTGATTTTCTTTATTTTGATGAGCTCTGTCGTTATTGTGAGGCAGGGTTATGAATATACAGTTGAAAGCTTCGGTCGCTTTACCAGAACATTAAAACCCGGGTTCCATTTAGTTTTGCCCATTATTGAAAGAATTGGTGCCAAAATCAACCGTATGGAACAGGTTTTAGATGTTCCCTCTCAAGATGTTATCACAAAAGATAATGCTATGGTGCGCGTTGATGGCGTTTTGTTCTTTCAAATTCAAAATGCAGCCAATGCCGCTTATCAGGTTAAAGATCTTAATCACGCTATCTTAAATTTGATTATGACAAATATTCGTACCGTTTTGGGTGGTATGGAGATTGACGAGCTGTTATCTCAGCGCGATGCCATTAACCACAAATTGCTTTCTGTTGTTGATGAAGCAACCGTTCCTTGGGGCGTTAAGGTTACTCGCGTTGAAATAAAAGATATTACGCCTCTAAAAGATTTAATTGATTCTATGGCCAGACAAATGAAAGCTGAACGCGACAAACGCGCTTCCGTTTTAGAGGCAGAGGGAATACGCCAATCTGAAATTTTAAAAGCTGAGGGAGAAAAACAGTCAGTGATACTAGCTGCAGAAGCTGAAAAACAATCGATCATTTTAGATGCCGAAGCTAAAAAAGAAGCTGCATTTCGTGAGGCTGAAGCCAGAGAACGTCTTGCTAATGCTGAAGCTTTTGCTACAAAAGCTCTTTCTGATGCCATCAAAGAGGGCAATGCTCAGTCGCTTAATTATTTTCTGGGACAAAAATATATAGAAGCCTTACAAGGTATCATTACATCGCCGAACCAAAAACTTCTGATGCTTCCCACCGATGCAACAAATGTTGCAGGTTCGCTTGCCGGTATTGCAGAAATTGCTAAAGAAGTAATTAAAGATAAAAAATCTAAATAAATGAGGTAAATTAAATGGAAATAATTTCTCAAATGACTTATTTAAGCTGGTTTGCTATTGGTTTGCTTTTTGTTTTGGCTGAGATGTTTGTACCAGGAACTTATCTGATTTGGTTCGGCTTTTCATCTTTCATTATGGGCATTTTGGTCAGTTTAATTGAATTGACACCTATTGAAACATTGGTCATTTTTGCACTTGTCTCAGGTGTATTTGCTGCAATTGGCTGGTATGCTTATGCCAAGGTTTTAAATAAAACAAAAGTACCTGAAAAATATAAATATCTAAATGATATGGCCGGTGCCCATATTGGCAAAGTTTATAATTTGTCAGAAGATGTTATTGACGGAAGAGCCAAAGCTAAAATTGGTGATTCATTTTGGTTGGTCGAAATTAATGAGCCATTAAAAAAAGGCAGTAAAGTCAAGATTAAAGATGTTAAAGATGGCCTCATTTTAGTTGCTGAAAAAGTTTGAATCCAACATTTAAAAAAAAACTCTTCATCTTTTCTTATATAGATGAAGAGTTTTTTTTGTTTTTTAAACACAGGAAGATCTGTTGTCGCACTCAGATTCCTCTTTAGCAAACACGCAACGATTTCCTCGCGCCCATACCTTAAACTTGCCAAGGTATTCGTAGCCTCCATTAGGCATACGGGTTGTATAAACACTGACAAGTTTTTCAATGGGCTCAGCTTGGAAGGTTTCGCATGCCTCTTGTCTTGTTAAACCTTTGTCACAGATAGAAGGAACGACGCCTCCAATCCAAGGATGGTTTACTCCATAAATTTTGTACAACGTCACCATAATATATTAAAAAGATTTAGTTGGTAAATTAATAACATTTTTTTTTAAATTTTTCAAGAATATTTTCCAATTTTGTCGCTGCAAAATTTAAATAAGAAGCAATGATGTTCAAAGGAGAAAAAAAATAAGCAACACCCCAACAAAAAGCTAAAAAGCATATTGATAATTTAAGCCAAACGTGTATTTGCCGCTTATATAGCCTGTTATTTTAGAATTAAACGAATAAGGGCCTTCCAGCTCAGTGCGTCCCAGTGTTGCATCTTTGCTTGAATTTTTTTGCCGCACCTGCAATTTGCATCAGTGTATAGCTTGCAATTTCTTCTGCAGGATTTCCTGTCGTTTTGCAGTCTTTTTCAGCCTTATACAAAAGTGATAAAACATCAAACACTGATTCTCTTTTCCAAATTTTGAAAAAACTGATGAAATCAGACTTCCGATAAAACATTAAAGGTGGTCTTAATGCACTTGCAATCATATCTGCTGTTTTGCCTGTTTCAAGTTCTGCAATGCATCCAAGCAATTTGATAAAATGAGAAGCTATCACGCGCAAAATCATTACAGGTTCTTCTCCTTCATTGAGCAAAAGGCTGTACGACTGAAGAGTTTTTTGTGCATTGCCGCCGCAAACATAATAGCATAAATCTTCTACAGAAGATTCTGCAGTGTTACTCACCGCTTTTTTCACATCTTCGATGGTCACATTTCGCTTAGATCCAATATAAGTTAAAAGCTTGTCAAGCTCACCTGCGCTCGCTTTTCTGTCGGAAGAAAGTCGCTGGCATAAAAGCTGCATTGCAGGAATTTCTATCGTGATATTGTTTTTAATAAAAAAATCA
>CADBSM010000104.1 GCA_902797315.1 uncultured Pseudomonadota bacterium | reverse complement strand
TAGCAGAAGTTCGTATCAGGAGAGCTGATTTGCCGATTGAAGTCTTGCAAGCAATTAATGATCGTATGAAGGCAGAACGCGAGCGTGACGCTAAAGAAGCAAGAGCGCAAGGTCAACAAGCTGCTCAACAGATTAGAGCAACAGCAGATAAAGAAAGCACCATTATTGTTGCTGAAGCTGAGAAACAATCGCAAATTATTAAAGGTGAGGGCGATCAACAAGCAACCTCTATTTGGAATAAGGCAGCTTCTGTTGATGCGGAGTTTTATGCTTTTTATCGTTCACTGGAGGCTTATCGAAAAGCCATGGGTAATGAAAAAAATTCACTTATTCTCTCGCCAGATGCTGAGTTTTTTAAATATTTCAAAAAGCAGATCAAATAAGGATTTTAAGATGTTTTTGCGAATTTTCTTGTTGACTTTAATGCTTTCTTTTGAAGTTTTTGCGCAAAGTTCATTTGCGCCGATTGTTAAAAAAGTCATGCCATCTGTTGTCAGTATTTCGGTAACGTTAATGGAAACAGAAGATGCGCCTGAAATTGAAAATAGTCTTGTTTTTAAAAAAGATGAAAATGTTTGCCTTGGCTCAGGGTTTATTGCAGATTCTTCGGGATATGTTTTAACAAATAGGCATGTTGTTGAAAAGGCTAAAGAAATTAAGGTTAAAACCCCTGATGGTAAAGAGTATCAAGCAGAACTTATCGGCGAAGATACGATTTCGGATGTTGCTCTTTTAAAAATTGAATTAGAAAAAGGTTTTGTAGCTTGCGATTTTGCAGATTCGGATGAAGTGGAAGTTGGTGATTGGATTTTGGCTATTGGGAATCCATTTGGTTTGGAAAGCAGTGTTGCAGCCGGCATTGTTTCTGCAAAATCACGAAACATTAACGAAACACCTTTTGATGATTATATTCAAACAGATGCCCCGATTAATCAGGGAAATTCAGGCGGACCGATGTTTAATCTTGAAGGTAAAGTTGTCGGCTTAAACACACTTATTTTCTCAAAGCAGGGCAATAGTTTAGGTGTCGGTTTCGCGTTGCCGTCAAATCAACTCAAAAAAATTTATCAATCTTTGAAAACAAAAGGTTCTGTATCTCGAAGCTATTTAGGGGTTGATTTAAAAGAAACACAGCTTAAAGATTATGGGAAAGCCCTTATTGTAACGCAAATATTAGATGAAAATTTGGCTTTTGATAACAATTTACTCGTTGGAGACGTGGTTGTTGGTGTTGAAGGCGAAAAAATAATTTCTTTGCCAAGATTTAAGTACTTGATTGCGTGGCTTGAGCCTCAAAGCGAAATAACGCTCAGCATTTTGAGGCAAAGTGAACCGATAGAACTTTTAGTCCAGACGGCTGAAATGCCTCTTGTGAAACAGAAACAAAAGAACGAAAGTATCCATATAGAAACAGAAGGCCAAAGTGTTTTTTATCCATCTCTTGGTTTTGGTCTGATTAAGGGAAAGATTGTTGAGCTTGAGCCTCAAAGCGAAGCGGCCTCAAAAGGGGTTAGACAAGGCGATATACTTTTAAGTGTTGATGATTATCCTTTTGCAGACATGGATGATTTCTCTTTTTATTTGCAAGAGGCTCATCAAACACAACGCAAATTAAAGCTTGGGTTAAAAGATGTTAAAGGCGATTTATATTTTGTTAATCTAACAACGCATGAGGAACAATAAATGCTTCGAATAGACTTTTATCATCTGCAAAAAAGCAGCTTAGATGAAGCTTTACCAAAATTGCTAGAGAAGGCTTATGAAAGCGAAAAAAAAATTAAAATAAAAGTTGGTAATGACCTGAGAGTTGAGTTTTTAAACACATTTCTGTGGACTTTTGATGAAGAATCTTTTTTGCCGCATGGCACTAAAAAAGATGGCTTTTCAGCAATGCAACCAATTTTTATTTCATCAGATGATGAAACACCCAATGGTGCGACTGTTCTGGTGTTGCTTGAGGGTGCAGATATTGAACTTGAAAAAGCATTACAGTTTGAGCGAGTTTTATGTGTTTTCGATGCGCATAATGACAACGAGATTCAAAAGGCTCGTCAGATGTGGAAAAGTTTTT
>CADBSM010000103.1 GCA_902797315.1 uncultured Pseudomonadota bacterium | reverse complement strand
AGCTGCAACCAAATCTTTGATAACTGTTTTACCATCATTTGACAGATTGCTTAAATCTTTGTTGGCTACATCTGCTGTCTTAGCATAGTCAGCTAAACCAGATGTTTTAACATAAGCATCACCA
This sequence comes from uncultured Pseudomonadota bacterium, assembly GCA_902797315.1. GTDB lineage: Bacteria > Pseudomonadota > Alphaproteobacteria > RF32 > CAG-239 > UBA1254. The sequence continues at coordinate 2,728 of CADBSM010000103.1, read as the reverse complement.
CCGTTTGCTAAAGCAGAGTTAATGGCACTTGTAACCTGAGCTTCTGTTTGCGCAGCATTAATTTTATCTGCTAAAGTAGAAGCTAAATCAGTTTCTTGGACATCAGTCACTTTACCGATAGAAGCTCCCATTGGCATTGTGTCAACAGTGCTACCAGGAATAGAAAGCGTAACATCAGCAGCATTTGCGCCGAACGCCAACATGCTGATCGCTGTTGTTGTGAGTAATAAAGTTTTATTCATAGAATATTCCTTTTTTTGTTGTTAATAAATTATACGTATAAATACCCTATCCAGCTGATACAAATCGATAAAGAGAAGAATCAGATTACCGGTTCGTAGGATATTCGAAACAGAGGATATAAGCACTTTTTAATAATGTCAACCCATTATTTGCATTTTTTGGAAAAAATCTGACGTTTTCCACCAAAAGAAAAACAACAAAAAAACTCTTCTATTTAACAAACACCACCTGTTGAAAAACATTTTCTAAGAAAAACAAAGAAATAAAGCAGATAATCATTGTTGCCAACGGGGTTGTGAGCCAACCGGCAACAATTCGCGAAATAATCGACCAGTTCACGCCCCTTCCCCCTTTAATGAGCCCAATACCCAAAACAGCACCAATCACAGCCTGCGTGCTTGAAACGGGCACAAGCGGCAAGGCCGGCAAACCACAAAAATGTAAAAAATCTCTCAAACCTGAAGATGAAAACATAAAAAGAACCAGTGCTTGAGAAAGTACAATAACAAACGCTACAAACGGCGACATCTTCATTAAGTGATTGCCCACCGTTGCCATCACCTTGTGTGAATAAGTAAAAACACCGACACTGATGGCAATAGCCCCAAGCAAAAACAAAATTTGCTCGGAATTTAAGCGTAGCAAACCAAAATCAACAGGCTGAAACGGCGCCGAATCAACAAACACACCCATCACATTGGCAATGTTGTTTGCCCCTAAAGCATAAGTACAAAAAGCACCCGCTAAAATGAGCCCGATTCTTAAATATTCATCTTGGCGCAAAATGTGCATATGCATCTTTTTTAAAAAAGATTTGAGCCCAAAATAAAGCGCTATGGCAATAAGGCCTGAAAAAAGCGGACACAAAACCCAGCCTGTCATAATCTTAAAAAGCACAGATAAATCTGTTGTTTGACCGGCATACAAATTCCAACCGATAATTCCACCGACAATGGCCTGAGATGTCGAGGTTGTCAAACCTGTTTTTGCCATAAAATAAACCGTTAATGCCGCTGATAAGGCCACCATAAACGAACCGGCCAAGGCATTGACCTCTCCAAGCTTGGTCAATGTTTGTGTTGTGCCGCTTCCGCCAAAAACTGCACCTATCACAATAAAAACAGAAGCAATCATCGCCGCTGTCTTAAATTTGAGCATTTTTGAACCGACTGCCGCACCAAAAATGTTTGAAACATCATTGGCCCCTAAAGACCACCCCAAAAACAAACCACTGCTTAAAAAGAAAAGGTACAATAAACTCATGATTTATATATCCCTTTTAATCACATAAATCAGCAACTGATCAATGCAGTTTTCTGCTAAATCAGCAATGTCTGAAACATCCGTCAAAAAAGTTTTGAGCTGTAACTTGTGCGCCAGTTCTAAATCAGAAGCAAAAATTTCTTCTTTGAGCTTGGCAGTTGTTTTATCCGATTCGTGTTCGAGTAAATAAACCTTTTTGGAATAATTTCGAACGGCTGAAAAATCTCTGAAAAAAGCACGCGAAGCAAAAGCTAAATTTTCAGCGCACTCACAAACCTGTGCCACCAATTCTTCAAGCTGTTTATGGTAAACTTCCGGAACATCCGGATTTTCAAGATAAAAATGGTGAGCCACCTCATCAAACTCATTAATAACCTTATCAAGGTTTTCCACAAGTTCCAAAACATCGCCCCTGAATTCGGGTATCAAATTGTGGGCATAAAGACTGCTTTCAATACCGCGGCGCAAAACATCTGCATCATGCTCAATGGTCTTGATTTCTTTGCTTAAACGCCGATAGTTTGTGCTGCGCTTTTCTTGCAAAAACAAATGGACGGCTTTTTTGAACACCATTGAAATTTCTATAATCTTATCATGCAGATCATCAATCTTTTGTTCAAGTTCTTTGCTGTGAGAAAAAAGTGCAAACTTTAAGCGAAACATCTTCAAATCCTTGTAAAAAAAACTTTGTTGTTATCTTTTTTCTATTTTAGCTTGTAAATTATGAAAATTCTGTATAGATTTAAGATGTTTTTTTCAATTACGTAATTTAGAAAGGATAAAAATGAAAAATTCATATATTTCTATTGTGGCACTTGTTGTCGCTATTTTGACAGCTTTGTACACATTCTTTGGTTGCTGCGGCAATAAAGCTCAAAAGGCTATTGATGTAGCTGAACTGCGCACAGCATTGGAAAACGATCCTGAAATGATTGTTTCTGCTTTGCAAAAATATGAGCGAATTCAACGTGAAGCTCAGCTTCAAGAAGCTTCTCGCTTGTTCAAGGCAAATATTGAAGAGTTGAACAATAATCCTAACTCACCTTTCGTCGGTCCGAAAGATGCAAAAATTGTTTTGGTTGAATTCTTTGACTTTTCATGCGGCTACTGCAAGAGAATTGCACCTGCAGTTGAAGCAATCATCAAAAACAATCCTGATGTTAAAGTTGTCTTCAAGCCGATTACATTTGTTGCTCCGATTTCAAGATATGCTGCTCAGGCT
>CADBSM010000102.1 GCA_902797315.1 uncultured Pseudomonadota bacterium | reverse complement strand
TTTACGAACAGCCTTAAAGTACTGCATTTTTTCATAAAAATAATTTGAAAAACTCTTAACCAGATTAGCATTTGTTACGCCATCAACAAACACGCCATTTGCTCTTGAATATAGTTTTGATCTTTCAGCTGAAAGCGGCGCTATTTGTTTTCGCCAGTAAATGGTCACAAACATAAAGATAAGATTTAAAATGCCTAATATCATTGCTAAATAGACGTTTGCTAAGGCGATAAAAAATAGACTGGTCAAAATCTCCATCATTGGCATAAAACAGCCAAACAAAATATTGCCATACATATTTTGAATTTGGTTCAGCACATTTGATACTTTAGCAGATATATTTCCTGACATTTCTTCTTCAAAAAAGCGCATAGCATGTTTATGAACTTTTTCAAACAAATCTTTCGCTGTGCGCGTATATATAAAGGGCAAAAACCGAGATTCTAAATAATGTCTCAAGCCTGTAGAAGCACTTAAAACAAGCATTGCACCAACAAAACACAACAAATATTTCAGCAAAACAGCCACTATTTCAGGCTTTGTTATTTTACTCAAGGCGCCAATCATTTCTGAGACAATATAAACCTGATACCGTGCAAGCAGCGCCTCAATTGTGAGTATCACAAAAAGTGCAATCGTTAAAAATTTTGCTTGTTTGATATATTTATATAAAAAGCGCCAAACCATAAAGTCCTCCTAAGTCAGAAGAAATCATACTAATGATTTGATTGATTGTCAAGAGGTGCACACTGTTGATAAAATTTTGAAAAAAGTTGTTTTAGCGCTTGCAAAATATAGAATAAGAACAAAATTTTACGGAGGCAACAAATGAAAAAAGTCACAATCATCGGCGCCGGGCTTGTCGGATCAACCATCGCTTACACGTTGATGCTCAAAAATCTTGCAAACAAAATAGTTTTAGTCGATTTAGATGAAAAAAGGACTCAATCGGAAGTCCTTGATTTAAGACATGGCCATTTTGATTTGAGCCAAGCAGACGTTTCCAACGGAAGCTATGAAGATTGTAAAGACAGCGATTTGGTTATTATTACCGCAGGTTTAGCGCGCAAACCCGGAGAAACAAGGATTGATTTGTTAAATAAAAACAAAGTTATCATGACAGATATATGCACACAAATTCAAAAGACTGGCTTTAACGGAATCGCATTGATTGTGTCAAACCCTGTTGACGCACTCACAAACGTTGCCGCCGAGGTTTTGCAGCTACCGAAAGGCAAAGTATTGGGTTCGGGCTGTGTGGTTGACACTTCGCGCTTGATCGCTTTAATCGCCCAGCGTTTACAAATTAGTGTACAAGATATTGAAGCTTTTGTTGTCGGAGAGCATGGTGAAAATATGTCCATTGATTTTAACACTATACAGATTAATGGGAAAAAGCATATTTTTAGCCCAGAAGAGCAACAAGATTTAACTCAAGCCATTCGAACAACGGGCATAAAAATCATTGAAGGTAAGGGTAAAACATATTATGGCATTGCTTTAAGTGTTGCTGAAATTTCAAAGGCTATTTTACAAAACAGACCTACACTTTTAAGCGTTTCTGTGCCAAACCCAAACAACCAAGCAGCAGACGTTATGCTCGCTACAGTTGATCAGAACGGCATAAAATTTTAAGAAAAAGGAAAATTTGAAATGAAAGATTTAAGAGCAAGATGCAATCCCTTAGCAACACTTTCTCCTTCTGTCACATTGGCATTAACAGCTCGAGCCAAAGAGATGAAAAACCAAGGGAAAAATGTCTATTCGATGTCTATCGGCGAGCCTGATTTTGATACACCAAGATCCATTAAAGGCGCTTGCATCAGGGCATTAAACGAGGGAAAAATCGGTTATGTGGCCTCCTCAGGTTTACCTGCACTTAAAACAGAAATTGTTAAAAAATTTCAACAAAATGGCATTTTAACAACCCCTGAAAACATTGTGGTTACGACAGGCGCAAAGCTGGCTCTTTTTGAAGCAATTACATCTTTATGTGCTTACGGTGATGAAGTGATTGTATTTGCGCCTTACTGGCTTTCATATATTGAAATGATTAAAGCATCTGGGGCCAAAGTGCGTGTTGTTCAAACTTTTCTTGAAAACAATTTTGAACCCCGAGAAGAGGATTTAGTTCAAGCCATCAATGAAAACACAAAGTTGATTATTGTCAATTCACCTAACAATCCAACCGGTAGCGTATATCAAAAGAAAACGCTTGAAATGATTGCCGAAACAGCTGTTCGAAACAATATCATGGTCTTATCCGATGAGATTTATGAAAAATTGATTTATGACAATGATAAACCTCATATATCCATAGCTTCTTTAAGCGAAAAAATAGCCGAGCTTACCATTACAATCAACGGCTTTTCAAAAGCTTATGCCATGACGGGCTGGAGGCTTGGTTATTTAACAGCTCCGCTTTGGCTTGTTAAAAGAATTGCAGCATTGCAAAGTCACGCCACCAGCAACGCAACAACATTTGTTCAATATGCCGGTATAGCCGCCTTAAAAGGTGAAGCCGACCAAGAAGTTCTTCAAATGGTTCAAACATTTGCCAAGCGCCGCGAACTCATTTGTTCTTTACTTTCACAAATTAAACAGCTCAAATTTTCAAGACCAAATGGCGCTTTTTATGTGTTGTGCGACATCTCTCAAACAGGTTTAAATGCTGATGAATTTGCGGCTAAACTTTTAGAAGAAAAACTTGTTGTTGTTATCCCTTGCACATCCTTCGGCGCACAAAATTACATTCGTTTAAGTTATGCTTGTTCTGACGAAGTGATTCAAACAGCTGTGGCTCGAATCAAAGAATTTTGCGAAAGTTTAGAAAGACTTAACCAATAAAGGCAGGTAAAAATGAGCGATTTTTTAATAGAAATAAACTATGACAAATTGATAAGCAAACATTTGCTTGCTGTTGTGCACGATGCTCTTCAAATTGCATCTGAGCAAGGCTTGCCTGGTGATAATCACTTTTATATTACCTTTAAGACGAATGTGGAAGGCGTCAAAATTCCGGATATGCTTCAAATTCAATATCCTGAGAGTATGACAATTGTTTTACAGCATCAATTTTCAAATCTTTTAGTTGAAGATGAAAAATTTTCTGTAGACTTGGTTTTCGGAGGCATACCTTACACGCTTGTTATTCCCTTTTCTTCAATTATTTATTTTGCCGATCCTCATGCTAAATTTGGCTTAAGTTTTGAGATACCTGATCATTCATCAAGATTGGAAGATATGGAAATAAAACAAGAAAAAAAACAAAATGACAAACCTGCTGAAGTTATTTCGATTGACAGTTTCAGGAAAAAGCAATGAAAAAACTTTCTGTATTAATTGCGCATCGACACGCCACAAGCATAACGTTAGAGCAAGATTTTTTAGAGGCCTTTAAAAGCATTGCTGCAGAACAAAAACGCAGCATAAACGATTTAGTTACCGAAATTGACTCTTTGCGAGGAGACAAAAATCTCTCAAGCGCTATTCGACTTTTCGTATTAAAGTCGCTCCAAAACAAGATCAAATATTATCAAGATGGGCCTTTTGTAGATAACGCATAAAATTGATTGAAACTCAAATCAAAAGGCTTAGAATAAGTTTTTATGAACAGTGAAGTTACCGAATATAGCGTTAGCGAAATTTCTTTTGCTATCAAAAGATGTGTTGAGACAACTTTTGGTTTGGTTCGCGTTAAAGGTGAAATCTTTGGTTCTAAACGTGCTGATTCTGGGCACTGGTATTTAAGCCTCAAAGACGAAAATGCCGTTTTATCTGCTGTTTGTTGGAAGGGGGTTGCCTCAGCTTTACCTCTAAAAATCCAAGATGGACTTGAGGTTATTGCAACAGGAAAAATAACCACATTTGCCGGAAAATCTTCATATCAGCTTATCATTGAAAAACTTGAAGTTGCCGGCACTGGTGCTCTTTTAAAACTTTTAGAAGAAAGAAAACAACAATTCTTAAAAGAAGGTCTTTTTGACGCCGCACACAAAAAGCCTATACCATATTTGCCAGATGTTATAGGGGTTGTCACATCTCCAAGTGGTGCAGTCATTCGAGACATTATTCATCGCATTAAGGATCGATTCGGTACTCAAATTATCGTGTGGCCAACACTAGTCCAAGGAGAAACTGCCGCCACCAAAATTGCTCAAGCCATTAAGGGTTTTAACAGCCTTAAAAGGGGCGGAAAAATTCCAAGACCAGATGTTTTAATTGTTGCACGAGGTGGTGGTAGCTTGGAAGATTTATGGCCCTTCAATGAAGAAGAGCTTATCAGGGCTGTATACAATTCAGATATACCTATTATTTCAGCTGTTGGGCACGAAACAGATACAATGTTGATTGATTATGTGGCCGATTTAAGAGCGCCAACACCAACTGGAGCAGCAGAATTTGCAGTTCCTGTCAAATCCGAACTTGTTTCGAAAATTGCCGCCTTAGAAGCGCGAAGAATGAATGCTATGACAAGATATCTTGCTGTTTTAAGACAACATCTTGAAGGATTAGCACGCGGCATTCCGAACTTAAACCAAATTTTAGCTGAATACCGCCAACGTTTTGACGAACGAATTGAACGTTTTAAAAACAGTGTTCAAACCTACATACAATTAAAGAAAAGGGATATATCGGATATCGGTTTAAAAGCATATTATATCAAAGCGCTTATTGAAAAAAATGTTTTAAGGCTCGAAAATTTATCTTCAAGGCTTGAATCCGTATCGATTGAAAAGGTGTTAAAACGGGGTTTTGCGTGGATAACAGATAGACATTATAAAACGGTTTATGATGCTACAACAGCCAAGAAAAAAGGTGAATTAAACATTCGTTTTGTTGATGGCATCGTTAAAACAAAAATTGCGGAGGTCAGAGATGCGCACCAATTTGATTTATTTGATGAGTAGTTTATTTTTATTCTCTTCAAATGCTTTGGCTATAGAGCTTTGCGGCAATTTTGCACAAGGTGAATTGATTGTTGCAAAAGATGGCGCAAAAACGTCATTATTTGCCTTAAAAAGAGATGAAGCAGAAAAATATCGCTATCAAAATATTGTCTTTGATGTTGCAAAAACAAAATGGGACCTACAGTCCATCAAAGGCGTAGCTCAAAACAAAGTGACACCATCGTCAACAGATCAGGCTGAAATCAAACGTGAGCAAAAAGATGTGAGCTTAGCCCTTCATACAAATGATCAATCGAGACAAGACTGGAAAAAAGGGTTTATTTTGCCCCTTGACGGCACTATTAGCGGACACTTTGGAAATCAACGTATTTTCAACGGCGTTCCCAAAAGCCCACATAGCGGAACAGATATAGCAGCACTTGCAGGCACTCCCGTTAAAGCATCAGGTGACGGAAAAGTTTTATTATCTGGCGGCAACTATTTTTACAGTGGCAATATGGTAATTATTGATCATGGGCAAGGGCTTCAAACAATTTATGCCCATCTTCAAGAAACCTCTGTCAAGAAAGGTGACGAAGTCAAACAAGGTGATATTATCGGTTATGTCGGACAAACAGGACGAGCGACAGGTCCTCATTTACATTGGGGGGCGTCTGTCCACAACATACGATTTCGTCCGCATTCTCTGCTTGATATCAACACAAAAAGTTGTCGGAGTTATTAAATGACATTACTACACTTAATTGCTCTTTCAATTGTTCAAGGTTTAACGGAGTTTTTACCGGTTAGTTCTTCTGGACATTTAATCTTATTTTCTAAGCTGGCTCATTTTCAAGATCAGGGCGTGGGCATTGATGTTGCTTTACATATCGGCTCATTGATTGCTGTTGTTCTTTATTTTAAATCTGAAATTTGTCAGATGATTACAGAGGTTTTACAAAACAAACTTTATCCAAATTTCAAATTGACATACAACAAACTAGCTTATTTATTAGCATTAGCAAGTTTACCTGCTTTAATTGTCGGCTTTTTACTTCGCCATCATGGCATGGCTTATTTAAGAAATCCGCAGATTATAGGTTTTACAATTTTATTTTACGGCATTTTATTATATATTGCCGACAGATTTTGCAAATCAGAAAAGGGGTTAAAGGAGATAGGTGTCAAAGAATCCTTGTTGATAGGCTTTGCTCAGTGTTTAGCCCTTATTCCAGGAACAAGTCGTTCTGGCATAACAATCACAACAGCTCGTTTTTTAAAAATTAATCGAATAGATGCCGCAAAATTTTCGATGTTACTTTCTATTCCCGTCATTTTTGCAGCCGGTGCTTTAGAATTATATCGGCTGATAATTTTTAGCCAAACAACTGATTTACTTTTAAGTATGCAAGCTATTTTCTTTTCATTTATCTTTTCATACATCGTTATTTATTTAATGATGAAATGGCTTCAAAGGTGGAGTTATCTTCCCTTCGTAATTTATCGTATTATTTTAGGAACAGCATTGATTTTGTTGCTTTAAAAAAAAGATTGACAACAAACAAAAAAAAAATTAATAGGAAGATACTGCTCCGGTGGCGAAATTGGTAGACGCGCATGCTTCAGGTGCATGTTGCCTCAGGCAGTGAAAGTTCAAGTCTTTTCCGGAGCACCATTATTTGATCTCCTTTAGCCCTCTTTTTTAAGAGGGTTTTTTATGAAAATTCTTCCAAAAATGAGGCTATTTCCTCTTGAACAGATTCTAAACCGACTTTCTTTTCAGCGCTTGTTTTTAAAATTTTTGTATGTGCTGCCGGATGCTTTTCAAGTTTTTTTTCAATGTTTTTTTCAAGATCTAAAAGAGCCGATGTTGAAATTTTATCAATTTTTGTTAAAATAATTTGATAACTCACAGCGGCATCATCAAGCTGTTTTAAAATTTCGTCATCATTGCTTTTAAGACCTATTCGACTATCGACAAGAACGAAGACTCGCCTTAAATTAACGCGGCCTTTTAAATAAGAAAGCAATATATTTTGCCAACGCTTAACTTCCGTCTGCGGGGCTTTAGCATAACCATACCCCGGCAAATCAACCAAATAAATTTGATTTAAAAAATTAAAATAATTAAGCTGTTGTGTACGCCCCGGTGTTGAAGAAGTTTTGGCTAAATTTTTCGTATTAAACAAAGCATTAATCAAGCTTGATTTTCCGACATTAGAACGTCCGGCAAAGGCTATTTCATTTTTATCTGATGAAGGCAATTGTTCAAGCCTTGCCACACTCAGCATAAAAGTTGGCAACTTTGAAAAAAGTTTATTTATTGAAGATGTGAGTTCTTCTTGTTTTGGCACGTTTATTTCACTCCATTTTTGTACATGATAGCCTTTTGCTGCATAATAGATAAAATATTGCTCAATGTCCAATAAATCACAAGTCCTGAAGCAAAATGTCCAAGCATTAACGTGAAGATAAAGGGCATCATTGCAAACATTCTGGCTTGGTCTTTATTTGTGGGGGCGGGGTTTAGCTTTTGCTGAATCCACATTGTCAATCCCATCAAAAGGGGCCACACGCCGATATCCAAAATTCCGGGAAGCGGAATATGCGACCAAGAAGAGATTGTTAAGGGATCAGGCGCTGATAAATCTTTAATCCAGCCGATGAAAGGGGCGTGCCGAATTTCAATGGCAATATTAAGAACTTTATACAATGAAAAGAAAATCGGAATTTGAATAAACATAGGCAAACATCCCGACGCCGGATTAATTTTTTCCTTTTTATAAAGCTCCATTGTTTTTTGTTGCAAAAGTATTTTATCATTTTGATATTTCTTTTGAATTTCTTGAACTTTAGGCTGAATTTTGCGCATTTTAGACATACTGTCATAAGACTTATTGGCAATAGGAAACATAACTGCACGCAAAAGAGCAGCAAAAAGCAATATAGCCCATCCCATATTCCCAATTATTTTATACAAGAAATCTAAGATATAGAAGAAAGGCTTCGTCAAGAAATAATACCACCCAAAATCGATTGCTAAATCAAATTTTTGAATATGATTTTTTTTGGTATAAGCATCTAAAAGTTTAATTTCTTTAGCGCCGGCAAAAAAACGAACTGTTTGTGTATTGGCGCCGTTAGGGCTTATTGTTAAAGGGGCTGCTCGATAATCTATCTGATAAGCGTTTTCAGAACTTTTTGAAATTTTAAATACATTTTGATTTTGATTTTCCAAAATTAAAGCAGCAAACCAATATCTGTCTGAAAATCCAACCCAACCTTGGTTAGCCTCAAAAGTTTTAGGCTCTGTTTGTTTAATATCTTTGAGTTTAAATTCTTTCAAACGGCCATCAAACACTGCCGTTATTCCTTCATGGACAACACTTTGTCCTCCTGAAAGCGATTCAAAATCGCGATAGATTCGTCCGTAGGGATATAAAACAACCTCATTTGAAGTATTGTTTTCAACAGTTTGACTAATTGTGATTAAATAATGTTCATCTATTGAAATATTACGGCTGAATTTTAAGCCTTGACCATTATCAAATTCAAGTGTTAACGGATTTTCTGGTGTCAAAACGCTGTCGTTTGTGAGCGTCCACAAAGAATCTGCGACAGGAAGCTTCAGATTATCAGAAGCCAAAAAACCAAATTCTGCAAAATAGGGATGAGCAGAACCTGATGGTTGCAAAAGTTCAACATCCGGACTATTCTTTTCAATGGTTTGTTTATATTTTTTAAGGCTCAAAAAATCAAAACGTGCGCCTTTCAAGCGAATTCTACCATCAAGCGAAGGGGTTTTAATCAAAGCACTTGCATCGTCTTGTAAAATTTCATGAACATCACGTGGTTGTTCTTGATTGTTTTGCAAAGCTAAATCTATCTCGACAGGCGCTTCAATTTTTTTAATTTCTGTTTGTGGCGTTTTCAGTTGTGTTTTTGGGGCAAAAAAATGATTAACCCCAAAGATAATTAGAATCGAGACAAAAACAGCAAGATAGAGACTTTTGGTTTCTTCTTTCATAAAAAACTCCTTATTTATAACAAAAAATTATGTTCTTTTTAATCTAATTTCAAACAAAAAACAAGCCTTTAAAAAAGCCTTTTCAATGCTCTTTTTTATCTGGAACAGGATCATAGCCCTGCCCGCCAAACGGACGACAACGCAAAATACGTTTTATTCCAAGCCAACAGCCTTTCAAAACACCATGTTTTAAGATAGCTTCAATCATATATTGTGAGCAAGTCGGTCTATATCTGCAACACCCTGGAAAAAAAGGGGATAAATATTTTTGATAAAGCTTAACAAGAAAGATTAGCAGTGTTTTCATTTTCTTCAGCTTCCGGTTGATTTGCCAATGGCGAGGAATGATAAATTCCGTCTTGGATCATCTTGTTCGCTTTTTTTAAGGCCCATTTAAGATCACTCTTCAAATCTTTAAAGGGGCACGAAGCCGTATTATAGCGTCCGATAATCACATATTCGACATTGTTCAAGGCGCGCGAAGGAAAAACTTCTCGTACAGCAGCCCTCATGCGCCTGCGAGCCCGATTTCGAACATGGGCTTTGCCTAATTTTTTTGTCGTTGTAAAACCAACCCTAAAAGGTTCATTTTCCGCAGATAAAGAAGGAGCCGCTTGCAGGATAAGAGTTGAAACAACCATTCGAATCCCTTCAGCGACTCGCAAAAAATCTCTTCTTTTTTTCAAGTGAAGAATTTTTTCCATGTGACATTATTCTGTTTTAAGCAGAAAGTCTTTTACGACCTCTCAAACGACGAGCGGCCAAAACTTTACGTCCGCCAACAGTTGCCATACGCGCACGAAAACCATGGCGACGAGCTCTCACAAGTTTACTGGGTTGATATGTTCTTTTCATTTGATTTCTCCGGTTTATTAGTTATTTATTTAAAACCTTGAAGTTTCAAGGTTCTCGGGATTAATAGACTGCCTTTATAAAGTGTGAAACACCAAATGTCAAGCATTTTTTTAAGAGCCATTAAAATGAGCTTTTATTTCATATTGATAGCTAATTTAGGACAGATCTGAGAACACAAAGAACACCCGGCACAACGGTTTTTATCTGCAACAATATGTCCATCTACCAATGACAAAGCGCTGTGTTCCGATTCTTCACAAATCGTCACACATTTACAGCATTTAACGCACGCTTCATCATTGATATGCGGATAGACTTGTTTTTGTTTATCAAGCGCTTTATGCGCCGAAAGATGTGCCATAGCTTTGTTTTTTAGATCTTCTGGGCCATTAAACCCTTTGCGTTCCAAATAATCTAGAAAGCCTTTTTTCATTGCACCGATAACACCATAGCCATTAACCATCACTTCCGTACAAACCTGAACAACATCTGCCCCGACAGCCATATATTCAGCCGCATCCTGCCAAGTTGAAATTCCTCCAATACCCAAAATTGGCAAATCACTATGTTGTCTGATTTGAGCCACACAGCGCAAACCTATTGGCTTTACAGCCATTCCAGAATATCCACCGAATGTTGTTTTTCCATTAACGTTGGGCAACGGCTCAAATGTATCTAAATCAACGCCCATAATTGATTGCACCGTATTAATAGCCGACAATCCATCTGCGCCAGCCTCTTCAACAGCTTTCGCGATTTCAACAATATTGCTTACATTTGGCGAAAGCTTTACAAAAACAGGTTTTTTTGCAACTTCTTTAACCCAATTTGTAATCATTGCTGAAATTTCAGGGTGTGTACCGATTGCCATACCTATGCCTTTTTCAGGCATTCCGTGCGGACAAGAAAAATTCAGCTCAAAAGCATCTATTTCTGAATGATTGAAAGTTTTAACCAACTTTTGCCATTCTTCTTTAACAACTGGAGCCATAATGCTTGCAATTTGTACTTTTGTCGGATGTTTTTGCCGCAAAAATTTAATACCATCAAGCCACTGTTGAACTGTCAGATGGCTAAGTAATTCAATATTTTCAAACCCGCAAACTTTCGAGCCAACTTTCCATGTGGCATAACGTTGCGAAGCTTCAATCATCTCCAAATTATCAGGTGTAATTGTTTTAAACACAGCTCCTCCCCACCCAAGGCTAAAAGCCTTATCGATACTTTCTATCTTTGCTGTTGGCGGTGCCGAGGCCAAAAGAAACGGATTTTCGAAACAAATTCCTAAAACCTGTGTTTTTAACGTTGCCATAAGAGCTTCCTCGAATTTTATGTTATTGTTTGATGTTATAATATTGATATTTTTTTTAATAAAAGTCCATCATTTTTTTGTTTACACCAACGATATATCCTATTTTACCTTACAAAAACATCTCAAATCAGCACTTGTTCAAAATCAAATTTGACAATCAAAAAATTTGCCCTTAATAATTAAATAGAAAGAATATAAAAAAGGAAAAATATCCATGAAAAAATTTATGCTTGCTCTGAGTTTTTTAATTTCCTCCGCGATGGCGGCGCACGCCGAAACATTTTCAACAGATAAATCAGGTTTTGCAGAAATCAGTTCGGCAATTGATGATGCTGCCTATGACATTCGTTATTATTCGAGCAACAACTTCACAGGCCATAAAATTGATGGGTATAAAGCCCCCCCGTGCTTATTTAACCCGAGAAGCCTTAACCGCATTAGCAAAAGCCGCTAATGTACTCATTAAAAATTCACGTCTGTTCATATTGAAACCTCCTACAAGTTATAAAATTTTCTTTTTTTTCCGAAAAACAAACCTATTTCAAACAAGCTATAGGTTGGAATTGTGAGCATTATCTGGCTCACTATATCCGGCGGCGTCAGCAATCCTGACAAGATTAAAATACCGACAAATACGTATGGACGCTTTGATTTAATTGTTTCATAAGAGACTATTTCAGAGCGTATTAAGGCATAAGTTATGAGCGGAAATTGAAACATTGTTCCAAAAACCACAGACAACCACAAAGCAAGCGATACAATGTTGCCGATACCGAACATTGCTTGAATATTGTCTGTCACAAAACTCATCCCAAAACGAACAATCAGCGGCACAATAAAAAACAAGCAGAACAACACACCAATAACAAACAGCAAGCTTGAACTAAAGACGATTGTTTTGATGAAGTGACATTCATTATCATAAAGCGCGGGCAAAATAAAATTCCAAATCTGTTTTGCAATAAATGGAAAACACATCAAAATATCTAAAATCAACGCCGTTTTAATTTGCAAAATAAAAACTTCCATTGGCGAGAAAAAATTGAGCTGTATCTCATTTTTTCCCATCATAACTTTTATTAAAGCGTCCAGCACATATGGTGAAGCGACAAACATCGGCAAAAAGACTAACGCCAAAGCTACTAGACTCTTTATCAGCACTGCACGCAGTGCCTCCAAATGTTCCACCAATGTTTCGTCGCTGTTGTTTTCCATTACTTTGCTTTTTTCGTTGATTGTTTTTTTGCAGATTTTTTACCTGAGGTTTTCTTTTTTGTATCCTCTTTTGAAGCATTTTCAAGCTCTGCCTTAAACTCACTCACCTCGTTTTCAATGGCTTCTTTGGCTTTTTTATATTCCGCCTGTGCCTTACCTAAACCTCGCGCTAATTCTGGTATTTTTTTACCCCCAAAAAGCACTAAAACAACAACTAAAATTAAAATTATTTCTGTCATACCTAACGACATATTTTTCTCCTTTTAACTAATGGTAATTTGTTTTTGAACCTGTTCAATGTTAATAGCTTTTGCCGGACAAACGCTCGCACAAGATCCGCAGCCAATGCATTCATCATAAGGAATTATCGGAAAAAGCCCATTTTCTTTGATAATAATTTGACGCGGACATTCTAAAACACACAACCCGCATTTAATACAAACATCTTCATTAACAACCGCTGTTGCAATTTTTGTTTTTTGTTTTTCAACCAAAGTTAAGTGTTCAATGGCACCACTTGGACAAACCTGACAGCAACGATGGCAGTTATATTTACAAAAATTGTTTTTGTAATTAATATGAACATAAGGTATATCAAAGCTAGCCGGCTCAAGAACTTTCATCGGACAATTTTTTACACATAAATTGCAATTAAGACACCGATTTGAAAAATCTTCTACACAACCAGCGCCTGCTGGCAAAATAACATTTTTTATTTTTGAATACGTCTTTTTTGAAAATTCTATGCCTCCTTTACATGCCGCACCAAATAAGGCAAAAAGCAATCCTGCTTTGATAAACTCACGGCGCCCAACACTAAATTTAACTTTTTTTGCTTTTGGCAAGCCATAACACAAGGCGCCATGATTGCAATGTGCTAAGCATTCAAAGCACTTAATACACGTTTCATTATTAACATTATGATTTCTAAAGTCTATTGAGCCGCAAGGACAAGATCTAGCGCACAGAGTGCACATTTTACATTTGTCTGTGTCTATGCGAATTTTAAATAGTGAAAATCGCGATATCAAACCCAAGACAGCTCCAACAGGACATATGTTTGTGCAGAAAAAACGTTTTTTGAAAAACACCAAAACCGTTAGAACCAGAAAAAAAACTAAACCGAAAGCCGCACCGGACAACGCGTTTCCAGCCACCGAGTACGGATCAAACATTCGAAGAAAAACAACCGTACCACCAAACAAAAATCCATACAAAATTGCTGCTAAAACATATGCTAAAATATAATGTTCTTGTGTCTTAAATTTGCGTTTTTTATAAAAGGGCTTAAATAAAATCATAAGCAATTCTTGATACAGTCCTAATGGACATAAAGCCCCGCAATAAACACGACCGAATAAGAAGGTCAGCACAGCCACTAAAACAAGAAAAACAATACTTGACCCAAAACCCAAAACAAGACTGCTTTGCAAAGCCGCTACAAACTGAAAATTGAAAATAGGCAATGGATAAATTTTATAAAAAAAAGCAAAAACACATAGCAATACAACAAATACGGCTACAAGCTTTCGCATAATCAGCAAAAATTTTTGGTTCTTATTCAAATTATCCTCTCTATTGTAATATATTTTGTAAAAACAAAGTGTTGTCAAGAATAAATCCACGTCTTAAACATTTTTCTTGACTTAGAGCCAACTCTAAGTGTTAAATAATAATATGTTTTTTATAAAGGAGAAAAATATGTTAAAGCCTATCGTTTTTTATACAAAAGAAATTACACCCGAAAGCTTAGTTAAAATTTACAAAGCACTAGGAAAAGAATTAACTGGAAATATTGGCATTAAAATTTCAACAGGCGAACCGGGTGGGCACAACTATTTAAAGCCAGAGCTGATCTATAAATTAGTTAAAGAACTAAATGCAACAATTATTGAGTGCAACACGGCTTATGCCGGTCGACGCAACACTTTAGAGGAACATCTCAAAACCATTGAAGAACACGGCTTTACAAAGATTGCTAAAGTTGACATTATGGATGCCGAAGGCGAATTTGAAATTCCTGTCAAACAAGGTAAACATCTAAAATATGACATTGTCGGTTCACATCTTAAAAACTACGATTCGATTTTGAATTTAGCACATTTTAAAGGTCATGCCATGGGCGGTTTCGGCGGCGTGCTTAAAAACCAGTCAATCGGTGTTGCGTCGTCTAACGGAAAAGCATACATTCAT
>CADBSM010000101.1 GCA_902797315.1 uncultured Pseudomonadota bacterium | reverse complement strand
GAACCCTTGCAAATGCGGGTTTTTAGGACAAGCAGGTCAAGAATGTCCGAAAGCTCCAAAATGTGGGGCTGAATATCAGGCAAAAATTTCAGGTCCGTTGATGGATCGTATAGATATTCATGTTTATGTTCCCCCTGTTTCTCCATGGGATATTTTTGAAAAAGAAAAGGGCGAAACATCAGAGACTGTTTTAAAGCGAGTGATCCAAGCCCGTGAAATTCAGAAAAAGCGTTTTGAATACTATGGCAGAACAGATCTTTTAACCAATTCTCAGCTTTCAGGCGATTTGCTTGAAGATGCTGTTGATTTAGAGGCTGATGCTCGTCAGCTTCTGATTAATTTTGCTGACAAGATAAAATTGTCAGCACGCGGTTATCACCGCACATTGCGGTTAGCAAGAACAATTGCTGACTTGCAAAATGAAAAAAAAGTGCATAAAATGCACATAGCTGAAGCATTGAACTATAGACGAACAATGCAGATTAAAGAGTAATAGGAGAAACTTTGATGAAAAATTTTAAGCCGTCTAAATTTTTGCTTTTTTCCTTTGGCATTTTGACCTTAATAGGCTCGATTGTTATTGGGAAAGCTGACGCAGCATCAAACACTCGTTACAACCGAAGTGTTCAAGATATGATGGCGCGTCGACACAATTTAACAACAAATCCTGCGCACATGCGCTCTATGGCTCAGCCAAGACAATCTTATGCACCCGTTTCGTACCAAGGAGCTTCATACAATATACCTCCGTACGAACTCTCGCAATATAATATGTCTATGGCTCCATATAATGATTCTTATGGCACAAATTATGCCAACACCTCTATTATGGCAACCTCGTCAAAAGACGGTAGCCTATTTCCGGGTGGCGGTTGCAAAAATTGCCACAAAAGTGGTCCGTTGATTGATACAGGTCCTTGTGAAAGATGTTACAACACAGGTCCATTATTTGATACAGGTCCTTGTGAGAGGTGCTATGAGAACGGTCCTCTGTTTTATACAGGTCCGTGTGAAAAATGCAGTGCGCCCAAACCCGAACCAACATGTTCGGCATGTGCAGCTCCTGTAGAGACATGCTGCACACCGAAACCTGCAACATATGCCATTGCTTACAATGATTATGTCGCTCAGGCTGTTTCCAGAGACTGCTGTGCTATGGCTCCTTTATATTTAGAGCATGTTGATTTTAATTTGAAGGGTGATTCTTCTGTTCGTCAAAACAAAATGGGCAACTATCGTTTCAGAATTTTTGGTTGCCGCAGATACAACAAAGAAGCCATTTTAAATCAAGGTCGCTTGATGGAAAAAGACATGAACTTTACAAAAGTTTTTGAAAGTACAACAAGTGATTGTTATCGCATTGTCAAAAAACCGGACGATTTGTGTTTACAAACAACCCCTTCGCCTTTGCCAGAATATATTTTGACGGCTGAAGTGACAGACTTTTATATGAATGTTTGTGACGGATATAACTGGGAAAGCGCTAAAAAATCAGACAAACGTACAGGTTCTTCTGAAATGACAGTTAAATGGCGGTTAACAAACCTTTCAAAGACAAAAGTATTGTGGGAAGGCGAAACAACAGGTTATGCTGACCTCAACGTTGGCGAAGAAAGAGGAGAAATTGCACTTGTAGAAGCTGCTTTTGCTGATGCAGTTACAGCTCTTCAAACAGCTAAAGGTTTTGAAGATCAGCTTATGGTTCGTTTAAGCCCTGAAGAGCTAGGCTTGGAACGTCAAGCTTTAATCGACGAAGAACGAGCCTTAAATCCGGCAAAATGTCGCTATGCAGAACCATTACACAAATCAAAGCAATGCCAAATCACACGCCCAGAATCCAATATTATGGAATGCCCAGCAGTTGAGGTAAAACCTTTTGACAATTGTTTAGATGTAGACGGCAATGTTATTGTCGGTGGTGACTGTATGGTTGTTGATGACACATGGGTCGAAACAGAAGTTCAAACTTTTGATGATTTATGCATCACCGCACGTGCGCCTTATGAGGTTTTAACACCTGAAAATCTGTACAAAGTCAGAGCATCTGTTGTTGAAATCTCAAACAATAACGGACAGAAAGGTGCTGGTTTGATTGTATCAGACACATTTGTATTAACATCGGCCTCACTGGTTGACAATAATGAAAATGTCTATAAAGTCAGAACAATCAACGGCAAAGAATTTTCAGCTAGAGCAGTTCGTGTTAATCCGAGCAAAAACATAGCATTGCTCACCCTTGACACCCCGACAGAGTACACACCGTTAGCCCTCAACCTTGATTTACCAACTGTTGGGGCAACAGGCTATATGACTCTTGGCTTGCTTGACGTTGAAGCCTTTGATAATGGCACAGAAAATTATATTGACAATAACGGTACAGTCTTAGGCTATCGCTATAGCGAAGATAAAGGTTCCGAAATTATCGTTGACACAAAGATTCAAGACTTGACTATCGGCAGTGTTTTAATCGACAGTCATGGCAGTGTTGACGGCGTTGCCCATACTGGCTTTAAGACCGAAGACGGACAAGATTTGTTCTTGCCGACAGAAACTGTTTTACGCAGTGTCGGCTTGCAGATTTGCGACTGTGTCTATGAGGCGCCAAGTCCATGGCAACAAACTATATACAAACCGGTGACTGAGCTTATTTTACATTCTGAGCCTAAGGCGCCGGAAGTCATGGAAAAGAAGGACAGAAAATAATTTTTCTGTATCAAACAAAGAAACGCCCTTGAGAAATTGAGGGCGTTTTTGTTAGTTTTTCATATATCATCAAATTCTAATATACTTTTAAAAAAATAAAATGAGGGAAATAATATGATATATGGCTATATCAGGGTCAGCACAGACAAACAAGACTGTGCCAACCAAAAACTTGGTATTGATGCCAAAGCAAAATCCTTAAACTTAAAAATCGATAAATACATAGAAGACTCGGGGATTTCTGGCACAAAAGAGCCTCATCAGCGGGCATTAGGAGGTTGTTTAAACAAACTTCAAAGCGGAGACATATTGATTTGTTCAGAACTATCAAGATTGGGCCGTAAACTGTTTATGATTATGCGTATTTTAGAGCATTGCATGAATTGCGGCGCAAAAGTTTACACAATCAAAGACAACTATGAGTTGGGTGATAACATTCAGTCAAAAGTCTTGGCTTTTGCTTTTGGTTTATCTGCCGAAATCGAACGAGAGCTGATTTCTCAACGCACCAAAGAAGCACTGGCTCGCAAAAAAGAGAAAGGTATCAGATTAGGGCGAAAACTAGGCAGCCACAATAAACATCGTAAATTAGACAAGAAAAAACGTTCCATCAGACAATTTCTCGATGAAGGCATGAATTTGAGCGATATCGCTCGGAAGCTCAAAGTCAGTCTTCCTACGCTTAAAACTTATGTTAAAGATCATCTTTAAAAATGAATACCACAGAAAAATCTGTGGCATTCCTGTGACAGAGAAGGATAAATTTACTTTTTTATTTTTTCAAAAAGCTCTAACGCACGATTGATAGCTTTATCCATGTCATAGTATTTATAGTCTCCTAAACGACCTAAAAAGTACACATTGTGCAAAGCTTGCGCTTTTGCAAGATATTTTGCATACAAAGCCTGATTTTCATCTTTAACAATCGGATAATAACGCTCATTTAGGCCGATTTCAAAAGACTGAGGATATTCAAATGAAACAACAGTTTTATTCGATTGGTCATTTAAGAAATATTTATATTCACCAATACGTGTAAAATCATAGTTGTTTGGATAGTTAATCACTGAATTAGACTGAAAATACGGCGTATCAAAGGTCACAAAATCAAACTTCAGACTACGATAAGGTAGTGCACCGAGTTCAAAGTCAAAAAATTCATCTATAGGACCTGTGTAAAAAAGTCTTTCAAAGGAAACATCGTTGCGAATATCTGAAAATTTAGTATTAAGCTGAACATTAATCAGTTTTGAATCTAACATTTTTTGGAACATCGCAGTATAGCCATGCAAAGGAATGCCTTGATAAACATCTTGAAAATAGCGGTCATCACGACTGATATAGACAGGTACTCTGCCAGTCACCGCAGGATCTAAATCTTCAGGCTTCATACCCCATTGTTTTAAGGTGTAGTGTAAAAATACTTTTTCATAAATGTAATCAGCTAAAAAATTCAAATCTTCATCGCCGACCTTGCGCAGTTCTAAAATGGGAACTTTAACATTAAAGCCAAACTTTTCAATCAGCTTATGTTCCAATGTTTGAGCTATTGTTTGAGGAAAAACCTGGTAAATAGAATTAAGGTTAAAAGGAATGGGCACTTCTTGTCCATCTATAAAACCTTTCACTTTGTGCATATAAGGATACCATTTTGTAAACTGGCTCACAAAATCCCAAACATTTTTAAGGTTTGTATGAAAAATGTGAGTTCCATACTGATGGACACAGATTCCATCAGTATTGTAATAATCATAACAATTACCGCCGATATGGTCTTTAGAATCGATAATCAATACATCTTCTTGAAGTTCTGTTGCAATTTTATAGGCAAGCGTCGCTCCGCTTATGCCTGCACCAACAATTAAATTTTTAACTTTCATTTTTTTCCTTTCTCATATGTAAAAAAGACATAATTTGATGTTTCAAACCATGAAAACGATATTTAAGGTATTTTTTAAGGCTGTTTTCAACAAAAACACAAGGAACTTCTTTAACCTTAAATAAAGGGTGTGTAGCCACAAAAACAGGCATCAATCTTTCAGAAATAAAACCATAAACTCTTTGCTGATAAGAAGATCGTAAGACAACATCTTTTTGAATTCGACGTTCAAGCTCAAACAAAATACCAAAAAGCCATGAGGCATAGGCATCAAAAACCTCTTTTTTTGCAACAATCATATTAGCATAATAACCATAAGTCCATTGGCGCAAAACATGATCTGCAATAGGATATTGATTAGGATGTTTTTCTTTAATAATATCGAGAGTTAAATCCAAATCTGACTGAAAATGCTCTTTCGCATAAAAATCATATAAGGTTTTTGGGTGCCTTTTTGAGCCTTTTTTCATGGGTAATATCAAATCATATTCCTTTAAAATTTGAGAGACTGTTTTCTCATTTAGGCTAAATTTTTCAGCAATTTGATCTGTTTTTCGAAAAACTTTGGTTTCGTGATTTTTAAAGTTAAAAAAGCGGCGATAATGGCAAAGACCAACATTATCCGCCTTTGCATTTTTCCAAATCCAATAAGTGGCAGTCAATTCACAAAAGTATGGATTTTTTGCTGAAATATGATCACCTGTATTATCCTTAATGATATCAAGTTGATTTTCAGCAATTTCTGCCCCAACCTGAATAGGGGTTAATACATCACTTTTAACAAAGGGAAGAGCTTTGTGATAACAAACATATATTTGAGTCATTGAAAATCCTTTTAATAGAAGTGATCAATCACATTTGACTATGTTACACAAATTTTGTTTTTTTTCAAGGCCTTATTTCAATTGGAAAATATTTTAACTAAAAAATCCTGTTATTTTTGCTTGACGCTTGTGCAAAGATGTTGTAACCTGAGTTGAATTTTGGATTTTAAGAATTTTAAGAGAAAAAAATGCGCAAGATATATATTAACATTCCGCTCATTATTATCCCCTAGGGGGATGCGTTTTTTTATATATCAATTTTACTTTCGTTTTTTTAAATCAATTTCAACTCAACAAATAGGTTAATACAAGATGAAATACTATGCTGAAGTCAAAGCAAAGCCTGACTTTGCAAAACTCGAAAAAGAAATTTTAAGATTTTGGGAAGAAGACAACACATTTATAAAATCGGTACACAATCGAGATAAAGCCGCCGAATTCGTATTTTATGACGGACCTCCTTTTGCCAATGGCACACCGCATTACGGACACATTATGGTGTCATACGTCAAAGATGTTGTCGCACGTTTTCAAACAATGATGGGAAAGAAAGTCGAGCGCCGTTTAGGTTGGGACTGTCACGGTTTGCCAGCAGAAATGTCTGCTGAAAAACAGCTTGGCGTTTCAGGACGCAAACAAATTGAAGCCTACGGCATTGAAAAGTTCAATGCCTTTTGCCGTGCTGATGTTTTAAAATATTCAGGCATATGGGTTGATATGTTCAAACGAATCGGCAGATGGGTTGATTTTGACCATGATTATAAAACGATGGATATTTCGTTTATGGAAAGTGTTATTCACAACTTCAAAGAGCTTTATGACAAGGGTCTTGTGTATGAGGATTTTCGTGTTATGCCTTATTCGTGGGCAGCTGAAACGCCCATTTCAAATTTTGAGGTTAATTTAGGCTACCAAGAAAAGACAGACAATGCCATCACCGTGATGTTCAACCTTGAAAACGGCATGAAGATTTTAGTGTGGACAACCACCCCATGGACACTTCCTTCAAACCTGATGCTGGCTGTTGGTAGGGATATTGATTATGCCATTATGGAAGAAGACGGTCAAAAATACATTATTGCCGAAGCCCGCCTTTCTTCTTATAAAAAACAGCTTGAAAAGGCTGTTAAAGTTGGCAGCATGAAGGGCTCTGAACTTATCGGTTTAAGCTATGAACCGATGTTTAGCTATTTTTCAAACTTAAAACTCAAAGGTGCCTTCAAGATTTTAGAAGGGGCTTTTGTGTCGACAGAAGACGGCACAGGCATTGTACACATTGCCCCAGGTTTTGGTCAAGATGACTTTGAAGCTTGCAGAGCTTATGACGAGCATTTTCCAATAGCATGTCCTGTTGATGAAGCAGGAAAATTTACATCTGAAGTTAAGGACTATGAGGGTATGCAAGTTTTTGAAACCAATGAACCAATTATGGCATGGCTCAAAGAACATCATTTACTTGTCAAAAAAGAGCAATACACACACTCATATCCATTTTGTTGGCGCACAGACACACCGCTGATATACAAGGCGATGTCATCATGGTTTGTTAAAGTGACTGATTTCAGAGACCAAATGGTCAAAAACAACGAACAAATCAATTGGGTGCCTGATCACATTAAAGACGGCAGGTTTGGAAAGTGGCTCGAAGGTGCACGGGATTGGTCAATTTCGCGCAATCGTTTTTGGGGAACGCCTATTCCTGTCTGGAAATCAGACAACCCGAAATATCCACGCATTGATGTTTTCGGCTCACTCAAAGAAATCAAGGAAAAGACAGGATTTGACATCAAAGATTTGCATAAACCATATATTGATGATGTTGTTTATAAAAATCCAGATGATCCAAGCGGACAAACAATGATGCGCAGGGTAACTGATGTGTTTGACTGTTGGTTTGAATCTGGTTCAATGCCTTATGCACAAGTTCATTATCCTTTTGAAAACAAAGAATGGTTTGAGGGACATTTCCCAGCAGACTTCATTGTGGAAGCCATTGATCAAACCAGAGGATGGTTTTACACACTTACTGTTCTTTCAACAGCTTTAATGGGCAAGCCAG
The DNA here is from genome assembly GCA_902797315.1 of uncultured Pseudomonadota bacterium. Lineage (GTDB taxonomy): Bacteria > Pseudomonadota > Alphaproteobacteria > RF32 > CAG-239 > UBA1254. Next base: position 3,486 of record CADBSM010000101.1, on the reverse strand, counting down.
CTTTTAAGAATTGCATTTGCACAGGACTTTTAATGGCCGAAGGTGGTCAAAAACTTTCAAAGCGTCTAAAAAACTATCCTGATCCCGCAGAAGTTTTAGACACCATTGGTTCTGAAGCTTTACGGTGGTTTTTGGTTTCATCACCTGTTTTAAAAGGCGGCAATTTAGCGGTCGACAAAGAAGGTAAAGAAATAGCCAAAGCATCACGCTCTGCTTTAATTCCATTATGGAATGCTTTTTATTTCTTTGTTTTATACGCCAATGCAGAAAACTATCAAGCCAAAGAGATATGTTCTTCAACAGAAGCGATTGATAATTATATTTTATCAAAATTGAAGGTTTTGAGAGATCATGTTGAGCACGGACTTTCGACTTATGATGTATCTGAAGCAACTTCTGAAACAGCTGCTTTTATGGAAGTTTTAAACAACTGGTACATTCGCCGAACACGCGATCGTTTTTGGCAAGGAGACAGACAGGCGTTTGATACGCTTTATACTGTTTTGCTTAATTTGAGCAAAATTTTAGCACCTTTAATGCCTTTTGTCACCGAGTATATCTTTAAGAATTTAACGAAAGAAGAATCCGTCCATTTAACAGATTTTCCGAAACTCGAAAAAATTCAGATTAATCAATCATTGGTATCTGAAATGGATTTTGTTCAAGAACTTTGTTCAACAGGTAAATTTATCCGTGAAGAGAAGAATTTAAGGGTTCGGTTGCCGTTAAAGAGCTTAACATTGATTGGCGCAACATTAACAGAGGCTTATCAAGAAATTGTCAAAGACGAGCTGAACATTAAAGAAATAAAATTTGACAGCAATCTCAGCGCTTATGCAGACAAAAAGCTTTATTTGTATACGCCCTTACTTGGCAAGAAACTCGGCAAAGACATGGGCGCTGTTATGGCGGCATACAAGCAAGGTCAGTGGCAATTAAACGACGATGGCACATTAAGCATTGCCGGCCTAAATTTAAGCGCTGATTTGTTTGAGGTTCGCCTTGACATGAAGGAAGGAGTCTCCGGTCTTTCATTTGCAAACAACAAGGCGGTCATCACGATGGATACAACGCTCACACCTGAGCTCAAGCGCGAGGGCATGGCACGCGATTTTATCAGACTTGTACAGACTCTGCGCAAAGAAAAAGATTTCAACATTTCTGATCGCATCAATCTGTTTTGGCAGACACAAGATGCTGAATTGCAACAGGCAATTGAAGAAAACAAGGCCTATATTGCCGAGCAGGTTTTAGCCCTTCAAATATCAAACACTTGTCCAAACGGATCAAAAGAAGACATTGATGGGCATTCAATTACCTATGATGCTCTAAAAGCATAGATAGAATACGACCACAAAAAAAGCACTCTTCAAAACAAATCAGAGTGCTTTTTTTAATTTCAGTCAAAAAACCTAAATGATTTTACCGTGACAATGCTTATATTTTTTGCCGCTGCCACAGGGACAAGGATCATTTCGCGACACTTTGCCCCAGGTTGAGGGATCACTTGCTAAAGCCTCCCCTTTTTCATACTTAAAAGGTTGCTTTACCTCTTGTTCTTGTTTTTCTTGAGCTAAAACATTTTGAGGCGCTTCATGCACAGCGTTCATTTTTATATTTTGCCGAGCCTCTGCTGCTTTTTTAGCTTGCTCATCTGCATTAGCTTGGATCACTGTGCGACAGGTCACAATCGTCACTTGTTCTTTCAGGACGCTGAGCAAATCTGAGAACATATTAAACGCTTCTTTTTTATATTCATTCAAAGGATCTTTTTGCCCATACGCTCTTAAAACAATTGTGTGACGCATCATATCAAGTGTTGCGATATGTTCTTTCCACAAGAAGTCAAGCGTTTGCAATAAAATACTTTTATCGACCATTTTAACAACATCTGCCGGCAGATGTTGATTTTTTTCTTTCAGATTTTTTTCAACCTCAGCCAAAATTTTTTCTTTTAAGGAATTTTCATCGATTCCATCTTCAAGACCCCAATGAGCAATTTCAAGGTTAAAGCCTGTCATTTTGAACAGCTCCTGAGCAAGTTCATCTAGTTTCCACTGCGACTTGTCTGAGCCATTCGGCACATATGAATCGATTAAATCAGACAGACATTCTTGGCGCATTTGTTCAACGCTTTCTGAAACATCATCTGTTTCCATCAATTTTTTACGTTCTGCATAAATAACTTTGCGTTGTTCATTCATAACGTCATCATATTTAAGCAAGTTTTTACGAATATCAAAATTACGTTCTTCCACTTTTTGCTGTGCTTTTTCCAAGGCTTTAGAAATCCACGGGTGGACAAGCGCTTCACCTTCCGGCAAGCCCAAGCGGTGCAAAACGGCAGACATACGCTCAGAGCCAAAAATACGCATCAAATCGTCTTCTAAGGACAAGAAAAATTTTGATGTACCTGGGTCACCTTGACGTCCCGAACGCCCGCGAAGCTGATTGTCAATTCGGCGACTTTCATGACGCTCTGTACCCAAGATATAGAGTCCCCCAGCCTCTAAAACTTTTTGTTTGTTTTCCTCAACCTCTTGCTTAATTTTTTGTTTAAGAGCCTCAATTTCTTCAGGGGTTTCCTCTCCTTGAAGCGCAGCCTTCAATTTCATATCAGGGTTGCCGCCAAGCTGGATATCTGTACCGCGTCCAGCCATATTGGTTGAAATTGTCACAGCCCCCAAAACACCTGCCTGCGCCACAATAGCTGCCTCACGTTCATGGTGACGAGCATTCAAAACTTCAAATTTAATATTTGGTGCTGCTTTTGAAAGCAAATCAGCCACAATTTCAGATTTTTCGACAGATGTTGTACCGACCAACACTGGTTGTCCGCGTTTATGACAATCAATGATTGTATCAATAATAGCCTTATATTTTTCCTGTTCGGTACGATAAATTTCGTCATGTTCATCTTTTCTGATCACAGGCTTATTTGTCGGAATTTCGACGCAAGGTAGGTTATAAATATCCATAAACTCTGCTTCTTCAGTCATAGCCGTACCGGTCATACCTGCCAATTTCGGATAAATTCTGAAATAATTTTGGAAGGTGATTGAAGCAAGTGTTTGGTTTTCTGACGCAATAGCAACGCCTTCTTTAGCCTCTAAAGCCTGATGCAATCCATCAGAATAGCGTCTCCCCTCCATCACACGTCCTGTAAACTCGTCAACGATAACAACTTTACCATCTTTAACAATATAGTCAACATCACGTGCAAACATTTTGTGAGCACGCAAAGCCTGATTAACATGGTGCACTAAATTAACATTAGCAATATCATAAAGTGTGCCCTCAGTAATCAAGCCAACGTCTTTCAAAAGCTGTTCAACATGGCTCATGCCTGTTTCGGTTAATGTCACAGTTTTTTGTTTTTCATCTTTTTCAAAATCGGCACTTGTTAATTGGGGGATAATTTTGTTAACTGAGAGATATCGTTCAGAAGAATCTTCTGCTGCGCCCGAGATAATCAAAGGGGTTCTG
>CADBSM010000100.1 GCA_902797315.1 uncultured Pseudomonadota bacterium | reverse complement strand
CTGCAATCTGTCCCCCGGACAGATTGCAGAAAGTCAGCCTCTCGGTTCTCACCCCGCTCCTCTGATTCAACAAAAAACCGCTCTTTTAGCGGTTCTTTTGTTGGCGTATTCGGCGGGGTTCGAACCCGCAACCTTTGGCGTCGGAGGCCAACACTCTATCCAGTTGAGCTACGAATACCTCTCTATGATCTTGACCTTTTATACCAATTTTATCTTTTTGACCAGTCTTTTTTTTGAATATTTTTAATAATTTTACTTGACTCTTAATTAAAATATCTGTATTTAATGGCAACAAAGTTGGTTTTTATAAAGTATAAGGATAAAAAAAATGTCTAAAAAATGTGATTTAACAGGCACCGGCGTTATGAGCGGCAACAATGTTAGCCACGCAAACAATCGTACTCGTCGTCGTTTTATGCCTAATTTACACGTTGTTTCCCTTTTGAGTGAAACACTTAATAAGGTTTTTAAATTGAAAATTTGTTCTAAAACATTACGTTCTATCGAACATAATGGTGGGTTAGATTCTTATTTGGAAAATACTTCTTCTAAAAATTTGACTCAAGAAGCTCAATCTATCAAAAAGGCTATTGCAAAGCAAAAAGCTGCAAACTAATTGAATAGTCCTTCGTTAATTTCGGCCTCCTTGTCTTAAGGAGGCTTTTCTTTTTGAATTTTCACAAAAAAAGACTTGAAATATTTTTATGATATTGTATAAGGATACTGTTTTTTTCAAAGGGCGCGCTTTGAAAAAAACTTATATTATCGCGCAAGTCCGCTTTTTATAAGGTCTGGCATTTTTATTAGAATATTTAATGACAAATACAGAATTTAAAATCCCTGAAACAACAGAAAATTTTGAAGAACTCTTAAACGAGCAGTTCGGTGACAAAGGTATTGTTGGATCTGTTGTTAAAGGAACAATCATTCGTTTAAACAATGATTTTGCAACCGTTGATGTTGGTCTTAAGTCAGAAGGTCGCATTCCACTTCGCGAATTTGGTCAAAACCCTGAACTTAAAGTTGGCGACCAAGTTGAAGTAATGGTTGATAGATATGAAGACAAAGATGGAAACATCGTTTTGTCTCGTGAAAAAGCCCGTCGTGAAGAAGCTTGGGTTGAACTCGAAAAATCAATGAATGCAGGTGAAAGAGTTAACGGTGTTATCTTTGGTCGTGTTAAAGGTGGCTTTACTGTTGATTTACAAGGCGCTATTGCTTTCTTGCCTGGCTCTCAAATCGACATTCGTCCAATCAGAGACATTACACCTCTGATGGGTATTTCTCAACCTTTCCAAATTTTGAAAATGGATAGAGAAAGAGGAAATATTGTCGTCTCTCGCCGTGTTGTTTTGGAAGAAACAAGAGCAGAAGCTAGAGCTGAATTGATTGATGCAATCAAAGAAGGAGCTATCTTAGACGGTATTGTTAAAAATATCACAGACTATGGTGCTTTTGTTGATTTAGGCGGCGTTGATGGTTTACTTCACGTAACAGATATTTCTTGGAAGCGTATCAATCATCCTGCTGAAGTTTTATCTGTTGGTCAAACAATTAAAGTTCAAGTTATTAAATTCAATGAAGATACACAACGCATTAGCTTGGGTATGAAACAACTTGAGAATGATCCTTGGGAAGCTGTCGCAAACAAATATAAAGTTGGCGATATCTATAAAGGAATTGTTACAAACATCACAGATTACGGAGCTTTTGTTGAGCTCGAAGATGGCATTGAAGGCTTAGTGCATGTTTCTGAAATGAGCTGGACACGCAAAAATGTTCATCCGGGTAAAATTGTTTCAACATCTCAAGAAGTTGAAGTCAAAGTTTTAGAAGTTGACCCTGAAAAAAGAAGAATCAGCTTAGGCATTAAACAATGTCAGCCAAATCCTTGGGCTGCCTATGTTGAAGAGCATCCTGCTGGTTCTATCATTGAAGGCAAAATCAAAAACATTACTGAATTTGGTTTGTTTATTGGTCTAACAGATGAAATTGACGGTATGATTCACTTGTCAGACATCGCTTGGGGTGTTAGCGGTGAAGATGCAGTTAAAAATTATGAAAAAGGCCAAGAAATTAAAGCCAAAATCATTGATGTCGATGTTGACAAAGAACGTATCAGCTTAGGCATTAAACAACTTGATGAAAACAATGCTGCCCTTGCTTTAGAAAACCTGAAAAAAGGTGATGTTGTTAAAGCAATTGTGACGGGTATCGATGACAAAGGTGTTAATGTCGAGGTTGAAGGTATCCCTGCTTTAATTAAAAAAGCAGATCTTTCAAAAGACAAAGAAGGCCAAGTTCTTGAAAACTATCATGAAGGCGATGTTTTAGAAGCAAAATTAACATCTGTTGATAGAAAGAACGGTAAACTTGGTGTTTCTGTTAAAGCTCTTGAAATCGAAGAAGAAAAGAAAGCTTTAGAAGAATATTCAAATTCTGCTGCTTCTAATACTTCTTTGGGTGATGCCTTAGGCGAAGCTTTGAAAAAAGCCAACTAATGCCTATTGATTAAAGAAAAAAGAGACCCACGCGTAAAACGCGTGGTTCTTCATATGCGGCTATAAGCCTTTACCACTGGCATCCCCTGAACGGGG
>CADBSM010000099.1 GCA_902797315.1 uncultured Pseudomonadota bacterium | reverse complement strand
TTCTGTGTTAAAAAAGGGAAGTCTCCTCAATTCGGTTTGTGTATTTCCGATCAAGGCTATCAAAAAGGCACACCTGTTGCAGCTGTCAGCTTAATTAATGCTCTTCCTGACACATCTTCGTTCCTTGCTGTTTTCAAAGTCGATGGCGGATGGTGGTATATCTGCGTCAGAAACGATGTTATCCTTTCCGATGGTGATATGCTGTTCTTCAACGAACAAGAGGCCAAAGACCAATTTTCATCAATGCTTGCCGTTCCGGATTGGGGCTATAAGATTGCGCCCGCTGAATGGCAAATTGAAGACACGCAAGAGATAGACATTAGCATCCTTTTAGAAGAAGCACCGAAAGCTGTTTTACAGAAGGTGCATGCTTTGCGTGGTCCAAAGCTTTTTGCCGTCATTGCTGCTATCGCCATTTTAGCAATTTGGCTTATTTCGATGCTTGTTTCTGCATTATTTAGTGCCGCACCACCGAAGCCAATTGTTGCCCCGATTGCCATTAAGCGTGTTGAAAAAGCGCCACCTCCTCCCGAACCTAAACCTTGGGAATCTATTCCGGTGCCGTCAGAGGTTTTAAGCCGGTGTTTTAAAGCCACTCAAGACGTCGTAAGCATTTCGACACCTGGTTGGCGCATTGGAGGTGTTACGTGCACAACATCAAGCCTTGTCACATCATGGAAAATTCAGGTTGGCAGATTGTCGTGGATTGATAAAGCATTAAATAATTCCGGCGTAACGTTTTCGAGCAAATCTATTGCGCCGAATGGCAAGGAAGTTATAGCTTCAGTGCCTATTCCAAAGATTAAAACATTTAAATCACCACCAACAAAGAATGGTGTTGAAATTGTCAACACATTAAATGATCTTTTTCAGAGTTTACAGATGAGCGTTAGTTTAACATCACAGACGTGGACATCACCTCAGAATAATGTATACAGGTCCGTTAAATTTTCGTTTTCATCAAAACATGATCCAAAAGAATGGGTTGATATTTTAACTAAATTTTCAGGACTTACAATTAATGTCATTAAATATGATGCAAGTACTAACACCTGGTATTACGAAGGAGCGATCTATGTATTATAAACTTTTAAATAAAACTATCTTAACAAGTGCAATCATTTCTTTGATTTGCGCAAGCGCGCCGCAACTCTCAGCCCAAGAGCTGGTTTTAGACGATGCTGTTGATATTTCATTGCCTTCAGTTCAGGAAGAAAAATCTAATGCTACGCAAACAGCAGAACAGATGGCGGACGAGCTGATTCCTCTTGACAATGCGGGAACTATTGTTCCTGAAGACAAGGCAAAGGCTCCTGCAGAACAAGAACTCAAAGCGGAGACGGTAGAACCACTTCAACCCGTCGCTCCTGTTGCAGATTCACCAAGCGAACAACCTCCTTTGGCTGATGATTTTGTTTTAGATATAGATACAATCAGCGCACCATCGCAAGAGCATTCTCCTGATATGGGCACAATAGACGAAGACGTTGATGTACTCATCAATGCGCAAGAAGATGAGAAGGTTATTAAAAATTCTCAAACAGCGCAAGAAAAGGCTGAACCCAAAGTTGTTGCAGAACCTGTTGCTTTAACTGCTCCAGAGCAAAAAGCTGTTTCTAACCCTAACACTAACCCCAACCCTTTTCCAAAAGTTGAGCTTAATCCTGATTTGAAATTAGGAGATGCTGTTTTGGTTGAATCAAACAATGATTTGTTCAATCAGATGTCAGATATTGAAAAACAAACAACATTGCTCACCCTTGAATTGAAACGGGAAAAAATTCGCAACGAGGTTGAAGCTGCTAAAGCTGTCAGAGAAAAAGCTTACTTCGAAAAGCTGGCTGCAGAGGAGGAAAAAGCAAGACAGCAAGCCGAATGGGAAAAAGAACAAGAAGCAAAGATTATCAGAGAACAAGTAGCCTTAAAACAAAAAGAGATTGAGCTAGAAAAACTCAGACAGCAAAAGGCTTTAAACGCTTATATGAATTCGATGCTCATTCAAAAGCAGGCTTGGATTGATGAAAACTCAAAATTATACGAAGAGATTAACCGTCTTAAAAAAGCAAATGAAGTTATACGTACGTCTTACAAAAATGATTTAGAAGCTTTATCAAATGAGACAACGAAACTTTTGCAAAATGCAGAAACAGCAAAAAGCAATTATGAGCGCACCGTTGCCAGTTTAACAGCTCAAAATGCTCAATTAAAGAAACGCATTGAGGCAGATGCTGCAGCTGCGCGCAACGGACAGCAAAATCCTTTTGCGACACTGCCTGTTAATCCATCAGATCAAATTTCATCTTCAGCAGATGCTTTGATTAAACCGATTAATATTTCAAAAGAATATGCCATTATGGAAATTATCGGCAAAGGCGATGATTTATCTGTTAAGCTGATTAATAAGCAAGGAGATTCGTTTATTGCAAAGAAAGGAACTGTTTTACAAACGGGGCATATGGTTGAGGATATCTCACAGAACTATATCCAATTTGACAGGAATGGTTTAAAAGACTTTTTATATACATCGACATCTGCTTTGTCTGCAGAACCTGAAAAGATATCTTTAAATGAAACCGAAGAGGTTACACCAGCTCAAGAGCAAAAATCAAAACCCGTACAACCTCGAGCAAATCTGATTGGAGAAAAGGAAATTCCTTCATTAAAGAACTCGATGTTTGTCAAATAGCATAGGAAGGCGGTCAATTAAAAATGTCGCAAAAAGAGACAGAAAAGGAAGCTGAAGAGCAGAAACATTCCTATTTAGCAGAGAGCTCAGAAGAGCAGACAAAATCTGTCAATTTTTTAGAGAGTATTTTTGCCAACGGGAATAAATTGTTAACAGCTCATAGCGGTGAGTTATCAGTCACGGAAGAGACACGACGCTTGCTGGCGCTTTTTTCCGACGGAACTTATTTTGTTTCACAAGACCATCGTTTTGATGGTTTGGTTTACAACTTTGAAAAAACGATTAAACGCCGTAAAATCTTAATTAATGCGCCGCAATATGTCAGCCAAAATGAAATTAATGCAATATATGCATATGCCGAACGCGGGGTTGGCTTTGCAAAAGCCGACTCTGAAGATCGCGAACGTATGCAGGTTCAGATTGATTTCATCAATATTGTTTCACGTGCCGCTGCTCAGAAAGTATCTGATGTCCATATTGTCGTAGCTGATTCAACACTTGTGATGTTTCGCATCAATGGTATGATGGTTAGACAAATGGAATACAACAAGGAATGGGGTGAAGCCTTTGTTCGTGCAGCTTTTGCCTCAGCAGATATTTCCGATTCCAACTATGCTCAAAATGAGTTTCAAGGCGCACAAAAATTAGGTGAAACACCTCTTCGAGGATCAGATGGCAAATTGATGTTACCACACAATGTGCTAGCTATTCGTCTGCAATTTAACCCTATAGCCTTTGGTTCTCAATATTTAGTTATGCGTCTTTTGTACGCTGATGACAATCCAAACGGCAGCTCGGATTTAAAAGCTTTAGGGTTTGGCGAACGAGAAGAAATGCTTTTTTACCGATTGCGTGCTGTACCTGTCGGTTTAAATGTTATTGCGGGGCCGACAGGATCTGGCAAGTCGACAACATTACAGCGCAATATGATAAAACTTTTGCAAGAGAAAAATTATGAGATAAACTTAATTACGGTTGAAGATCCGCCGGAATATCCCATCCCTGGTGCCAGACAAATGCCGGTAACAAATGCCAACGATGAAGACGCTAAAGAAATTGAGTTTACAAAAGCTTTGAACGCTGCGCTTCGTTCCGACCCTGATGTGATGATGGTTGGTGAAATTCGATCAATGTCTGCTGCTGAGTTAACTTTTAAAGGTGCCCTTTCTGGTCACGGTGTATGGACGACGCTTCACGCCAACTCTGCCCCTGCTGTTATTACACGTTTACGAGACATGGGGATTCAGCCTTATTTGTTAGGTGATCCTGAATTGGTTAAAGGGCTTATTTCACAACGTTTATTTAGAAAGCTTTGTCCTTACTGTCGAAAATCTGTCAAAGAAAGAATGAAAGATCCTTCGTTCAAACGCCTAAAAATTGCTCTTGGTGATTATGGTATTGAAAATACTTATATACGCGGTGAAGGTTGTAAGCGCTGTTCGCACCAGGGTTTTAACGGTCGCATGAGTGTACCTGAGATTATTTTACCAGATGCCATGTTTTTACAACTTATGATTAATGGCGATACGAAAAGAGCAATTGATTATTGGCTTAGTGAACTTGATGGACGCACTTTAAGAGATGCAGCAATTGAGCGCATGCTCAAAGGCTATATTGATTTGGATGAATTAGAACGTTGGTGCGGCTTGCTTGACCAACGTCCGGTATATTAAAGGTGAGAAAAATGCCCGAGATAAAGAAAAACAAAAATCGATTTAACAAGGCTATGAAATCTCTAAGCTCTATTGAGGTTTACTATGCACGGATTGTCTGCAACCTTTCGAATGCTGGACGTTTAAAAATTTACCGAAAATTAGCCTCACTCTTGCGCAACAGATTTTCGTTAATGGATGCTCTTGATATGCTTCATGACGGCATTACCAATGGAGGAAAAAACACTGGTGAACCAATGGCTATTGCCTTAGCAAGCTGGGGAAAGGCTCTTCAAAATGGTATCCCCTTTTCAGATGCTCTTAAAGGTTGGGCCCCTGATCGTGAAAGACTAATGCTTTCTGTTGGTGATGTTTCTAACCTAGAAAGTGCCTTGTTAAACTTGATTAAGGTTTCAGAAGGCTCTACAAAGATGATTCGACCAATCGTTAGTGCTATTGCCTATCCATCATTTTTGTTTATGATGTCCGTTGTCATCATTTGGGCGATTGGCGTTTACATGGTACCACCGATGCTAGAGGCTGTCCCTGGTCTTAATTGGGTCGGAACGGCCAAAACTCTTGTTGATTTATCTGCTTGGGTGCAAAAAAATTGGCTCATTGCCTTTGCGACATTTCCTTGTATTGCACTCATTATTTATCTAACGATAGGCATATGGACAGGTAAACTTAGGGCCAGAATTGACAATTTTCCACCTTGGTCCTTGTATAAAATCTTTGTAGGTATTACCTGGTTACTTGCTCTTTCCGCCCTTGTTAAAGGAGGTGTTCCTGTTTCTGTTGCGCTTCAATCATTAAAGCGTGACTCTAGTGCCTATTTAAAAGAGCGAATTGATCAAACACTAAAATTCATCAAAAACGGCGACAATTTAGGTCAGGCTTTAAATAAGACAGGACTGCAGTTTCCAGACAAAGAAATTATTGCTGACCTAAAGATATATGCCGAGCTTGATAATTTTGAAGAAGCTCTGGAAAATCTTGCTAACAATTGGCTCGAAGAGTCCGTCTATATGATTGAGCAAAAAGCAAGTATTTTAAACATGATTGCTATTTTAACCGTTGCTGCAATTATTGCTTGGGCTGTCTTTGGGGTGTTTGACATGCAAGATCAAATTACTTCTGCAATGGGATAAAGAAGATGAACTTCGAGATATTGAAAAAGTATATATTTTTTTCAAAACAAGGTTTAGTCTATTTAATTTTGTTTTTGTTGTTATTTCTTTTGAGTTGTTTTATGGTTTTGAATAACGGCTCTCAAAAAAAAGAGATATTACCTGAGCTAAGACTCATTACAGACAGCATTCGTAATCATTATCAAAAAAAGCCTACTTATGCAGGTTTAAATACATTAACTGTTTTAGAAGAAAAGATTGTTCCGGCATATATGATCCGAAACAACAAAATATTCAGCCGACTCAAAAATGAAATTTTAGTTGGCCGAGATGAAATTGGTTCGACCTCTATCGCTTCGGATACAGATTTCTCGCTAATATATTTAAATATGAATCAAAATAAATGCGTTAATGCCGTTACTGAAGCTTTTGGGATTTCTTTAGGATTAAAATCAATACAAATTTTAAATCAAAACAGGTACGAGTTCTCATATGGCACAGACTTAAACCTTCCCATCAAAAAACAGGACGCTTTGAAATATTGTCAGGCAAAAAACACTATCGTTTTTACTTTTGAATAACAAATATCAACTTACGTCATTGTTTAGCTTGAAATTTAGATAAAATTTGCTAAATTAGCGCACAAGGAGCAATAGAGTATGTATAATGTTGATGACATCAGAAAAGATTTTCCGATATTTTGTGACACAATAAATGGTAAGCCGAATGTTTATCTTGACACAGCGGCATCTGCCCAAAAACCAGAATGTGTTATCAATAGAATGTGCGAGACATATCGTCACACTTATGCCAACGTCCACAGAGGCGGTTATTTTTTGTCTGAACACATTACTTTTGAATATGAAAAAGCACGTGAAAATATTGCTCATTTTATCAACGCTCGAAATAAATCCGAAATTATATTCACTAGAAATGCGACAGAATCCATCAATTTGGTTGCTGCAACGTGGGCTCAAACATATCTTAAAGCCAATGATGAAATTTTAATTTCTGAAGCAGAGCACCATGCCAATCTCATTCCTTGGCAGATAATTGCTCAAAAATGTGCGGCTCAATTAAAAGTATTCAAGCTTGGAGATGATGGTAGCTTTATTTGGGAAGAATTTGAAAAGGCTTTAACAGATAAGGTCAAATTGCTTAGCGTCACTGCAATGTCAAACGTTTTAGGCACAATTTATCCGGTCAAACAAATGTGTGCAGCTGCACACAAAAAAGGTGCAACAGTTTTAGTTGATGCTTGTCAATATGCTGTACATGAACAAATCGACGTTCAAAATATTGATTGTGATTTTCTGGCTTTTTCAGGGCACAAACTTTATGGTCCAACCGGCATCGGTATTTTATATGGCAAACAAGAGATACTTGAAGCACTTCCTCCATATCAGACAGGCGGAGATATGGTTGATCATGTGAGCTACCATAAAACAACTTTTGCAGAGCCACCAGCGCGTTTTGAGGCGGGAACACCCGCTTGTGTCCAAGCTATTGGTTTATCAGAAGCTATAGATTATGTCAAAAACATCGGTTTAGATCATATAAAAAAACACGAAGAACAACTGATTAAATACTTTATTGAGCGTTCTAAAGACTCGAAAGGTTTTAAGCTTATTTCAAAAAACATTAATCAAGGCGGTGTTTTTGCTTTTGATTTTAACGGCATACATCCGCAAGATCTGGCATTTGTTTTGTTTCATGAGGGCGTCGCCATTCGTGTTGGACATCATTGTGCCGAACCTTTTGTTAATCGTTTAGGATACACATCGTTACCCCGAGTTTCTTTTGGTTTGTATACCAACTTTAAGGATATTGATACATTTTTTGAAATTTTAGAAAAAGCTCGGCGCTTCTTTTGATTGACATCTGAAATCTTTGGTATATAAAAGGCAAAAGAGAGGCAATGGATATGACAGATAATATTGATGAAAATGAAGCGACATTACTTGAAGCTATGAGCATTGAAGATCAACCGCTTGATTTTAAGGCCTTAAGCGGCAAAAGCTTAGCTAACGCGAAAGATTTAGCAACAAAAGAACAAATCATTAACGCTATACGCGAGGTGTCAGATCCTGAAATTCCAATTAATGTTTATGATATGGGTTTAATTTACAACATTGACCAAAAAGAAAACGGCGATGTTTTTATTGATATGACTTTAACTGCACCCGCCTGTCCTGTTGCCGGTGTTTTGCCGCAAGAAGTAGCGAACGCTGTTTCACAACTTGAAGGTGTAGGCGTTGTTGAGGTCAAACTCGTATGGGAACCTCAATGGACAATTGACCGTTTAACAGATGAAGCCAAAGCAATGCTTGATATATTTTAGGAAAAATCAATGGAAGATATTCAAACACTGATAGAAAATTTTTCTTTTTTAGAAACGTGGGAAGATAAATATCAATATCTTATAGATTTAGGAGAAAATTTACCAGCTCTAAAAGCTTCATACAAGACTGATTCTTTTAAGGTTTCTGGCTGTCAATCTCAGGTTTGGCTTATTCCGTCTTTTGAAAAAGGAAAGCTTTTTTTTAAAGCAGATAGTGATGCCATTATGGTCAAAGGCATTATTGCCATTTTGCTCAGCATTTATTCTGGGAAAACACCACAAGAAATAAAAAATATTGAAGTTGAAAAAGTTTTTGCTAAACTGGGACTAGGAGAACACTTAAGCCCCAGCAGACGAAACGGAATGATGTCAATGGTTGAAAAGATTCGTTTTTATGCTGCACATGTTGAAAAGTAAAATACATGAATATTCATGAATATCAGGCAAAAAACTTATTAAAGCAATTTCGCATCAATGTTCCGAAAGGTAAAATCGCTTACACTTCCGCTGAGGCTGAAAAGGTTGCAAAAAAAATATCTTTTCAAGGACCGTGGGTTTTAAAGGCTCAGATTCAAGCTGGAGCACGGGCTAAAGGACATTTTATTTCTCCCAAATGCTCTAAAATGAGCGGCATTCATATCACAAATTCACTTTCTCATATAGCCCCTGTCGCCAAAAAAATGCTGGGGGCAACTTTGGTTACCCCTCAAACCGATGCAAAGGGCAAGGTTGTTCACAAAATTTATATTGAAGAAAAAATCACAACACGAAAAACCTTTTATTTAAGTCTTGTTATTAACCGAATAGATGCTTGCCTCTCACTTCTTTTAGCAAATACAACGGATAATATTGTAGATTTAGCACAGAAAAATCCCAAAACAATATTCAGGCTTAATCTGAATACAAAAACCAAAATAAAAAAGGCGGATATGAGAAAAGCTTCAACCTTTTTAGGGTTACCTGAAAGTTATTTAACCTCATTTAGCAAAATGGTTTGCAATTTACACCGTGCTTTTATTCAAACAGATGCAACAATGATTGAACTCAATCCTGTAGGCATCAACACAAAAAACAAGTTTGTAGCCTTAGATGCAAAGATATCTATAGACGATCACGCTTTATACCGCCACCCAAATATTTTAGCTTTAAGAGACGACAATGAAATCGATGAAAATGTATTAAAAGCGACACAAAACGGATTCAGATATCAAGATTTTAAAGAGGGACGAATTGGTCTTGTTGTGAACGGCGATGGTTTGGCGTTATCCATGTGTGATATTTTAAGGCGTTATAATGAATATCCGGCTTGTTATTTGAACATTAAAGGTGCCACAGATAGCGAAAAAATAGCTCAAGGATTTAAACTCATTATGAACAATCCGCGCGTTGAGGGCATACTGATTAATATTTTAGGCGGATTTTTAAGATGTGACATAGCCGCAGATGGCATTGTTTCTGCTATTTCAGAAATTGGATTAAATATTCCATTAATTGCGCGTTTTGAGGGAACCAATAAAAAAATTGCTGAAAATATTTTTCATCAAAATGCCTTTGAACTGCTAACAGCTCAAAGCATCGAAGAAGCGACCAAAAAACTAAGTGATTTAATCAAGGAGAATGACTAATGTCTATTTTGATTAATCAGCACACAAAAGTGATCATTCAGGGTATTACTGGACAACAGGCATCATTTCATTTACCTCACATATTAGAATGCGGCACAAACGTTGTGGCCGGCATTTCAAAACGCGAAGGTGAAACTTCTCATTTAGGCATACCGATATATACTTCTGTACAAAATGCTGTTAACGAAACTGGCGCCGAAGCAAGCCTTGTTTTTGTCGGAGCAAAAAATGTTAGAACTGCCGTCCAAGAGGCTTTAGAAGCCGGCATTAAGTTCATTGTTTCTGTTGCACAAGGTGTTCCAATTTTAGATGTTATTGAAATTCAGAATCTGATTCGAAAACATCATGCACTGTTTATTGGTCCGAACACTCCAGGTATTATCACACCCAATGAAGCATGTTTGGGCATTTTTCCTCAGAACATGCTTCAAAAAGGACGCATTGGAATTATTTCACGATCATCAACTCTTACTTACGAAGCTATTTTAGAGACAAACAAAGCGGGTCTTGGACAATCTACAGTCTTGGGTTTAGGCGATGATATGATTGCCGGCACCTCATTTGAAAAACCAATATCTTTATTCATGCAAGACGAACAAACAGATGCTGTCGTTTTAATTGGTGCATTAGGCGGCACATATGAGGAAAATGCTGCAAATTATTATCAAAACCTTCAAAATAAAAAACCTCTTATTGTCTACATTACAGGGATAGAAAGTTTAATAGACGATATGGGGTATGCAAGCGATATTTTAACACATGGAAAAAGATCAATTGAGGATAAAAAACAAGCTTTTGCAAAAGCTGGGGCTATCGTCATTGAACGCATTGATGACTTACACACCGCCCTTCAGAAATTATGATACTTCAACACATTAGCGGGCTGCCACAAGAGAGACTGAAGATATCGTATCCCCCATACCAACGAGTGAAAGTGGATTCTCGATTAAAATAGTCGGCACAACAATCAAATCCCACGAGCGATATCGACCAATGCCTGAGGTAATCAGTTCACTTTGCCCTAGAAGTAAACCCAAACTGTCAATTTCGATTAGGCCAACATCTGACACATCATATTTAACTTGTTGAATATTTTCAAATTCCACACTCCCCGTTTTTGCTTTAGACGCAGCCACAACAGAAGCTGTCAGCATAGCATTAAGATTTTTTTCAGGTGTTATATGAAAGTTCTTGTCCTGTAAAGTCAGATACAAACCGAACATATGTAGCTCTATACGCTTAACCCCCGTTTTTTCTTTAATTTTTGAAAGACCTTTCAACAAACTTTCTGCTGTTGTTTTTTCATCACAACGTTTTGCCAAAGATTTTTCACCCAAAGCAAAGAGCAAATCTATTGTTTCACGGTCATTAATCCCTATTGAATCCATCAAAGGAATAAGCTTTTGAACGATTGCTTTTCTGATGGATATATCTTGTGTTGAAGCCACTTCTAAATGAAAAATAGCGGAAGGATTTTTTTGTTTTAACTCTAAAATTTTAGGAACGATTCCCTCAATAAGCTCCACACCGTTATTTGAACTTAAAAGCGCATGAAAACCTGAGAGAATAACAAAATTCAAAGGGGTTTGAAGCATAGCTTTCATAAAATTTTGATCTAAAACGAGTCTCAAATTTAAGGGATCATATGTTGCAATAAAGCGATTAGCTTTCGGACATTTAAATTTTTGCCCTTCAAGCTCAATGATGTCGCCCCGTTTAAATTCTATAATCCAATGGATTAGAGGCAAGTCTTGAGAACGATCAATCAGATAAGCCGGTTGAATATGTCCGTTCTGGTCAAACGAAAGCAAATTATCACGTTTTTCAAACTGCTCGGCCTGCAGAGCGGGTAAAGAGTTAGTGTGCACAAAAACTTTTTTAACACCCAACACAGAGAGAACGTTTGCCATAATGCCTCCCTGCCCTCCGATTTGAAGATGCATATAACCGATGTTTTTTTGCAGCCATTGATAAACTTTTTCATTTTCACAAATCCATTCTTCGGCAATACCCAAACTAAAAGATCGAAAAACACCTTTTAAAAAATCTTTTTCATCTAGAATAGATGTTCTTTCAAGATTTTTTAATTCTTCAAGAGAAAGAGATTGCTGTTCAATAAGCTCTTTAAGTTTTTGAGCAGACATATGATAAACAGCATCAATGTTGGCGTTAAAACCTGTTGCCACCGCGTCAACCTGTTTTATTTTTTGAAATTGTTCTGGTACAATTTGATATTTATCTTCCCAAAGTTTTTTCAAAAGCGGTGTATCCATCTAATTTCTCCAGTTTTTATTTGTTTTTCTTAAAATACAGATGCCAATTCAAAGAATTAAAAGCACCACAATCTGGGCAAAAAGGCTTCCATTTGGAAGATGTTTTTGCACAGTGTGAACAAACCCACAAACAATCTTCAACACAATCTTTTTCCCTTTTGCTCCAATTTTGTGCAGCTTTAATATTTTGATTAACGACTTTTTCGTATTTTGAAATCAGTTTAGCAATTTTTTTCGTTGCCGGATTAGAAATTAAAAATAGCTCAAATTCTGATTTTGCTTTATCCCAAAGCTTAGCCTTCATATTCAAATCTGCAAGCATAAAATTATTAAGTGCTTGATTTTTAGCTTGGCATAGCGCCAAATTTTCCATCCTTTGAACATGGGAGAGAGGGGTATCATCGTCAAAAAGTTTTAAATATGCCTCAGCAATCATCACATTAGGATTAATTCTCCAAACTTCTTTTAACAATTTTTGAGCTTTTCTTATCTGTTCATCTTTTTGATAAAAATCTGCCAACTCAAGAGCTGCAGGCACAAAGTCAGGCAACAAATCATGTGCTTGAATCAAATTTTTCACACAAGAAAGCTTTTGACCTTTTTTCTTCTCTTCTAAAGCAATTTCATAAAGGCAAATGGCTTTAAGCTCAGCATATTTTTCTTTGTTGATTAAATTTTTCTTAGAAGCGGTTTCCAAAACTTCTAAAGCACCCTGCCAATCTGCCGATTTTGCGCGCAAATCAAATGCATATTTAACAACCCAGAACAAATCTTGACGTGCTTCAAAGGCCTTATTTGCTAATGGTAAGGCCTTTTCAAAATCATTCTTCATGCTCCAGCTTTCTGTCAAGGCTTTAATTCCAACCAACTGCGAATTTTTACTTTTCAAAAGTTTCTGAGATAATTTTTCAAGTTTATCAAAATCTTTTTCTTTTTTAAGAATTCGAAGTTCAAGCAAGTCAGCAATATCATGATTGCCTATTTTTGATTTTAGTTTTGTTAAATTTTGACGCCCCTGTTTTAAGTCTCCTTCTGCCGTACTTGTCATTACTTTTAGGACCAAAAGCATGGCTTCTTCAGCATCTTTTTTCTGTATTGTTTTGAAATCATTGTTCTCTAAACTTTGCAAATGAACTGAACAAGACAATTTACGGAATAAAACAAAGAGCAAATCGACAGCTAGCAATAGTAAAACAAGCAAGGCAAGAAAGAGCATCAAAAATTTCCATAAAGGCAAAAACAATTCTTGCCCATAAAAATGAAGAGATATGTCTGCTTTTTGATCAAATGAAAAAAAAGCAAAGGTGCATAAACCGAAAAGTAAAATGAAAGATAAATTTTTTTTCATTTGTCATCCTATTGATTTGCTTTTTTAATACCTTCTGCTTTCATTAAACCGAGAGTTTGGGCTTTAATTTTAGAAAGTTCCTGGCAAAAAACATTATAAGATCTCACATTTTCCTTCCAAATTTCAAATTCTTCCGTTTGAAATTTTGGTTCGACCTCCATTTTAAGCATAGCCACATTAAACTCACCCTTTTGAACAAGCTCTAAAACCCTTTCTTCAGGAGTAATTTGTTTGTTATTATGTGTTTCAATTTTCCGAACAATAATGAGGCTTTTAAGCTTTGTCAGAATTTTTTCTTTCCAATCTTGTTTGTTTTCTTGCTTTTCATCTGAAGGGCTTTGAGGCTCTTCAACTTGTTCTTGAGAATCATATAAAAATTCAAATTTTTTAATTAAGGCTTTTTTCGAAAGCAATTGAGAATCAGAAAAACTTGCAATGCGGGTTGCTTCATTTTCCATTATAGTTCCTTGACTTAAATTTTGCAAAACAGTTGCTTCATAAGTAAAAGGTTGTCCTTTTTTAGCCGCTTCTTCAACCAAGGTTGTTGCAGTCAATATTAAAGCTGCCTGAGAGCTAACCGCTCCAAGTTTTTTAACATTAGATTCTATTGTATCAACACGCTCTGTCAAACCCATGACAGAAGCCATACTTGCTTTAGTATTTAAAATTTCAAGATTAATCTTGTGCATACCATCAACTTTTTGCGAAAATTTAACAATATCTTCTTGAGAAATAGCCGGAAGCTGCTTGTGATAAGTTTCAAGTTTTTGCTCAAGATTTTGCACTTGAAGTTTAAGCGTTGCAATATCTTCAGCAACATCATGCTTTTCAACCTTAAAAATTGCCGGATTTTGAACAGCAAGATAAGCACCTCCTGCAAGTAGGGCTAAAAGAAGCACCATAAGGGTATAGAAAGATTTTGTTGTTTTTCGATTTTTCTGATCTGTCATTTTTTAGTTTCCTTTTGAACGATAATTCTTGGCAAGTTTGTTTTTATAGTTTATATAATTATAAAAAAATCGCAATAAAATAGTTGGATTATGCAAAGATGATTGTACTTGGTATTGAAAGCAGCTGTGACGAGACGGCCGCGGCTGTTGTTAATGAAAAACGTGAAATATTAGGTCAGGCTCTTTTATCTCAAGCTGAACACATACGTTATGGTGGGGTTGTCCCCGAAATAGCAGCTAGATCACATTTGGAACACATTGATCAAATTATTGCTGAATGCCTTGTGAAAGCTAACCTAAAAATAAATGATATTGATGCTGTTGCAGCATCTGCCGGACCTGGATTAATCGGTGGTGTTGTTGTTGGAGTGACCGCAGCAAAAACTATTGCTTTAGCGTTAAGCAAACCTTTTATTGCCGTCAACCATTTGGAGGGACATGCACTATGCGCACGTTTGACCGAAGATATTTCATACCCTTACCTTTTATTGCTTGTTTCGGGCGGTCACTGCCAAATTTTGATTGTGAAAAATGTTGGCGAATATGAACGACTCGGCACAACAATTGATGATGCTGCCGGAGAAGCTTTTGACAAAGTTTCTAAAATGCTTGGACTTGGATATCCTGGCGGTCCGCTAATTGAAAAAGCTGCTCAACAAGGCGATAGCTCGCGATTTGTTCTTCCTCGTCCGCTTATCGGTTCAAACGATTGCAATATGTCCTTTTCAGGATTGAAAACTGCGGTTCGACGAATCGTTGAAACATTTAGCGAAGATGGCGATATTTCAAAAGCAAATTTAAGCCCTCAAGACATTGCAGATATTGCCGCTTCTTTTCAATGTGCGTTGACAGACTGTTTGCTTAAAAAGCTTCAAAAAGCGATTGTACTATTTAAACAAAAATGCCCAGAAGGAAAACACCTTGTTGTTTCTGGCGGTGTTGCCGCCAATACCTATTTAAGGCAAAATTTGGAAAACCTTGCCCAAAAAAATCATCTGGTTTTTGCAGCCCCGCCAATACGTTTTTGTACAGACAACGGTGTTATGGTTGCATGGGCTGGATTAGAACGTTTAAAAGCCGGTTACGTTTCAGACCTCGATTTCAAACCTCGCCCACGTTGGCCCTTAGACGACAAGGCGCCTAAAGCGGCCGGAGCAGGAGGCGTCAAAGCATGAGATCAAAAACACAAATTTTGGAAATTATGCAAATTTTTGAAGCGCAAAACCCCAACCCAAAATGTGAATTGGCTTACAAAAATGCCTATACATTGCTCGTTGCTGTTGTTTTGTCGGCACAAAGTACGGACAAAGGCGTCAACAAAGCGACAAAATCGCTTTTTGAAATTGCGGATACGCCAAAAAAAATGCTTGAACTGGGTATCGATGGGCTGAAAAATCACATCAAAACGATAGGTTTATACAACAACAAAGCTAAAAACATTATTTTGTTATCCCAAGAACTGCTTTCGAAATATGGTGGCTTTGTCCCTGAAGATAGAAGCAAACTTGAAGGATTGGCCGGCGTTGGGCGCAAAACAGCAAATGTTGTTCTTAATGTGTGGTTTAATCAAGCAACTTTAGCCGTTGATACTCATGTTTTTCGCATAGCACACCGTTTAGGTTTTTCAAAAGGAAAAACACCTTTAGAGGTAGAACAAGACTTACTTAAAGTTTTACCAAAACATTACATCAAGAATGCCAATCATTGGTTTGTCTTGTTTGGCAGATACACCTGTAAAGCGCTCAAACCAGATTGTCAAAATTGCCCCGTTGCCACTTATTGTCACAGCAAGGATAAAATCGCCACAGCTTAATTTTTTGCAATTGACATTTGAAGTCATTAATTTTAGAATGCAACTTGAATAAGAAGAGGAGAAAGATATGCTAAAAAAGATTTTGTTTTTGTTTGTTTTGGCACTCATACCATTCCAAACTCATGCCCAACCAAGTCAAGAATATGAAGAATGTTATACTAAAGCACAAAATGACAATCAAGTAGCACTGTGCATGAAAGCTGAGACAGCTCGTGTTTTAAAAGACATTCAAGAGGTTTACACAAATCTGGCCAATAATCCCCAAACAAAGTCTTGGAACAACGGCAATGGTCTTTTAAGCGGCAATTTAAAAGATATGTATGACCATTGGATAGCCTATCGCAACAGGTATTGTTCTTTGTTTGTTAAAGCTTCTGAAAACACTTTTGGAAGCGAATCGTTTGATCAAGAAAGATGCTTGCTTGAATTAACAGATGACCACTACAAACTTGTTTTAGCGGCTATTGTCAATGCCAATAGCGGCAGCGAAGAAGGTGAGCTTGATCACGAACACGAATAGAGTGGAGCACAACGTTGAGCGATAATTTTACAAAAGAAGAAAAAAAATCATTTATATTCGGCTTGTTTTCCGTGTTGATTTTTAGCATATTCTTTTTGTTTATGGCTTTTTCTC
The DNA here is from genome assembly GCA_902797315.1 of uncultured Pseudomonadota bacterium. GTDB lineage: Bacteria > Pseudomonadota > Alphaproteobacteria > RF32 > CAG-239 > UBA1254. The sequence continues at coordinate 10,902 of CADBSM010000099.1, read as the reverse complement.
AATACGAATACAAACATGTTCACAACAACTTTTATCATTTAAATGCCACATTCAGACGAACGGATGGTTTAATGGTTGGTGATATTGTGCGCATGGCAGGTGTCGACGTTGGTCGTGTTGTCGATGCCTCTCTTAACGATCATTTTCATGCCGTTTTAAAACTTGAGATTATGGAAGGATTGCATATTCCAGATGATAGTAGTGCATCAATTGTCAGCTCAAGCATTATGGGAAACAAATATATTGAAATTGAGCCTGGTGGCTCAGAGGATTTTTTACAAGATGGTCAAGAATTTCACTATACTCAAGATGCCATGGTTTTACAAGAATTGCTCGATCGAATTGTGTCCATAGGCAAATCAAAAAAGAAAAAATCTGCAGAAAAAGGAAATAATAATGAATAAAAAACCAGTTGAAACAATTATGGGCATTGTCGTTTTGCTTGTCGCTGTTTTGTTTTTAGTGTTTGCATATCGCGTTTCGGATTTGCAAGTTGTGAAGGGCTATGAACTGAATGCCAAGTTTTTGAAAGTTGGCGGTTTAAATATCGGATCCGACGTACGAATCAACGGCATCAAGATAGGAACAGTCACCAATCAGAAACTGTCGCATGATGACTATATGGTCGACGTTACTTTAAGTGTTTCATCTGACATTAAACTGCCAAATGATAGCGTTGTTTCGATTGTTAGTGACGGTTTAATGGGCGATAAATTTATCAAAATTGAGCCAGGAAAGTCACAAGAATTTTTACAAAACGGCGATACGATTACCAAAACACAAGATTTCAAAACGCTTGAAGATATGGTAGGTGAAATCATCTTTATGGTCACAGGAGATAACAATGAAAAATAAAACTGTGCTTTTTTCAATATTGTTAAGTTTTCAAATAATGCCTGTTTTTTCAGCCGAAATAGATATGAACATGGCACAAATGCAGGCAATGGATAAAATTACCGGACGCGTCAGCATTATTGAAGTTCCCGTCAATGGCGCTGTCAATTTTGGCTCGTTTTCCGTTTTGGTTCGCTCTTGCAAAACACGCACCGAAGATGAAATTCCTGAAAATTTTGCTTTTGTTGATGTTACAGACAAAAGCTTCAATGAAGAGGAATATAACATTTTTAAGGGTTGGATGTTTTCATCTTCACCGGCTGTTAACGCTGTTGAACACCCAATTTATGATGTTTGGCTTTTGAAGTGTTTTAATGCAACTCCAAAAAGAGAACTGATGCTTTCTGCTGATGAACTCCGCATGAGAGACAACTTACCTCGCCTAAACGAATATATCGAACAAACAAACAAAATCGGACAAAATTCTTTCGATGTGGGCGAACCTCAAAATATTTTATTTAAAGATGCGATGTATAAAGAAATGCCGCAAGAGCAAGAATCGAATACATTACCTAACAAGATTGATGGTGAGCCTCAAAACCTTTTAAACATTCAGGATAGTTACGAAAGCGATATTGAACAACTCGTCAACATGGGGTCAGACGAATTATCTGAAGCTTTAACAAACGAGGCACAAAAGCTTGAAAAACAAAACATAGAAGTTTTAGAAGATCAGGCTCAAAGCACTTTAGAAGAGCTTAATACTCTCCATCAAGAGATAGATGCAGAACTAAAAAAACATCAGTAGATTGGGACATATAAAAAATTGCTTGTTCTAAACTGAACAAGCAATTTTTTATATGATACACTTTAGTCTTTATCAGCAGGTTCAATTCGCATTTTATAAAATGACCGCCAAACAAAAACAAGACCTAAACACAAGAAAAAGATTCCTGCTGTTTTTGTAACACATACAGGTGCTTTTGCCGCCATTTCAACAGCAAGCAACCCAAATAAAGTTGTAAATTTGATAATTGGATTTAAGGCAACTGAAGATGTATCTTTGTACGGATCACCAACAGTGTCTCCAACAACTACAGCTGAGTGCAAATCTGTCCCTTTTTCTTTCAAATCAACCTCAACAACTTTTTTAGCATTATCCCAGGCACCACCGGCATTTGCCATATAGAGTGCTTGAAAAAGGCCGAAAACAGCAATTGCAATTAAATAACTGGCAAACAAACTAGCATTAAAAAAAGCAAACGCAATCGTTAAAGAAAAGATCACCATAAAAATGTTAAACATACCTTTTTGAGCATATTGAGTACAAATCCGAACAACTTTTTTAGAATCTTCAATTGAAGCTGCTTTTTTGGTGTTAAGCTTGATATGCTTTTTAATATAGTTTACAGCCTTATAAGCACCGGCAGCGACAGCTTGCATCGAAGCTCCGGAAAACCAATAGATAACAGCACCACCCAAAATAATACCAAACAAAACATTAGGATCTAACAAATCAAGTGTCAGATTAAGCAACAAAATGATTGAAAAAATCATGCAAGTTGCACCAATGACAGCTGTGCCAATAAGCACAGGTTTTGCGGTAGCTTTAAATGTGTTACCCGCAGAATCATTTTCTTCAAGCAAATATTTTCCACGTTCAAAATTGGGTTTAAAACCATAGTTTTTTTCAATATCTTTGACAACACCTCTTTTTTCCTCAATTTGAGAAAGTTCAAAAACGGACTGAGCATTATCTGCAACCGGTCCATAACTATCGACCGCAATTGTCACAGGACCCATACCAAGCATACCAAAAGCAACCAAGCCAAATGCAAAAATCGTTGGATAAACCATATAAGCATCTAACCCCGTTAACGCAGTCAAATAAGCAATCAGCATCAAAAACACAATGATTAAACCCTGCCAAAAAGCTGAAAAATTACCGGCAACAATGCCTGAAATAACATTAAGTGAAGACCCTGCTTCTCGGCTGGCATTCACAACTTCCTCTACATGTTTTGATTTTGCCGACGTGAAAATTTTCGTAAATTCAGGAATTAAGGCAGAGGCAAGCGTTCCGCAGCTAATAATTACGGACAGTTTCCACCAAAGATTTTTATCAAAAATTTGAGAATCAATCATCATATATGAAACAGCAAATGTCATTAAAATCGAAATAAAAGAAGAAACCCAGACCAAACTTGTTAAAGGGGCTTCAAAATCAAAGTTTTCTTTTTTCTGAAATCTAATTTTAGAAATCAGCCCATTTAATGAAAAAGAAAAGATAGAAGTTACAATCATTAAAACACGCATGGTAAAAATCCATGTAATCAGACGAGCTTGTAAATCAACACCGTTTGGCATTAAAAGCAACTTTCCTGAAGGCGCAACAAACATGCCAACACCCAAAACAATAAAACTAATTAAAGCAACACCCGTCACTCCATATGTTTCAAATCCATCCGCTGTTGGTCCGACAGAATCTCCAGCGTTATCCCCCGTACAATCGGCGATAACCCCCGGATTTCTGGCGTCATCCTCGTCAATTTTGAAAATAATTTTCATCAAGTCAGCACCGATATCTGCAATTTTTGTAAATATTCCGCCACAAATACGAAGCACGGCTGCTCCCAAAGATTCGCCTATTGCGAACCCAACAAAACAAGCTCCAGCATAATCACGCGGAACATAAAGCAGGATAACAATCATCATCAAAAGCTCTACACAAATAAGCAAAACACCTATGGACATACCTGACCTTAATGGCAAACGCATCATCTCATAGGCTTTCCCTTTCAAAGCGGCAAAAGAGGTTCGAGCGTTGGCATAAGTGTTAATTCTCATACCAAACCAAGCCACACAAAATGAGCCTAAAATTCCGAGAACAGACCACAGAAAAATGTTTAGAACTTTATTGATTGGCGTTTGATTTAAATAAAAGAAATAATAAAAAATGCAAGCACCAACAAAACACTCTAAAACAAAAAGAAGTTTTGCCTGTTGTTTCATATATGTTTTACATGTTTCATAAATTGTTTCAGAAACACAAGACATGGATGAATGAACTGGTTTGTTTTTAAGATTAAAGAATAAAGCAAACCCTATCAGCATACCAAAGCAGCAAACTATCAGCCCCATAGACAAGAGCTCAACACCTGTCAAAGAAAATCCAAAAATATCAAAGGGTACATCTAGATACGGAATATTCAAATCAATCTCAGAAGCGCAAGCAGATTTTGCAAACGAGCTTAAAAGCATTACAAAGATTGTCATGTATTTTAAAAACTTCGCACAAAACATCAAATTTTCCTTTATTTTAAATCAAAAATTCAAGAATTTTAAAAAAATGTAGATCCTTTTGTTTAAGAATCTACTAAATTTGTTAAATAAAATGTATTTTTTATTTATTCTGTTTCAAGACGTTCAACTTGATTATAAAGCTGGTTCTCATTGTCTTTAATGTTGACATCAGCCCCCGATTTAATAAGGGCACTAACAATATCATCGTTACCACTGCTATAGGCATAGAAAAGAGCTGTACGTCCTTTATTGTCTTGTTTGTTCAAATCGGCACCTGATTTAACTAACAATTCAACAATATCAACATTCCATGCATTGGTCACAGCATTCATCAAAGGAGTTCCAAGAACACTTTCTTTATTAACATCAGCTCCGTTATCAAGAAGCATTTGAGCCATTTTTAACATATATTCCATTTCAGAAAAAATCTGCGACTGTAAAACTTCTTGAACTTCTGGATCTTTTGTATCAAGACCCAAAGTCTCCATCATCAAAATTTGAAGTTGCAATTCATGAGCCTTTGACGTTGCAATATTTAATGGAATCATACCATTTTGAAAAACTTCGTTAACATCTGCTCCAAATTCAATCATTTTTTGAGCAACTTCTAATTTTGGATTTTTGCTTAAGGCATAAAACAACGGTGTATTACCCTCAGTATCTTTTTGATTAAAATCGAAGCCATTTTGTTGATAATTGACCACATCATCAACACTCCAAGAGGCAATCATCTCTTCAAAACCATCATTAATAAGCTCTTGTTTGACGTTGTTTTGGATATCTTGAGCATGAACGGAAAATCCAAAGCAAAGCATCATCAAACACAAAATATATTTAAGCATTATCTTTCTCCTTTTATATTTAGGGCAAGCATAACCTTTAAACTTTTTTTTTGCAAGAAATTTATACATTAAAAGAAATATTTGAACCCCATCATTGTTTGATTTAAAGCTTTGTGCGCCACATAAGAACGCTCATAAGACAATTCAAGGCTTAAATTTTTTGCAACATGATACGAGATAAGAGCTTTACTTTTTAATAGGCTTCCTTCTTTTTGCGAAGCAAACGTTTTTTTCAGCTCAGCCTGAAAACTAAACAATTCACTGCTATACAGCAATCCACCAATTGGAGAAAGGCCTGCATAAGCATTTTGTTTTAAAAAACCTCCATAAGCAGCATCAAAACCACCCAAAACATAAAGATACAAATTTTTTAAAGGCTCAAATGTTGCGCCCAAAGCTAGTTCTGTTTTTGAAACATACCCTGTTTTGCCTTTTATCAAGTTATTCATGCGTGTCAGCTCAACATTCAAACGATATGACACAGCTTGAAACGCCCTATCAATCGGCGAAAGCGAGACAAGTTCTAAAATTTTAAGATTTTCAAAAACATATCGATCATGATCGTCGTAGTGTCTCAAAAAAAGTTCTAAAAAATTAATTGCCGCACCTTTTAAATATCCAAAAGGATTATCTGTCAAATCGTGATAGGCCGGTCGAAAGCGTAGTTCTTGAAAAGCTTTACCATTTTGAAAACCTATAGAAAATCCAATTTGAGCAGAATCATGGCTTAAAATCGGATTATTGCCTTCTTTAAGACTATCAAAGGTTTGTCCCGCCTTATATTGATTTCGTTGGCGCAAAATTTTAAAACTTTTGGTACGATATTTTTTCAAATCAAGCTGTTGAGCTGTATATTGATATTGCAGATATTGATAAGCCGTTTCCAAAACATCTGCTTTTGAACTATCATCAAGGTCTAAAATATCAGCATTTTCATCATCAATTAAATTTAAAAAACTTTGATATTGGGCAGCACTCATTTGGTCAATTCTGTTTTTAATTTTATTTCGTCTTGAAGGCCTATAATTTGTCTTTTTAATCAAACCTTTCTTGTACACAGCTTTCACCGTATCTAAAGGAATCACATAACCTTTAAAACGTTGTGCCAAATTTAAGTTTGGATCAACCGCATCTAACATTTCAACCAACATATAGGAACAATTTTTAGAAAAGAAATAATAAGGCGTTGTCACCTGCCCTATTTCCCAGACATGGGCTACAAAAAGCTCTTTTTGTTCAGGTGTCAAATCCAGTTCATATTCCCATAAATCCCTATTTTCAATATTGTTATAGGTATTGATTGTATCGTAATAAGGACGTGTTGTCAAACCACCCTGAAAAAAGCCAAGTAACCCGTACAAAGCATAAAAAGGCGTGTCCTCAAAACCTTTTGTAAAGGCACCATAATTGATGCCATGAGCCAACATTTGTGTTGAGGCTCGAGAACTATCAATTCGAAAAAGTGTATGTCCAAACAAAGAAGAAGAATTATTCATAAAGGCATCAGCAAAAAGAAGCGTTATGCCACTTGCCTGCAAATCTTGCTTGAAAGTCTCATATTCCGAGCATTCTCCAAGTTCTGTTTTTATGAGATTTTGTTTTTTCAAAAGTATATATCTTGCCGGAAAGCGGCATTTTTGTACTTGGTCTTGGCCCTCAAAAAGCCTGATGGTGGCATTCAATTCTGCTTGAGGATTATTTTTTCCTTCAGGACTAAGATAGAAATGTTCATTATCAATAGAACCTTGGTAAGTGCTCAAAAACTTTTTTTGATAATGCACAAGCTTGAGCCATTGGTCTGACAAGGCAAAATCTTTTCCCAAAACCTCGGAAGAAAACAAAAAAGCAAAAACAAAAACGATGTATTTCATTCATATAAAAAAGCACGGTTTAGAGCCGTGCTTTTCCTCTCAATAAAAGCTTTAAGCCTTCATAATCTCATAAAATTTCAATGTCACATCAACAACATCAACATTGTCATTTGGAAAGATTGCTGCAAAGTTTTGATAAGCTTTATTTGCAACATATTCTTCGTCCATATGCATAATACCGGCAAGTGTTGTCAAGGTTTCACCCTGACCTGCAGCAGCATCGATAGCAAATTGCTCCAAATTATCTTCCAAGAAAGCCAATATCATTTTTTGTGTGCCGCCTGTAATTCGACCATTAGGATCGCAACCCGATGTCCCAAACGTAATACCAAAAGTTTGGTTGCCAAAGGTTCCGTTTGTTGTAACAGCGGCAACCTGTGGCAGGATACCGCTTTGTCCGCGCCAAGCCATGGAACCCAAGCCACATCCTGTGCTATCATAGGCCTCTGCACTTGAAACAAAAGCTGTTGCAGCTACTACAAAAGCTGATGCCAATAAAAGTTTTTTCATTTAAGGTCTCCTCAAAATAAAGAAAAAATACATTATAGAGGGTATCAAAAAAAATATAATACTGTATATACAAATCAAAAGTTTTACACAAAAAAGAAAGTTCTTGATTTTAAAAAAAAGATAGATTATATATAAAGGCATAAACAACTTAAAACGGCTGTGATGTTAAGCATCGCAGTCTGATTTTTTCTAAACTTTTGACACATTATCACAGCCTTAAATTTTTTAAGGTTATGAAAAGTGTTTTTGAAAAAAAGGAGCATATAAAATGGATAAATTTCCTTTAACCAAAAAGGGTTATTTGCAACTCGAACAAGAGCTTAAGAATTTAAAGGGCATTGATCGTCCGAATATTATTGCCGCTATTGCCGAAGCTCGCTCACACGGCGATTTGTCTGAAAATGCAGAATACTCTGCCGCAAAAGAAAAGCAAAGCTTTATTGAAGGTCGCATTCAAGAATTAGAGGCTGTTGTCAGCCGAGCTCAAGTCATTGATCCAAAATCGATGAGTGGTGACATTGTCCGTTTTGGTGCAACTGTTTTAGTCGCAGATGTTGATACTGATGATGAAAAAGAATATCAAATTGTCGGTGACTATGAAGCTGATATTGAAAAAAATCTTGTATCCGTATCTTCGCCAATTGCTAAAGCTTTAATTGGCAAGGAAGTCGGTGACACAGTTGAGTTTCTTGCCCCATCAGGCAAAAAATCATTCGAAATTTTAGTTGTCAAATACATTTAATTTGTTTAAAAAAAAGATTATATACCAAACCGGCTTTTAAAGTCGGTTTTTTTATATTTTTAATAAGGAGAACAATAGTGAAAAAATGTGTTTATGACTATCAAAACAGCTGTACTTGTGCTGAAGACGACAAATGCGGTTGTGATTATGACCGCAATATGGCTCATGACTTTTCTTGTAATTTTGAAGAACACCATATGCTTGAAAAGCAAACTTTAAAGAGCGACAAACCAAAATTTCAAGAGACTCATTAAAACTGAAAACAAGCTTTTTGACACAAGCTTGCAAAATTTTTCGGCAATGGATATTTAGTAAGCACGGGCAAAAAAGTTCTGCCGCTTTTTTCTTCAAAAGGCAAGAGCAAAAAATCAGCTCGCTGATATCTATCTTCATAGAGGGCAAAAAAGATTTTGTCTTCAGGAATTGAATCTTGTTTTTGTTCTTGATAACAATCAAAGATATAATTTTTATAGAAAGTATCAAAAGATGGATGCCAAAGTGTTTTCAAAAATCTGTCTTCTGCTGTTTGATAAAAGACATAGTCTTCTTTTGCCCCAACAGATGAGAGCAATATATACATCATAACCGGATAAAAAAGTTTGTGTTCTTTTTTAACGGTTTCAATCAAAGAAGTGACGTCAAATTCCAATTTTTCCATAAGGGTTACTCTTAAAACGTGATGATTAAAAAAATGTAAAAAAGTTGCATCTGTTCAAAAAATATGATATCAGGCATTTAATTTTTCAATCATACTTCATCAAAAGCGATAGAAATGATACAAAACTTAACCCAAGGCCGTCCATCAAAGCTTATTTTACTTTTTGCCCTACCTCTTTTAATTGGCAATTTGTTTCAGCAGCTTTACAACATTTCAGACATTTTGATTGTCGGGCGTTTGCTTGGAATTAAGGCTCTTGCTGCGCTTGGCGCAACCTCGCCGATTTTTTTTGTTTTCTTGCTTATTTCTTTTGGCTTTACGGGCGGTCTAACTGTTGTCACCGCACAATATTTCGGAGCAAACAACATACACGCACTCAGAAAAACAGTCACACATGCCATCATGTCAAGCTCTGTTTTATGCCTTTTCATGACTTTGATTTTGGTTGTTTTTCTTAAACCTATTTTAAGGGTGATGAATGTTCCAAGCGAAATAGAATCAGATGCTTATACGTTCATGAGTATTTTATCTTTGGGTTTAAGTATGATGGTTTTTTACAACTTATTTGCCGGATTTATCAGAGCGTTAGGCGACAGCCGAACACCCCTATATTTTTTAATTTTTTCCACTTTGCTCAATATTGTTTTCAATTTTATTTTAATATACTATTTCAAAATGGGGGTAGCCGGTTCTGCCATAGGCTCAGTATGTGCAATGACAATTGCTTGTATTTTATGCGGTTTGTATATATGGTTTAAGTTTCCCATTATTCGTCTAAAGCGCTCAGATTTTATTTACGATTCAAAGATTATGAAAAAACAGCTGAAAATTGCTTTCCCGATGGCGCTTCAATTTTCTGTTTTATCTTTAAGCATGATGGTTATTCAAAGTGCTTGCAATGCTTTTGGTTCTGATGTTATTGCGGCCTTTACAGCAGCTTTGCGAATAGAGCAACTTGCCACTCAGCCCTTATTGGCCCTCGGCATGGCGATGGCAACCTTCAGCGCTCAAAACTGGGGAGCTGCAAAGCTCAGCCGAATTCGTCAGGGCGTACGTTTTACGGCTCTTTTATCTTTGGTTATTAGCATTATTTCCTCGTTTGCTGTGCGTTATATTGGTCGAGATATGATTTCAGTCTTTTTAGAAGAGGATAACAATTTTATTATTGAAACAGGCAAAGAATATTTGAGCATCAGCACATTATTTTATTTTTTCTTAAGCATGATTTTTATTTTCAGAAACACCTTACAAGGCATGGGCAAAGCGATTATTCCTCTCGCTGCAAGTTTAACAGAACTTTTTATGCGTTCAATCGCTGCTATTTTTTTAGCAAAAGCACTCGGTTATAGAGGCATTTTTTATGCTTCACCGATAGCATGGGTTGGCGCCATGCTTGTTGTTACGATCGGATATGCCCTCACACTCAAAAAAATTCGAGCCAAAAAATCTGCAACATATTTTAAAAAGAACAGACATGAAATCAGTTTAAAATCAGCGCTGAATACTTCACAACAAACCCCTTTAGAATAAGAATCAGGAGCAAACAATGAAAGAGGCATCATTATCCATTATCAAAGACATCAAAAAAAACTGTTTTTTGATGATACGTCATCATCGAGGCATCAATAAAGGCTATATCAATTTTCCAGGAGGCAAAAAAGAATCTGAAGACACAGACATGATTGCCTGTGTTAAACGCGAAACAAAAGAAGAAACGGGACTTACAATCCTTAACCCGAAATTTGTGGGCTATATGGAATTTCCGAACATGGACATCAAAGTATATGCTTATTTTTCGACTCTTTTCGAGGGAACCATTCATGCCAACAAAGAAGAGGTTGATGTCTTTTGGCAACCAGCAGATCAAATTCCCTATGAGCAAATGAGAGCAGCCGATTCTGACTTTCTGCCAAAAATTTTAGCCGGATTAACAGTCAAAAAGCGTTATTATTATACACCTAATGGTGATATAGAAAAGATTGAAGAAATCATATAGAAGCTATCAACAAAAACCACCGAATGATATTCGGTGGTTTTTGTTCAATCATTTGTTTTTTTTCTACCAAGCATATGAGAGACCGATGGTTCCGGTAAAGCTCTCATAATGTGCGCCATAGGTGTAATATGTGCTGGCATAGCCAT
>CADBSM010000098.1 GCA_902797315.1 uncultured Pseudomonadota bacterium | reverse complement strand
GCTGTTTGAGGTAAATATGCCACTTAAAGTCGTGATTGTGCCACCATTAAATATCGCACCGCCTACTGAGCCTGCACTATTATCCTTAACTGAGCCTGCACTATTATCCTTAAATGTGCCGCTTATTGTTCTAACTATACCTACATTGTATATTGCTCCTCCGCGCTTTGCGCTGTTTGATTCAAATGTGCCGCTTAAATTATTGATTGTGTCTCCATATTCATTATATATCGCCCCTCCACATGAGGAAAAGGCCGCATCATCAATGTTTGAATTCTCAGATAAAGAGATTGTATTATTTAAGAAATCAGCTATTAAATTTTCGATTGTACCGGCATTATACACAGCACCGCCTAGAATAGTGTGATAAAGATTATTGATGAATACTTTAATATGATTGTCTTTGAAAAGTGTGTTTTCAATAGATTTTGTTTCGCCTTCATTCACTTTTAAGGCAATGCCGCCGGTGGTTTCGTTGGATGAAATTATTTCAGATTCGACAATGCCTTTGCTGATCACCGCATCATATTCCGATTCGGGTTTAATGCCTTCTGCCCGTGAATTTAAGGCAGGTGCGGTTAAAAAGGTGGTTGCCAATAACATTGGTAAAATATGCAACTTTTTCATAATATTTCTCCTTTATTTCAAGGGGTTAAACCATAATTTTCTATAAATTCTATCGTACGTTAAAATTTTCACTTTTGCAAGCCTTTTAGAGCCTGAAAATAGGACTTGACACTTTGAAAATTTTAACGTACCTCAGATTTTTCAATTTTTTTGCTTTCAAACACCTCATATCATTGACTTTTTGAGTTTTTTATATGCATAAAAAAATCCTCACATTTAACCTGTGGGTAAATTAAACAAACGTTATACTGAAGATCATAATTGTCATGCTGAACTTTTTTTCAGCACCTCATTAATATCTAAAAAAACAAATGTCATGCCTATTTTGTATTTAGCAAAATTCAAGACATCTTCAACCTCATCAAGTGACGTGGTATAACAAAAAAAATTACGTTTTAAAAAATAACACTAATAAAAAAAACCGGAAATATACATTAAGCATACTTCCGGTCTTTTTTTATTCTTTTTGAACCGAATTATAAAAGGTTGACCTTTCCGCCAGCCTTTTCAACTGCGGCGACAGCTGCTTTTGAAGCAGCGTTTACAGAAATGTTTGCAGCGCTTGTAATGGCTCCGCGTGCAAGTAAGCGAACACCATCAAGTTTTTTCGTAATCAAACGTGCTGCAAGCAATGTCTCAACATTAATTTCTTCAGCTTTTAATTTGCCGGCATCAATTGCTTTCTGAATGCTGTCAAGATTAATAACTGCAAACTCCTTTGCAAAACGGTTGTTGAAACCGCGCTTTGGCAACTGACGATAAATCGGCATCTGTCCGCCTTGGAAACCATGGATTGAAACACCTGAACGTGATTTCTGACCTTTTTGACCACGTCCTGCTGTCTTGCCTTTGCCACTTGAGATACCACGACCAACACGAATGCGGTCCTTAGTAGCTCCTGGGTTATCTCTTAATTCATTAAGTTTCATTTTCTTTCACCTAATTTTTTTATTCTACAACTATATAAAGTCTCAATGTTAAACCTTGATAAGCGGGCTTGCTTTTATCTGATTTGCGCGCATGGTGTAGACAGAACTACATGAGTGCAAATTGGGCAAAATGAAGCCCGCTTTGTAAGATTTACTCTTCAACTTTGACGAGGTGGCTAACTTTTTTAATCATACCGCGAATTGAGGGCGTGTCCTCTAATTCAGAAGTACGATTCATCTTATTTAAGCCAAGTCCGACTAAAGTTGCTCTTTGATCTTTTGGCTTGCCAATCGGGCTAGCGATTTGAGTAACTTTAATTGTTTTCTTTGCCATATCTTAAGCCTCCTCTTTTTCCATTTTACCAGCTGAAGCGTATTCACGACGGCTAACAATATCACCAACTTTCTTGCCGCGTTTAGCCGCAATCATACGTGGTGAATTGATAGCCTCTAAAGCTGCCATTGTTGCTTTAATCAAATTGTAAGGATTGTTTGAACCCAATGATTTTGCAACAACGTCTTGAACACCTAAAGCTTCAAAAACAGCACGCATCGGACCACCTGCAATCACACCGGTACCGGCCGGAGCTGTTCTTAAAACCACTTTACCAGCGCCAAAGCGACCAGCAACATCGTGGTGGAGTGTTCTGCCTTCACGAAGCGGAATGCGAACCATGTTCTTTTTAGCTTCGTTTGTCGCTTTAACAATAGCTTCAGGAACCTCTGCAGCCTTGCCAGAACCATATCCGACACGACCTTTCTGGTCACCGACAACCACAACGGCCGCAAAACTCATTGTGCGTCCGCCTTTAACTGTCTTAGCAACACGGTTAACGTGAACAAGCTTTTCAACTAATTCTTCTGTTTTTTCTTTTTTATTTTGACGATCAAAAGCCATCATATTTCTCCTAGAATTTCAATCCGGCTTCACGTGCGGCATCTGCCAAGGCTTTAACACGTCCGTGATAAATGTAACCGCCTCTATCGAAAACGACTTCATTTACACCTGACTTAACTGCACGTTCTGCAACGAGTTTACCAATGAAGCTTGCAGCTTCAACTGTTGATGTCTTTTTAAGCTCTTTTCTAACTTCTTTATCAAGTGTTGAAGCTGAAGCCACCGTTGAGCCTTTAACATCGTCAATAATCTGCGCGTAGATATGCTTTCCACTGCGAAAAACAGACAATCTCATCTTGCCGTTTGCAGCGCCTCTTAAAGCTGTTCTAACGCGGGCTTTCCTTTTTTCAAACAATTTTTTTGGTGTATTATTCATTTGAATTTATCCCCACTATTTCTTCTTGCCTTCTTTACGACGGATATATTCGTTTTCATATTTTACACCCTTACCTTTATAAGGTTCTGGTTTTCTATATTTGCGAATTTCCGCAGCAACCTGACCGACAAGTTGTTTATCAACACCGAAAATCTTGACTTGTGTCGGTGATTCACATGAAATTTTAATGCCTTCAGGGGCAGGAAAATTAATATCATGCGAAAAACCTAAAGAAAGAACCAATTTGGTGCCTTCCATGCGGGCCTTGTAACCAACACCAACAAGCTCCAAATTCTTTGTATAACCTTCAGAAACACCTTTAACTAAAGTGTTAATGTTGGCTCTTGTTGTTCCCCACAATGCACGAGCTGTCAAGCTCTGAGAAAGCGGTGCCACGACAACTTGGTTGTCTTCTAGTTTTGCTGATACATGTGATGTATCAAAAGAACAGCAAAGTTCACCTAATTTACCTTTAACGGTTACGACATTCTCTTTAATGTCAACTGTTACGCCAGCGGGAATGTTAATCGGATATTTTCCAACTCTAGACATTTTTCTTCTCCCTTAAAATACTTGGCATAAAATTTCACCGCCGACATTGGCTTTTCGAGCTTCATTGTCGCTCATAACACCTTGCGGCGTTGAAGCAATAGAAATACCCAAACCATTGTACACTCTCGGCAAATCTTTCACGCTTGAATAAACGCGACGACCTGGAGTCGAGACACGGTAAATTTCAGTTATAACCGAAGCACCTTCATGGTACTTTAATTGAATGTGAAGTTCATCAATTCCAGGCTTAACATTGACCTTTTTATAACCTTCAATGTAACCTTCCTTTTTCAAAACTTCCAAAACATTTTCACGCAGCTTAGAAGCAGGTGATATAACATCACTTTTCTTCGCTCTCTGTGCGTTTCTAATGCGTGTGAGCATATCGCCCAAAGGATCAGTCATAGACATTTATATACCTCCTTACCAGCTAGATTTTACTAAACCAGGAATTTCACCAAAGCTTGCTAAATCTCTCAATTCAACACGGCTTAAGCCAAACTTCCTGTAATAACTACGAGAACGGCCTGTTAATTTGCAGCGGTTTCTTATTCTGATCTTGGCAGAATTACGCGGCATCTCGGCCAGTTTTAAAGTTGCCTGAAATCTTTCCTCTGCGGCAAGCTCTTTATTCATAACAACTTCTTTTAATTTCTGACGCCGATTAGCATACTTCTCGGACATCTTTACTCTTTTCAAGTTTCTATATACTGAACTCGTTTTTGACATCTTCAAATCTCCGCTTATTTCTTCAATGGCAAGTTAAATGAGGTCAGCAAATATTTTGCTTCTTCATCTGTCTTGGCTGTTGTACAAATAACAATATCGAGACCTCTGACATCTTCAACTTTTTCATAGTTGATTTCAGGAAAAACAATTTGTTCTTTGATGCCAAAAGCAAAATTGCCCTTACCATCAAAGTTCTTGCCTGTGATTCCATGAAAGTCTCTGATACGCGGCAATGCAATATTGACCAGTCTTTCTAAGAATTCATACATCTTTTCAGATCTTAAAGTCACCTTGCAGCCAATTGGCATACCTTCTCTTAATTTGAAAGTAGCAATTGATTTGCGCGCTGATGTCATCACTGGCTTTTGACCTGCGATCAAAGCCAATTCTTCCATAGCATTGTTCAGTTTTTTCTTGTCAGTGACGGCTGCACCGACACCCATATTTAAAACAATCTTCGTCAGCTTAGGAATCTCATGTGGGTTCTTGTAACCGAATTTTTCCACAAGAGATTTCTTTATGACGTTTTTATATAAAGTTTCAAAATTTGCCATAAAATTTTCTCCTATTTATCGATTACTTCACCGGTTTTACGAGCCACACGAACTTTTGTGCCTTTTTCCTCTTTATAGCCGACCTTACTTGGCTTGCCATTAGAGACAATAGCAACATTAGAAACATGAATAGCAGCTTCTTTGGTGATAATACCGCCAGCACTTGTTTGGCTGGGTTTGGTATGTCTTTTAACCAAGTTCACGCCTGAAACGATTACTTTGCTTTCTCTAGGCATAGCTTTGATAACTTCGCCTGTCTTGCCTTTATCATCGCCAGAAATGATGATAACTTGATCACCTTTTTTTATTTTCATTTTCGGCATTACAATACCTCCGGTGCTAATGAAATGATTTTCATAAATTTCTTTGCACGCAATTCTCT
>CADBSM010000097.1 GCA_902797315.1 uncultured Pseudomonadota bacterium | reverse complement strand
CTGGTGGAGGGGGATGGATTCGAACCATCGTAGACGAAAGTCGACGGATTTACAGTCCGTTGCATTTGACCGCTCTGCCACCCCTCCCTTAAAGAAGACGGGAAAAGAAACAATCTTTTTTCCTTACTCGAAAAGCAAATAATCTCATTTTTATCATCTTGTCAAGCGCTTTTTTTATTTTTTGTAACAATTTTTCATTTTTTTCTTTCTTATGCTTTATCTTTTATTTAATTTTTTATGTTTGAATGTTCTCATTGTTGCAGAAATTGAGGGATTAAATATGTCACACAAAGGTTTTAAAAAGAACACATCAAATATCGTTGTTTTATACGGACGCCATGCTGTTTTTGCAGCGCTTGAAAATCAAAAGCGTCAAATTATCCAATTGATATGCACTCCTGAAAACAGAACAGAACTAGAGCAAAAGTTTCCTCACCTTTCACCAGTTCTTAAAACAAAAAAAGAGATTGAAGCGATTGTCGGTCCAAACGCTATTCATCAAGGTTTTGTTTTAACAGCCTCTCCTCTTGAGAATATTTATTTGCAAGATTTATGCGAACAAACACAAAATTTAGCTAAATGTCGCGTTCTTATTTTAGATCAGGTCACCGATCCGCAAAATGTCGGGGCTATTATACGCTCGGCGGCAGCTTTTAATGCATCAGCCGTTATTGTTCAAGATAAGAACACTCCTTCTGAGAGCGGCGTAATAGCTAAAGCCTCGGCCGGCACTATTGAGTTTCTGCCTCTCATTCGGGTTACAAATCTCTCCCGTGCTATTGAAATTTTAAAAAAAAGTGGCTTTTGGATTGTCGGCATGGATGCACATGCTCAGCAAAAAATTGATGAAATTGATAAAAACAGCAAGCTGGCTATTATTATGGGCAGTGAAGGTTCAGGAATGCGCCGTCTTATTCAAGAATCGTGTGATATAACAGTTCGTTTAGACATCAACCCTTGTGTTGAAAGCTTAAACGTGAGCACAGCCGCATCTATCATTTTGTATGAACTCAATAAATAAAATCTCTTATCAACCATTAAAAAAATTTCAAAAAAAAGTTCTATTCAAAGAATATTTATAACATTTTTGGGAAGCAAGAAAAATGTGCTATTTCAAAAAACTATTGACACAAAAATGGGTTTAAAGTATATTTGACGCAATTTATTAAGTTTATGTCGAACAATTAAATATTTTTTTTATGGAATTTATTAAAGAAAGACCTGAAGATGTTCTGCAGATTTTTCGTTGTTTTGAAAAAGCAGATCCAAAACTTCGCGAAGCGCGCATAATAGCAAAACCTTCACTTCTTACGCTTCATGACCAACCTGCGTGGATTTTACCTATTTGTCTAAAGCAACCCCTCCACTATCAAAGCGATTTTTACATGTTGTATTATCCATACGGTGGACAAGTTGTTTTTTACAAAAGATGTGGCAATCTTTCACCATCAGCAACCATTGCCGGAAAATCTTGTGCTTATGAAAAAAACAGAATCTTCAATATGTATTCCCGTATATACGAGATGAATTCTGATGAGAACGGTCAGTATTTGAAAATCAGTTACAAATCGGCTCTTTTAACCGAACAGGATTTCAAAAAAGATTTTCAAAGTGAATATTTCTTTGATAGAAAATGGTTTCTCAAGTCTGTTAAGCTGGTAGAAGTCCAGGACTGTATTTTGCGCTGGATTGCAGAGATGGAAACATTGGAAGGAACGAACTTTCAAATTTCCATCGATCCGTTAGGGCACTCTTATGCTTCAACTCTAGATCAAACATCAGCTGCGGTTGATGGCAAACAAGTCCAAGAAAATAAAGATTATTTTTCGATAAATAATCTGACCGATGCTGTGTTTATTCCTCAGTTTGTCACTCTGAGATATCGTGCGGGAAAGCTTGAAATTCAAAATTTCAGCAAGGCTCAGAAAATGCCTCCTTTAGAAGCATTTGGAGGTATATTCTATAGAGAAGATGCCCTTTTTGATTTTTGTTATTAAGCAGACCTTTTTACAACAAAAAACACCCGTCAATGGGTGTTTTTTTTGTTGGTGATGCAAAGCTTGCAATTTACGAGCTTAGCAATTCCTCACGAATTTGCATCAAAATTTTTCCCATACAATTTT
>CADBSM010000096.1 GCA_902797315.1 uncultured Pseudomonadota bacterium | reverse complement strand
TCAACTTTTTAAATGTTTATTTTATTGAAAATGGAGAATTAATTTGGCTCGTATAGCTGGCGTAAATATCCCAAGTGCCAAAAGGGTGGAGGTCGCTTTGACCTATATTTTTGGCATTGGAAGAAAAACTGCTCAAGACATTTGTACAAAATCAGGCGTTTCGATGGATCGTCGTGTACAAGACTTAAGCGATGAAGAAGTCTCAAAACTTCGTGAAGTTATTGATAAAGACTATTTGGTCGAAGGTGAACTTCGTCGTGAAGTCGGTGTAAATATCAAGAGATTGATGGATCTTGGTTGCTACAGAGGATTGAGGCACCGTAAAGGTTTACCTGTTCGTGGACAAAGCACAAAACAAAATGCTCGTACCCGTAAAGGTAAACGTAAAACTGTTGCCAATAAGAAGAAATAAGTGAGGGTATAATGGCAAAAGCAGTATCACAACGTGTTAAGAAAAAAGAAAAGAAGAATATTACATCTGGCGTTGCCCACGTAAGTTCAACTTTTAACAATACAAGAATTACAATTACAGATGCTCAGGGCAATACTGTTGCTTGGTCAACAGCTGGTGCTAAGGGTTTTAAAGGTTCAAGAAAATCTACCCCTTATGCTGCTCAGGTCGCAGCTGAAGAAGCTGGTAAAAAAGCCCAGGAAAGCGGTATGACAACTTTAGAAGTCGAAGTTAAGGGTCCTGGTTCAGGACGCGAATCGGCTGTCAGAGCTTTGCAAGTTGTTGGTTTCACAATTACATCTATTCGTGATGTGACACCGATTCCACACAACGGTTGCCGTTTAAGAAAAAGACGTCGCGTTTAGTTTTTTATTCTACGGTGCGGAGATTGGTCTTATGTCTCCGCGCCCAAACGCTTTTATTCAACATATTTTATTTTTAAGAGGGTACTCCGGTGATTCAAAAAAATTGGCAAGAACTTATTAAACCGACTAATTTGGAAGTTGCTTCAGATGGCACAAATAAATCTAAAATAGTGGTGGAACCCCTTGAGAGAGGCTTTGGTTTAACGCTCGGCAATGCTTTAAGAAGAGTTTTACTTTCATCTTTGCAGGGTGGCGCCGTAACCGCCGTTAAAATTGATGGCGTGTTGCACGAATTTTCTGTTATTGAAGGTGTTCGTGAAGATGTAACAGACATCATCTTAAACATAAAAGGTTTAGCCGTCGCTGTTCATAGCGAAGGTCAAAAAACAATGTATTTAGATGCAAAAGGACCTTGCGTCGTCACAGCTTCTATGATTGACACGGGGCATGATGTTGAAATCATGAACCCTGATCACGTTATCTGCAACTTAGATGCCGGCGCTAAAATTTCAATGGAATTAACTGTAACAACAGGCAAAGGTTATGTTCCTGCATACCAAAATAAATCTTTCGATTCGACAATTGGTGTAATTGCTGTTGATGCAATCTATTCTCCGGTTAAAAAGGTTTCATATAAGGTCGAAAACACTCGTGTCGGTCAAATTACTGACTATGACAAACTGACAATGGTCGTTGAAACTAATGGTGTGGTAACCCCTGAAGATGCTGTTGCTTTTGCTGCCAGAATCCTGCAAGATCAACTAAAGCCGTTTATCAACTTTGATGAACCAGAGCCAGAAGTTGTCGATATTAAAGAAGAGTTACCATTTAATCGTAATTTGCTTAAGAAAGTTGAAGAGCTTGAATTGTCTGTACGTTCAGCAAATTGCTTGAAAAATGATAATATTGTGTATATCGGTGATCTTGTTCAAAAGACAGAAGCTGAAATGCTTCGCACACCAAACTTTGGTCGCAAATCTTTGAACGAAATCAAAGAAGTGTTGGCAAAAATGGGAATCCATCTTGGTATGGAAACACCAGGTTGGCCACCTGAGAATATTGAAGAGTTAATCAAAAAATGCGATGAGCATTTTTAATTGCTTGACGCTTAAAACGAAAACCTTTCAGAAATAAACTGAAAGGTTTTTTTGTATCCTGAAAACCCCGCGTTAGACGCGGGGTTCAGTAAAGCTTATAGCGGTGAGGTTGTCAAAGCGCTCCAATTAGGTTAAAAT
>CADBSM010000095.1 GCA_902797315.1 uncultured Pseudomonadota bacterium | reverse complement strand
TTTTTTCTCCTTAACAAAATTAACAAAACTTCTTTATACATTTATAGAGTATCAGATTTTTGATCATTTGACCAGCTTTTTTTGTTGTCTCAAAATTTTATTAACTTATTGAATTTTCAATAAAACTTCTTCCTGTAACAAAAAATTCATAATCATTTCTGACCCTCATGACCACTTTTTTATAGCTCAAAAAAGTTAACACTTCATAAAGAGCAGACGAACACCAAAGACTGTCATGTAGACACCCCAACTGTCAAGCTGAGCTTGTTTCAGCATCTCATTTTTACACACAACATGTCAAGGAATCTACAAATGAACTTTTCACCACCTCATCACACAAATCATTCCATTGCAGATTAATTCGAAGATGCCCTGCCTTTGTGTATTGCTTCGGTAGCATAACAATATTCTCAAATTGCCATGCTTCGCTTTTTTTTACAAAAAACGTTCAAACATCTTTAAATTTTAAATAAGCTTATTTGCTTGCTGTTTTTATTCTTTGTCAAGATCTAGTTTAATGTGCAGCTCTTTGAGTTGTTCATCTGTCACAACATTAGGTGCTTGCATCAACAAATCTTGTGCCTTTCCGTTTAATGGGAAGATAATCACATCACGGATAATCGGCTCATCAAGAAGAAGCATAACCGTGCGGTCAACCCCAGGTGCACATCCCGCGTGCGGCGGTGCGCCATAATGAAAAGCATTAATCATTCCGCCAAACTTGTTGTCGACAACATCATGCCCATAACCTGCAATTTCAAAGGCCTTATACATAATTTCCGGTTTGTGGTTGCGTACAGCGCCTGATGCCAATTCAACCCCATTGCAAACCATATCATATTGATAAGCCAAAATATCGAGCGGATTTTGATGAAGAAGTGCATCCATACCTCCCTGAGGCATTGAAAACGGGTTGTGTGAAAATTCAACAGCGCCTGTTTCTTCATTTTCTTCATAAAATGGGAAATCGACAATCCAGCAAATTCTGAAAGAATCTTTTTCAAACAAATCAAGTTCATGACCAAGCTTGTTACGTACAAGACCGGCAAATTTGTTCAAAACCTTTTCTTTGCCAGCCATAAACAAAACAGCATCACCTTGAGAGATGTTCAAAAAGTTCTTAATTTCTTGAAGTTTTGCTTCATCAAAAAATCTGGCAAGCCCTTTAGGAGCTGGCTCACAAAAAGCAATATAGGCCATACCTCCCATACCGCTTTCTTTTGCAAAAGCATCAAACTTATCAAAGAAAGAACGCGGCTTTTCAGCAGCCTTTGGTGCAACAATAGCTCGAACTTTTTCACCATCTTGAACCTTTTGGTCATAAAGCCCAAAACCTGAAGCACCAAACAAAGAAGTTGCATCTTGAATAACGAGCGGGTTTCTTAAATCTGGTTTATCAGAACCATATTTAAGCATGGCCTCTTTAAATGGAATTCGCTCAAAAGGAGCTTTCGAAACCTTTCTTCCGTTTGAAAATTCTTCAAAAACAGAACCCATTGTATGCTCAATAACCTTAAACACATCTTCTTGGGTTGCAAAAGACATTTCCATATCAAGCTGATAGAACTCTCCTGGTGAACGATCAGCTCTGGGGTCTTCGTCCCTGAAGCAAGGCGCAATTTGAAAGTATTTATCAAAACCTGAAACCATCAAAAGCTGTTTGAACTGTTGAGGCGCTTGCGGAAGAGCGTAAAACTTTCCTGGGTTGATTCTGGAAGGAACTAAAAAATCGCGTGCCCCTTCGGGAGATGAGGCTGTTAAAATAGGTGTTTGATATTCGGTAAAGCCTTGTTCCATCATAAGCTCACGCATGCGTTTAATCACCTTTGAGCGCAGAATAATGTTGTTGTGAATGCGCTCTTTTCTTAAATCCAAGAAACGGTATTTTAAGCGCAATTCTTCAGGACTGTCGTCCTCAAATGAAACCTGAAAAGGAAGCATATCGGCTTCAGAGTGCACGGTCAATTTTTGAACCTTGATTTCAATTTCGCCCGTTTTCATATTTTGATTGATGCTTTCACGCAAAATGACCTCACCAACAACCCCAACAACACTCTCTACACGAAGATTTTGAATTTGTTCAAACAAAGGTGACGCCGAATCAAAAACACACTGCGTAATACCATAATGATCTCGCAAATCAACAAAACAAAGATTGCCGAGATTGCGTTTACGGTGAATCCAACCTGCGATACGAACAATTTCGCCAATATTTTGGCGTCCAAGCTCACCGCAAGTATGCGTGCGATATTCGTTCATAGAAATTTTCCTTTTATCAAATGGTTTTTACTTTTTTGCTATTATTAAAACAGTGCTTATTAAAAAGCAAGCAAAAAAAACCTTTTATTTTCACATTCAGTTTCCTTTAAGTTCTTTTATTGTTGCCTTTTGTTTTTAATTTAAAGTCTATAAAAGCTGTCCGATAAAACAAACTTCTAGCCATTAAACAATTTTTAACACACTTTATGCTAGATTGGGGGAAGGTGAACCCATCAAAAAACCGAGAAATGCGCCTGAATGCGTTATTTTCAAGGCTTTTTGGTCTATCGGAGTAACAACAAAAAACAATGCAAAAAAATAATATTAGAAATTTTGTTTGCAGTTTTATTTTTTCCATTTTGGCGGTCGGATTCGTTCAAAAGGTTTTTTGGCATGCGCCGATTGATAAAACAGAGCCTGTTTCCAAAGACGAATTATCAGCTCAAAACATACCCCTTTTTGCCGACAAAAAGTCAGAATTGGTTGATTTTGAAGGCGCTTTTAAAAAAGAGACTATTGATGTTTCTGAAATGGCAGCGCTTGTTGCCCCTGAACCCCAAAATGAAGACAAACAGCCCTTGTCCTTAGAAAAAGACACCCCGATAGCCCATTTAGAGACAAAAGATGAACCTCTCCAAAAGATTCCGACAGATTTAGCTTCTGCAACCGAAATTTTGCTTGATGACGAGGAAATAGCAGAAATAAGAGAAATGAAAGATCATGAAGCAAGCGGTATTGTTTATGCACAAGAAGATTCTGTTCAAACCATGGAAGAACCACTTGTTGTCGCTTCATCAAACACTGATGAAGAGATTCCTCTAACACAAAATACTGAAGCTTTATATCAAAGCATTAGCATAAACGATGAACAATCTTTTTCAAAAATTGCGATGCTTGAACCGAACACTTTGATTAGCACAATCTCGGAGCCGGACATTTTAGAAGAGCCTAAAACCATAGCAGAAGCAGACATTAAAAAAAGCGAGCTTGCTGATATGCTTGAAATTTCTGCCAATTCAAGCAATGTGCCTGAGGTTGACGAAAGCGCTTGGGATGTTGCTGAGACTTCTTTAAGTTCAGCCAACACAGAGCAAACAGAAACCTCTGACAATCCTTGGGTTATGGCAAAAGGCAACAAATATGCCAAAAATCAAGCTGTTGTTGAAGAGTTCAATAAAATCGAAACAGAACAAAAGCAGACCGAAACTGTAGATGAAAAAATTGACCAGGAACTTTCTGCATTAAAAACCAAAACAGATGAACAGTTGCTTGCTAAAACCTTTTCAGAGCCTCTGCTCAAAAAGCGCGATAATGACACACAACTTGCTTATCAGGCGATACAAAATATTCTAATTCCGCTTCCAAAAGACATTATGGACGATGCCGATTTAACCCCTGATTTAACATCTTCACCTAAAGAAAGAAACATTGAAGAAGATTTAAACAAAATCCGCCTAACCAAACAAACAACTGAAATTCAAGAAGAAGACAAAAAGACAGGCTTATTTAAAAGTATTCGTTCATGGTTTAGCAAAGATTCATCGTCACAGCAAGAAGAACAAGATCAAAAAACAAATGAACGGAATAAACAGAAAAATAAAAAGAAAAAAATAAATGCTAATTCACTTAAAAACAGGATTTTTGCTGTCATGGGCACAGACGGGACCGATGATTTTGACGCAGCAACAACCATTATGCCTGCCGAGCTTCGTTTGTTTTTCCAACCCAACCGTGCCGAAATTTCTGGCCAAACGCTAAGATGGATTTATGCTTTTGCAGACAACGCCCGAGACAATGACGATGTTTATGTCGAAGTGCGTATTGATGGCACTAGCTCTCAAGTTCTTCAGCAAAAAAGACTGAACTTACTAAGTAGCATATTCAGTCTTAGAGGGGTCGATCACCGCAAGATAAATGTTATATTTACCTCGCGTGATCCAAACTCTTTTATTATTAGAAACATTCGATTTAACAAAAACAAGAGGGATGATAGTAACAATCAGGTTGATTCGCGTTATCGCTATCAATGATAATAAGTTGAGTAAAGCACTTGATTTTGAAAAATGGAATTTGTATGATTGGAACAATGAAATGACTAAAAACATAAGGGATTTAAATATGAACAAAAAAACTCTTTTATCTGTATGCTTAGCAACGCTTTTAGGCTTACCTGCCTGTACGTTTCAAGCTACGAATACGCCTAGACCTGTCGCGCAAAACCCCAGTGTCTGTCCGGGAGGCAATTGCCCTGCAGATCCTTTTGTAAATTACACACAGACACGTGCAGATTTTAGAGAGTATGGGGAGCTTTCTCCAAGAGATCAGCGCATTTCGCAATCAGGCGCAGGCAATAATTTGTCTGCTGCTATTCCGCCCTCAATTGACAATGAGGTCATTACATATGAGGAGCAAATTGAAAGCAAAAAAGGAGCAGTAGAAGATCCTTCAACAGATTCTGAATCTAAAGAAACGCAAAGTCCTGAAACCATTCAAGAAGACGTCACAATAGAAGAAAAAGTTGTTGAAAATGACAATTCCGGTCAAGAGGATCCCATTCAAGATTGGTATGCCGAGGAAGGTCAGAATTTAAAATCTTTATTGACGAAATGGAGTGAAGAATCTGGCTGGCGTTTGGTATGGAATACAAACAGAAATTATGTTTTAAGTGCAGGAGCAATGTTTAGAGGCCGTTTTGCTGATGTTAGCTCTGCTTTAATTAGAGCCTTTGCAAGAGCCCGACCAGCCCCTGTTGCTACATTTTATAAAGGAAACCGCGTATTAGTTGTCGAAACAATGGAGGATGAAAATGCGTACGACTAGAATAATAAATTCAGCAGTTGCTTTAACTGTCATAGCGATTATATCGGCATGTTCGCTAGCAACCGACATGGATGCTACGGTTGATCGCGAAATTGAAAAAGCCGAACAGTTCAGACAGGAATCAAAGCGTCCGACAGATGTTGCAAACACTGACGTGGTCCGTGTTAATGATGACATTTGGCTTGGAGATACGAGTGAAGTTGAATATGAAGGAGATCCCGTTCCCTCATATCTCGAAACAAATGACGGCATTACATTGATTAGCAATAGACCGATTACATTGTATGAAATTGGTTCAATGATTCATAAAATTACCTCTATCTCTGTTCGTTACGAACAAGAGCTCGACGGTACAGTTCAGCAGCAGGCTGATGGGAACAAACCTTCTTTACAAGATATTGGCGCACAATGGACCGATTCAAGCAAAATGTTGGTTTCTTACAAAGGTCCTTTGAGCGGTTTGCTTGATGAGGTCTGCAACAGATTTGGTATTTGGTGGAAATATGAGAAAAAACAAATTTATTTTTACAAATACATTACAAAATCTTTCACACTATACACTTTGCCGACAAAACCTTCCTTGTCTGTAGAAATTGGCGGCGACTCTTCTGACAGCAGTGCAGGATCTTCTTCTGTGTCTTTATCAAATTCTGCAAACATTGATTTATGGAGCACAGTTGAAACAGCTATTAAATCAATGATTTCATCTGGTGCGCAGCTGACAACAGATCAGTCAAGCGGTGTTATTACCTTAACAGGCACACCGACAGATATCAAAAAAGTTGCAAAATATATTAATGAACAAAATGTTCGTCTGTCCAGACAAGTGGCTATCAGCGTCAAAGTCTTACAAGTTACTGTCACAGACTCTGACAAGTACGGCTTAAACTTAAGTGCTGTATTTTCAGGCAACAATCACATTAAGAGCTTAGGCATTACGGGTGCCGCAGGACAAACAGATATTTCAAGCGGACTATCTATGGCAATTTTATCAGGCTCTTGGAGCATCACAAGTGCCATTCAAGCACTTTCAGAACAAGGTAAAACTGCTTTAATTACAAGTGGCACAGTCACAACGCTGAACAACAAGCCAGCACCTATTCAGGTTGTCAAAACACAGAATTATATTTCTGAAATTACAAAGACAAACTCTGGAAGCGATGGAAGCTACTATGATTTATCGACAGATACAGAACAAATTGAGACAGGCTTTACTTTAGACGTTTTACCACGCATTTTAGAGCATGGCCGCCTGATGTTAATGTTTAATTTGACGTTATCTGATTTAATTGAGTTGCAAAAGGTCACTTTAACAAATGATCCTCAGGGCGGTGAGTTTATTCAAAACCCTGTTATTGAAACACGTGGCTTCACACAAGAAGTCGCTATGAAATCTGGTGAAACTTTGATTTTGAGTGGTTATGAGCGTGTTGAAGATTCGGTTCAAAAATCAGGTATCGGTTCGGCCGAAAACTCTCTTTTAGGTGGTACCGTTTCGGCAGAACAAACTCGCAGCATTTTGGTTATTTTGCTGACCCCTGTGGTTTTAGATTCACCATTAGTACCTGAATCAAGAATGAAATATTAAGACAAAGGATTAAGCCGTGCTAGAAGACGCAAATTTTAACAACACAACAGATTCTTCTTTACCGCAAGAAAACACAAAAACTTGGGGAAGCAGTTTTACTGTTGATTCAACGGTATATGCTTCGTCTTTGTTTTGGCAGCCTTTACGCAACAGCGACGAACCTTACACGGAAATTATTGAAGCTGCTGAAAATGTGTTAGAAGGTGCAGATTTATTCTGTATCAAAAGGGGAAAATCGCCGCAATTTGGTTTATGTATTGCAGATCAAGGCTATCAAAAAGGTATGCCTGCCGCAGCTGTCGGTGTTGTTGGTGCGCTATCTGACACTTCTTCTTTTTTAGCCGTATTTAAGGTTGAAGAGGGTTGGTGGTATGTCTGCGTCAGAAACGATGTGATTTTGTCTGACGGCGATATG
>CADBSM010000094.1 GCA_902797315.1 uncultured Pseudomonadota bacterium | reverse complement strand
ATACACAAAATGGAAAGCAACCGCAAATATAATGCTTATGTATACGAGACGCCCGAACTTGCTCTTGAACAAGCAAAAGCGGCTGACAACCATTATGCCAACGGAACAAATCGCAAAATGGAAGGAATTCCTGTCGGGATCAAAGATGTATTTTGTACCAAAGGTGTGCGTTCGACAGCTTGTTCACACATTCTAGAGGGATTTGTGCCCCAGTACGAATCTAGTGTCACACAGAATTTGCTCGATAATGGGGCCGTTTTTTTAGGCAAGCTTAATATGGATGAATTTGCCATGGGCGGCAGCAATGAAACAAGCTATTATGGTCCGGTTATTAACCCGTGGTCTAAAGACAAACCTCTTGTACCGGGCGGCTCGTCTGGCGGTTCGGCAGCGGCTGTGGCAGCTGACATGTGCGCTGCAGCTACTGGCACAGATACAGGTGGTTCTATCAGACAGCCGGCTGCTTTTTGCGGTATTGTTGGTATCAAACCGACTTACGGGCGCTGTTCAAGGTGGGGAATAATGGCTTTTGCTTCCTCACTCGATCAGGCTGGTCCTATGACAAAAGATGTGCGTGATGCGGCCATAATGCTTGAGGTAATGGCTGGCTATGATTCTAAAGATTCTACGTCAGCTCACATTCATGTGCCTGAATTTGAAAAAGTTTTGGGTCAGGATATTAAGGGCTTAAAAATCGGTATTCCCAAAGAATATAGACCAGATGGTTTGAATGATGAAATAGCCACTTATTGGGATAAGGCCACAGAAATGCTTCAGTCTCGAGGTGCTGAAATTGTGCCGATTTCTTTGCCTCACACAAAATATGCTTTGCCCGTTTATTATATTATTGCACCGGCGGAGGCTTCGTCGAATTTGGCCAGATATGATGGCATTCGTTATGGCTTGCGTGTTGATGGACAAAAGCTTGATGACTTGTATATCAATACGCGTACACAAGGTTTTGGGCCAGAGGTCAAACGTCGTATCATGATAGGGACATATGTTCTATCGGCCGGTTATTTTGATGCGTACTACCTAAAAGCTCAAAAAGTTCGGCGTTTAATCAAACAAGATTTTGAAAAAGCTTTTGAAAAATGTGATGTCATCTTAACACCGACTTCTCCTGTTTCAGCCTTTGAAATCGGTGATCAAAGCATGAAAGCCAATCCGATTAATATGTATTTGAATGATGTGTTTACTGTGTCTGTAAATTTAGCAGGGCTTCCGGCGATAAGTTTGCCGATTGGACTTGATAAAAAGGGTTTACCTTTAGGTATGCAGCTTATCGGAAAATCTTTTGATGAGGAGACAATTTTTAAGGCAGCCTATATGTTGGAATGTGATGCTGGGCGATTAAGGAAATAAGAAAATGACATATACGATTAAAACAGCTCAAAATGAGTGGGAAATTGTTTGCGGTTTAGAAATTCACTGTCAAATCATTTCTAAATCAAAGATTTTTTCAGGAGCATCAACTGAATTTGGTGATGATGCAAATGAAAATGTTTCATTTATTGATGCCGGCATGCCGGGAATGCTTCCTGTTTTGAATAAAGAATGTGTTCATCAGGCTGTTAAAACAGGTTTAGGTCTCAATGCGCAAATTAATCAATATTCTGTTTTTTCGCGTAAAAATTATTTTTATGCCGACCAACCTAACGGTTATCAAATTACGCAATATGAATATCCAATTGTCGGTAAAGGAACGGTTAAAATTGATTTAGCTGACGGAAGTTCAAAGGAAATAGGAATTACGCGTATTCATATCGAGCAAGATGCGGCAAAATCTATTCATGATTTAAACCCTAAAAAAAGTTACATCGATTTTAACAGGGCAGGGGTTGGTTTGATGGAAATAGTGACAGAGCCTGATTTTCAATCACCTGAAGAAGCTGGCGCATTTTTGAAAAAATTGCGTTCTATTGTACGCTATTTAGGCACTTGTGATGGCAATATGGATGAAGGCTCAATGCGATGTGACGCCAGTATTTCCGTTAGGCTCAAAGGTGAAAAAGGAATGCGTGAACGAGCCGAGGTCAAAAATGTCAATTCAGTAAAATTTGCCATGCAGGCAATTGAGAATGAAGCCAAACGCCAGATTGAAATTTATGAAAATGGTGGCACAATTGAACAGCAAACACGTCAGTTTGACCAAACGACCGGACAAACGAAATTTTTACGTTTGAAAGAATATGCTGATGATTATCGCTATTTCCCTGAGCCTGATTTGCCCCCGCTTTATCTGACAGAAGCATATATTGAACAAATCAAAAAAGAGATGGTTGAATTGCCAGATGCTAAAAAAGAGCGTTTTATGACAGAGTTTGGTTTAACGGCTTATGATGCTGATTTGTTAACCGAATCAAAACAAACAGCAGACTTTTTTGAAAAAGCAGCACAAGGTCATGACGGTAAAAAAGTTGCTAACTGGATTTTAGGTGATTTGTTTGCACATTTAAATGCAGAAAAACTTTTACTTGAGCAATCACCAATTACACCTGAAATGATAGGAGAGCTTGTAGGTTTGATTTCAGAGGGAACAATCAGCGGCAAAATAGCTAAAGATGTTTTTGATGTCATGTGGTGTGAGAAAAAGATGCCATCTCAAATTGTTTTAGAAAAGGGTTTAAAACAGGTTACGGATACGGCATCTATTGAGGCTCTGGTTGATGAAGTTCTTGCTCAAAATCCTGATAATATCAAAGCTTACAAAGATGGAAAAACAAACCTTTTGGGGTGGTTTGTAGGACAGATTATGAAAGCCTCAAAAGGAGCAGCAAATCCGCAAATAGTAAACGAAATTTTGAAAAAGAAACTTGGATAAAAGCTTATGCAAAAGAAAAAAGAACCTCAGATTCCTGAAGTTTTAGTTTTTACAGATGTCAATAACTATATAGATAGTTTGGCATCTTTAGTGGTTTTGGCTTATTTAGCCGATAAAAATCTGATTAATATTCGAGGCATTATTACTGAACTGGGAAGCTATGAAGTTCGTCGCCGCAGAGCATTATACACTAAAGGGGCTATGTCGTTTTTGGGACACCCTTTTTTAAGGGTTGTGCCGGGTGGAGATTATGATCTTGTTAATGAAGAAATTGAAAACAATTATATCCAAAGTGATTTGAACGCCGTCTTTGAAAGTGCTGGTATGACAATTTTGCGAAGCGGTACGCTGTTTATGCAGGAATATATTAAATCAGTTAAAGATCGCAATATTGTTCTGCTTTTTAATGCACCTTTTGCAGATTTTGGAAAATATTTAAAAGCAACCCAAGACACTGTTTATAAAAAAGTCAAAAAAATTGTTGTAATGGGACGCGCTCTTGATCAAAAAGATGAAAAAGGTTATTATCTGCCTGATATGCAATGCTTTAATTTTAAGCCATGTCCTCAAGCAGCACAGTTGCTTTTTGAGTATGTTCAAAGTAAAAATATGTGTATGACAATTGTACCCTCTAAAACAGCCAAAGAGCTTGAAATGGATTATGGTTGTTTGGAAGGTATTGAGAAAAGCAAGAATCCTGTTTATCATCAGTTAGTTCATTTAAAAGAGAAAAACGAGCCTTCAAATATGGCTTATGATATGATATCAGCCTTAGCTCTTGTCGACAGCCTTTTCATAGAAAGTGGCGGTATGATTAAAAAAGAAGAAGGCGCTCAAAGTAACATCTCATTTGCGTCGATTGTTGACGCTAAGTTAATGAGAGCAAAATTTTGTGAAATTTTTAAAGAAAAGCTTGAGACAAAGACTATTTCATTAGAACATTTGAAACGCTCAAGCACAACAGCAGAAGGAAAAAAAGATGTTTGATGTCTTTTATCACCCAAGTTTTATCAATGGGCTTTTAGGGGCTTTAATAGCCGGTTTGTTCACAGGTGTCGGCGGATTTTGTATTTATTTGAAAAAAAAATATTCTCAGACCAATATTAACACAATGTTGAATATAGCGGCGGGTGTGATGTTGTCGGCCTCTTTTTTTGCACTGTTGGTACCGTCAATGCAAGAATTATTATCAAAAGCAGAAGATGTTCATGTGGCGGGATTTTGGTATTGCGGGGCGCTGACAGCAGGTGTCGCTTTGGTCTGGCTTTTAAATATTTTGTTGCCTCATGAGCACAACAACATGGTCAGACATGGTCCGAAATTTGATTTAAAAAAAGCATGGCTTTTTATTATTGCGATATCTTTACATAAGTTTCCGGAGGGCTTGGCTGTGGGTATAGCATATAGCGCCGAAGAATTTATCAATCCTTCAAGTTTGGTGATAGGCATTGCGTTGCACAATATTCCGGAAGGCTTGACAATTGCGATTTCTCTTGTTGCAGCTGGTGTGTCTAAATTGAAATCAGCCTTGATGTCCTGTTTGGTAGGGATGATACAGCCTGTAGGGGCTTTTCTTGGGTTGCTGTTTATAGGTATCACTCCTCATTTCATTCCACTTGCAATGGCAATGGCAGGTGGTACGTTGCTGTTTGTCATTATTAATGAAATTTTACCGGAAACGTATGGGTATAAAGACACGTCAAAATCAGCTTTCGCCGTCTTCAGTGGTTTTATCGTGATGAGCTATTTATTTATGGTTTTAGGCGAATAAATACTAAATAATATATCGAATAAGAAAAAAGGAAGGTTTGAAACCTTCCTTTTGACTATTCATCTATATGATAACCCCACAAGTGAGGTGGTGAGGGATAAGAAAGACGTACGCTCCATCCGGGGATACGCGTAGGTTCGTTTCTTAGAAAGAACATGGGGTCTTTTCTATCCGTGATGCTAAATTGTTCTCTCACCCAGGGATCAGGATCGGACCATCTGAAATGCTGTTTCAAAATATCTGCCGTACAGACAAATTCTTTTTTGTAAACGGCATACTCGCGCCAAACTTCCATCCTTTCAAAAAAACAAATGTGTTTTTTTTGGGCGTACATTTGTGAGCAGATAGGCTCTTCTTGACCGCTTTGTGAGATAAAACACGATATGCGTTCATGTTTGCTCGGCTCAGAGAACATAACAGCTTGAGGTGGCACATCAAAAACTTCGCCTGAAAGCGGAAAATAAATAAAGATGCGCCTAAAAGCCTTTCGATAGAGACCGATACGGACTTTTTCAAGTGCGTAAAAAACAGGCAAGCGTTCAAGAATCCTCAGATTCGTTTTTGCAATGTCGGAAAAGAAGGGATTTTGGAACCTTAGCATGCCGATTTTTGGCATTTTGACTTTGCAGGAAGAAGACTGTTGCATGAGATTTTTTGCATCTTGAGAAGTGATTTTGTCACTTGAGCGGATCATCTCGCACGCTTTATCAGATAAGCGGTAAGTATTAATCATAAAATCAATCATAAAAATAGATTTAATTGTTGTTATAATGTCTAAATTTTCTTCATGCTACAAAATTTTAAATATTCTGTCAAGTCTTTTGTGTCAAAAAAAACAAATAAAAGATTGACTGAAAACAAAAAAGGTCTTATGAGTGAGGATAGTTTTTGTTTTTTTATGAAGAAAGGATAAAATATGAAAAACTTTTTAAATGAATTTAAGAAATTTGCTATGCGCGGTAATGTGATTGATATGGCTGTCGGTATCATTATCGGTGCAGCATTCGGCAAGATTGTTACATCTCTTGTTGAAGATGTGATGATGCCGCCGATTGGTTTACTTATGGGTAAGGTTGATTTTTCTGATTTAAAAATTGTATTAACAGATGATGTCGCTATCAGATATGGTACATTTATTAATGCATTAATCAGCTTTGTGATTGTGGCTTTTGCCGTTTTCTTGCTTATCCAATCAATCAACAAATTACAAGAAAAAATGACAGCTAAAGATGCTGCAGCAGAGGCTGCTGAGCCAACGACAAAAACATGTCCTTATTGTTATTCTGAAATATCCATTCATGCGACACGGTGTCCTCATTGTACATCAGAGCTCAATAAAGAGTAGTTTTCTCAGAAAAAAAGAAGGCAGGGTCAAAGATCCTGCTTTTTTTGTAAAAGAATGTTTGACAAAAAAAGCTTGTTATTTTTTTCCTTTATGATACAATGACAACATTGGAACACAGTTTTATATGAAAAGTTAGATAAATGGATAGAGCAGATATCAAAGAAAGGCTTCAGCATAAGACGAAACAAATCAAAAATGATTTGGAATCAGCGCTTGATAATATTGATTGGAAGACAAAACTCAAAACAGTGCGAAATTTTTTTAAAAAATCAGGCAGGGAAGTTTATAGCCATTACAAACAGCTTTCTAAAAAAACACGAAGAGCTCTTCTTATTTCGGTTATTGCGGCGGTTCCGACAATTAAGGTAATCAACGTTGTTCAAGATAAATATGAAGATATTAAAGCCCAGAAAGAAGCACGAAGACAAGCTCAAGAATTAAAGCAAAAAATTGAAAAAAAATATCTCATTACAGATAAAGAAAGCTTTAAATGCCTTTATCAAGACGCTCTTCCAATGATTCAAGTTTCGATGTTTCCGACAGAGTGTATGATTTTAAATCCTTA
This sequence comes from uncultured Pseudomonadota bacterium, assembly GCA_902797315.1. Classification (GTDB taxonomy): domain Bacteria; phylum Pseudomonadota; class Alphaproteobacteria; order RF32; family CAG-239; genus UBA1254. Next base: position 651 of record CADBSM010000094.1, on the reverse strand, counting down.
TTCTGATAACAATAAAAATGTAAGCAATACAATAGGTTTAGGAAGCTATTATTATCCGAAAGATGGTAATCCTCAAAATTCCGAATGGGTTAAAGCTGCAGAACATTTCAAAACATCTGGTCATCATTCTATCTCTGCGGAACATGCGCTTGATTTGGTTGATGGCTGGTATAGATATCGCGAAAATGGCAGAGTTTATAACAACATGTATAATTTATTAAAAGGAGCAGAACTCAACCTTCACGAATTTTCTGCAATTGCTACAGTCATGTATAACAGAGAACAAAAAGGGCGAGCATTATGTAGCTTTGTGAAAAATAATTATCAAAATCCTCTTAAATGCGCTCAAAAAATCGTTTCGTTGAAAGAAAAGCAAGGTTTTGGAGGTATTGCAAAAAGACATTTGCACGAAGCTTATCTTTATTTGAATGCAGATGATTATTTTACAAAACTATACGGTTTTATGGTCAAAACAGGAACAAATTCAAAGGGGTGTTTTTATGCTCAGACATCTGTGTCACAACTTTCAACAGAAGATGTCGAAGCTGGTCAGAAAGCTATTTTATCCGGAGATGTTCAGGCGATTGCAAAAGAACAGCATAAAATGACGAGCTATATATGCAAAGGGGCAAGAACTGTTTGGGAAATTAT
>CADBSM010000093.1 GCA_902797315.1 uncultured Pseudomonadota bacterium | reverse complement strand
TGCTACTGTTTTTCGGTTATTATGCCGGTCTTTTTCTTGGTTGGAGCACTGTTGATAGCTTCTTTTTAGGGTCAATGATTTCAATGTCATCTACAACCATTATCATCAAAGCCTTTGATGACTTAAAAATCAAAAAACAAAAATTTACAGATTTAGTTTTTGGTGTTCTTGTGATTGAAGATATCATGGGCATTTTGCTCCTTGTTTTGCTTCCGACAATAGCTATCGGCAAAGGCATTAACGGTGAAGAGCTTGGTTTGAGCACGCTAAAGCTTATTGCTTTTCTTGTTTTGTGTTTTGTCGTTGGTATTTATATTATTCCAACTTTGTTAAAAAGATTGGCCGATTTTTTAAATGATGAAATGCTTTTACTTGTTTCTATTGCTTTGAGCTTATCAATGGTTTATTTCGCTGTATACTCCGGTTTTTCTTCAGCTTTAGGCGCTTTCATTATGGGCTCTATTCTGGCAGAAACGGGTGTTATTAAACGCATTGAAAATGTTATAAAACCGCTTAAAGACTTTTTTGGCGCTGTCTTTTTTGTTACTGTCGGCATGATGGTCGATCCTCAGATGTTTATAACGTACGCTTATCCAATATTTGTTATTACTTTAGTTGTGTTAATAGGCAAGGCAGCTTTATCTGTTTTTGGTTTTGCTATTTCCGGACAGAATCTTAAAACGGCTGTTCAAGGAGGCTTTTCACTTGCTCAAGTCGGTGAATTTGCGTTTATTATTGCCTCACTTGGAATGAGCTTAAAAGTTTTAGATTCCTTTGTATATCCCATCATTGTGGCTGTCTCTGTGATCACGACGTTTTTAACGCCGATCATGATTAATTCTTCAAATAAAGTTTATAAACTGGTCGATAAGATGTTGCCTGAAAAGTGGCGCACATATATTGACCAATCAACATCTCAAGCCCCTGCCACCATCACGGAAGAAAGGTTGTGGCGAGCTTTATTCAAAAGCTATTTTATGCGTGTTTTTCTATTTTCTTTAATTTTATCAACAATTATTGGACTCTTCAGCCAATTAGTTCGCCCTTTCTTAGAACCTTATTTACCAAACAGAGTGTTAAGAATCTTTTTAACATTAACTTCACTGCTTGTTATGTCTCCTTTTCTTAAAGGCTTGTTAGGTTGGAATTTTTCTGTCTCCTATAATTTGAAAAATGTTTTAAATTATGTGCGCAAAGAAAACACTCAAGATGAAACTCGCCAACCAGCATGCAACGAAGACGATTTTTCTCCTGAGTGTTTAAAAAACAATCAATATTTAATGAAAAATATTTTACAATCTCACAAAGATACTCTTACAAATTTGCTGATTTCAAACGAACGTATTTCTAAAATTTATACCCTTTTATGGTATTCTAGACCCTTCAATCGCCTACCGCTTCTGATTTTAACAAGTTTTAGAATTCTACTCGTCACCTTTTTTATTGTAACGACTGTACACCAATTTTTATCCGAAAACACAAAAATAACCTTCATTTTACTTTTAGCTTCACTATTTATCATTAGTCAATCAAAATGGCTTTTAAATCAATACTTAAAAATAGAAAATCAATTTTTAAACAACCTAAATGGACAAACAGTTTTAGAAGAAAAAATAGAGGAGAACAAAAATGAATAAACAAATTGCAACTTTAGGCATTATCGTTGAAAACTATGAAAAAATTGCTGAAGTTAATGCTCTTTTGCATCACTTTTCAGAATGTATTATCAGTAGAATGGGGATGCCATATGAAAAGCGCAACCTAAGGCTTATTCACGTTGTGATGGACACTGACAACGAAGATGTCGAACGTTTGGTTAAAAAACTCAACGCCCTTGAAGGAATTAATGCTCAAGCTATGTTTTTTTAAACACTCATGAGAGAAAAAAAGCTTTTATTTTGTAGCAGATTGAACCTAATTAAGTTCATTTAAGACTTCACGTGCGTAAACCCTTAAATCTTCATTTTGCATCAATGAGAGCTTGATGTTAGCTTTGGCTAAATCTTTATTCGTACCACAATCAAAACGGATAGATTTTGTTAAAACACCTGTTAACTTCTCTCCTTGCTGAACAGCTAAATTAATTGCGTCAGTTAAATTGATTTCACCATTTGTTCCCTTTTGAACTTGGGGCAACAAATCCATCACAATATGCGGCAAAATGTAGGGACCCATGCTTGCATAGTTTGAAGGAACATCTTTTAATGCTGGTTTTTCGACCAACCCTTTCGCTTGCACAATATTTCCTTCTCTTTTGGCATCAATAAGTGCACCATAACGCACCATTTCTTCTTTAGGAAATTCTATAATATTTTCAACAATACCGCCCGTTTTTTCATACACATCGCACAGCTCTTGCAAAATAGAACCACCATCAAGATTGATATAAACATCATCAGGCCACATCACGACAAAATTGCGCTGTCCCACAATATCTTTGGCCATCAAAATCGCATGTCCGTTTCCAAGAGGTTTATCTTGCAAGGCAAAAGAAAATTTCATATTTTGCGGGATAATATCCGTTAAAATTTTAAGTAAATCGAGTTTATTTTTGCTTTTCAAATTGTTTTCTAAAAATTCATAAGGGCTGTAATATTGTTCAAACATATGTTTACAAGATTGGTCACTATATATAAAAATAATTTCTTTAATACCAATCTGTTTGCAACAGTCAACAGCATATTGAATAATTGGAATGCTATTTAAGGTTAGAAAACCCTTATGCAGAACTTTTGTTGCTGGCAAATTACGTGTTGACAATCCGGCAACGGGCAATATACACACTTCTGGTTTTTGAAACATTTGAAAATCTCCCTCAAGTGACATAAGCGGTCTTTAATATAATCAATTTTTTAAAATATTGCAAGCTCCGAAATTTTTGAGCACAAAAAAGCTTTTTTATTTTAGCAACAAACTTTTAGAAAGCGTATTTGAAACCAAGCAAAGCTTTTGTACGATATTCGCTGTCAATATAGCTAAT
>CADBSM010000092.1 GCA_902797315.1 uncultured Pseudomonadota bacterium | reverse complement strand
TCGAATTATTTTTTAAAAGCGGTAGATGCCTTGAATTTTGCCTAATGGCAAAATAGGCATGACGCTGTTATTTAAAAAGAAAAAACAGCCATTTTGCAGGCTGTTGTTTTTAAAAGGTGATGCTAAGTAAGCAAGTTATGAGCTAATCAATTTTTTTTATTTCAATACCGACAACACCCAATTCCTTTTGCCGCTCTAAGGAATAAAATTCTTCCAATACCTTCATAAGCTCTTGATTGGTATCAAAACCGGCATTATGACAATCAATTTTATGACACAAAACCTCAAAATTATCTGCCCGATGTAATTTGACAACCTGTGCTAAAAAAGTGTCCTCAATATTAGAATTGTTCGAAAATTCAATAACATCTCCTATATTTATCTTTTTACGTTTATCATCAAATAATCTTAACTCTATGATCTTTGTGCCTTGTTTTAGCATATTGTAATATTTTTCTTTGACATTTAATTTGTGCATTTTTATATCCTTGATTTTGTTAAAACTATTTGATATAGTAAATGAAAATTTAGCTTCGTAAAGGAAATAATAATCGATTATCAAATCAAAATAATAGATAAATTCTCCCAAAATGATATGGAACTCTAAACAAATATCGCAAAGCTCACAAAATCAATTAATGATACTTATCCGAAACATAATGAATGGCTATTTACAAAATTTTTTCCAGAATTAAAAACAGGAAAACGAAAAATTGTTATGGCTTATACTGAAGATAAAAATCCCATAGGCGTGGCTCTCCTTAAAGATACAGACGAAGAAAAGAAAATTTGTTGCTTATTTGTGAGAGAGGATTGTAGAAATAATGGTATCGCAAGTTGTCTCATGAAAAAAGCTGTAAAGTACTGAATACAGATAAACCTCTTATAACAGTATCTGACAGAAACTTACCTCAGTTGCAAAGACTTTTAGATAAAAACGGTTTTGAATTTTCTTACAAGAAAAAAGGCGCATATCAGTCAGAGGACACTGAAAATTATTTTAACAATCAAGCAACAGAAGCGTTGAAATAAGTAAGCAAATTACGAGCCGGAAATATTCAAATTTTAATAGCAGTTAACGTTTGTTTGAATATTTCTCGACGAATTTTTTTTGAATATCATAAAGTTGTTCAACAGATTTTATATCAACCCATTCGTCTTCGGCATGATATCCTCCACCGCTGTAACTGTGTAAAATGACAGAGGCGCCCTTTTTATCTTTCAGCATACCGGAATTAGACATTCGACCATCACGCAAAAAATCTACTTTTTGATTGATAATATCTTCGACGATTTGTTGATATTCTTTGATAATCGGGTTGTTTCGGTCTTCATTAACAAATCCGGTTTCATAACGTATTTCGTAACGTGTATTCCCAACCATGCATTTTTTGAGTATTTCGGAAAGCTGCTTAGCATTCATTCCGTTGACAAGGCGAAAATCAAGTTGTGCGACAGCCATATCGCTGACACGATTGATTTGAGACCCGCCATTGATGGTGCCGATATTTAAGGAATCAACCCAATAGTGCCGTCCGAACGGTTCTTCTAGGGGTTTTTTATCAACATCAAAATACGGAAAACGCTCTCTTAATTTGCAAATGGAAGCCATCATGCAATCGATGGCGCTTTTGCCATCCCATGGCAACATTCCTGAAGCACGTTGACCCTCGGAAATCAAATTAACAAAAACAACATCTTTGTTTTTTTCAACAATTGTTGATATGCCGGATAAAGCATCGATATCTAAGATAATTTTTGATTGAATATCTAAATCCTGCACAAAATCCATACTTTTTGCTTCTTGAATTTCTTCATCGGAGGTTAAAACAACCCCCATTTTAATGTTTTTATTTTCTTTTTTAACCCAACTTAAAAGCTCTAAGCCAACGGCAACCCCCGTTTTCATATCAAAAGAACCGCGCCCTTTTAAGCGCTCGCCGTCAATGGTTGGTGTAAAGATTCCGTCGGAGCCCGGAACGACATCAATGTGTCCCAACGACATAATATCAAAATTTCTTTTTTCGCCGTTACTTAAAATTAAAACAGGATTGTTCCCGTTATCATGAAATTCGTAATACAAATGGTTGTCTTTTGCATACCTTTCGATAAAAGCGGCACACTCTTTAATTTCTTTGTAGTGGTGTGATATTGTTTTAAATTTAATCAGCTTTTCCGCTAAATTGATGACGTCACGACTCATGGGCTACCTCACTTGAAAATGTAACATATTTCTTCGATTTTGGTGTTTTTATCTTCAATTTTACGTGCGGCTTCAGGCCAAAGAGTGCCGCCGTTTTTGGTGTAAAAAGAAGAAGCTTTGTCATTGTTTTTTAAGGTATACAAATAAAAATCTTCACCTTTGATTTGTTGTTTGTATTTTTCTAAAAGCATAGACCCAATACCTTTTTTTTGATTGTCGGGTTGCACATACAAAGCGTATATTTCGTTTTTGATTTGATGTTTGTATTTTTTTAAAAGCATAGACCCAATACCTTTTTTTTGATTGCCGGGTTGCACATATAAAGCGTATATTTCGTTTTTGATT
>CADBSM010000091.1 GCA_902797315.1 uncultured Pseudomonadota bacterium | reverse complement strand
TTTTTTAAATTCTTTCAACTTCGCTCCACTCAAATTTTCACCAGTTGCTGCCTTAACTTTCAAAGGGTCAACTTTTTGACCGTTTTTGATAATTTCAAAGTGCAGATGCGGTCCAGTAGATCGTCCCGTACTGCCAACATAAGCAATAACTTGCCCTTGTCTCACACGAACCCCTGGTCTTATTCCTTTTGCATATGATTTAAGATGTCCATAGCCTGTTGAATATTCAGAATTGTGACGTATTGTAATATAATTGCCATAGCCATTCACCCATTTTGCAGCCGTAACCATACCATCCGCACTAGCATACACTCTTGTATTCATCGGAGCTGCATAATCAACACCACTGTGCAAACGATACTGTTTTAAAATCGGGTGAAAACGGCGACCAAACTTCGAAGAGACTCTTGCATTTTTATATTCGAGAGGTTTACGATCCAAAGTTTTTTTCAAAGCAGAACCCGTTTCATCATAATAATCGATGGTGCCTGATTTATCTTTATAACGATAAAGTTCAATTTTCTTTTTACCTAATTTCAGGGCTGCGTAGATAATGTCACCTGTTTTCACAACATTCCCATTAGGAGCTACTTTTCTTGTATAATAAACTTCAAATTGATCTCCTGCACGAATATCTCTTCTAAAATCAACTCTAAATTTAAAAATATTTGTGAAATTACCAATAATAATTTGAGGGACACCTGCATTTTTCATTGCAGTAGACAAAGCCCCATTAATTGAGCCAGATACACGTTTTGTTTCATCTGTCAAACTGTCTTGTTCAACACGGGCTTCGTATTTACCTTCTGAAGTTCTTTCAAGAATATAGCGTGTCCCGCTAACAGGTTCTGTCATAATTTTTGTTATTGAGATATCATCATTATAACGGCTATCAACAACAGATGAAATATTTAATTCTTGCCCAGCTTTAATTCTTTTTGCATCATAAACTTTTTTGTAAGCCTGATAAATTTTTGTTGCTTCTGCATATTCAAGCCCCATTTGGGTCAATATATTGATAAAGTTATCACCTTTTTCCACAATAACTATTTCTTCATTAACACCAATAGGTTTAGAAGAAATCATATCTTCTGCAGATTGAATATTTTGTGTTTCTTCTTCCGTTTCAACGGATTCAATCATAGGATTTTCTTCTTCTATACTTTTCAAATTATCTTCAATAGACAGCATTTCTTGCTGCAGGGCTAATTGTTCAGGCATTGGCTCAATAAATTCTTCTGATGCAGGCAAGGAAGCCTTAACAGCATTATTATTGTAGATTGAGACGAACAGCGCGGCCGTCACCGCAACAGCATACAAAAAAAGCAACGTCCGCTCTCGCCGAATTCTTTTTGATTTTGATTTAGCCTGTTTAAAATTCATTTTTCATGCTGTTCTTTTATTTTCATTACTCTATCACAATGCAATAAGTTGAATAATTTTGCAAGTAGATAATCAAGTTATACATGAACAAAGGAAAAATATCCTCATATATCCACACATTTTTTTAAAAAATGATTTTTTTTTAAAAAAAGGCTTGCAATTATATTTTTTGTTCTGTATAAGGTGTTCATATTGATGTTGGGGGTGTAGCTCAGCTGGTTAGAGCGCCTGCCTGTCACGCAGGAGGTCGCGGGTTCGAGCCCCGTCACTCCCGCCAGTTACAAAGACCGCTCATTGAGAGCGGTCTTTTTTTTTCGATTGTAAAAATGATGAGCTCGAACCAACAACCATAGCTCAATGCCTCAAAGATAAAAAGATAAAAATAACCTCAAAATATTATTTTTACCGCAAGCACCGGTTTTGCTGATTTGCAAAGATGAAAGAATTATGCTGATTTAGATTTTGTATTATGAACCAGAACGGGTTTTCCTTCTCCCAACACGACTTTTTCATTAATAACGACCTCTGTGACATCTTTCATATCTGGTATTTCATACATCAGATCAAGAAGGATACCCTCCATAATAGCCCTCAACCCACGAGCACCTGTTTTCCGTTCTATTGCTTTTTGTGCAATAGCGCGCAAAGCCTCATCAGTCACATTCAACTTAACACTTTCCATTTCAAAAAGGGTTGTATATTGTTTAATTAAAGCATTTTTAGGCTCTGTCATCACTTTAATCAGTGCGTTTTCATCTAAATCATTAAGGGTAGCAATAATAGGCAAACGACCTATAAGTTCTGGTATTAAACCGAATTTAAGCAAATCCTCTGATTGCACATCTTTAATAATTTCACCGATTCCTGCTTCTTCTTTCGAAGCAACTTTAGCCCCAAATCCAATAGAACTATCTTTACCTCTTTGCGCAATAATTTTTTCAAGACCAGCGAAGGCTCCTCCACATATAAACAAGATATTTGTTGTATCCACGTGCAAAAATTCCTGCTGAGGATGTTTGCGACCTCCTTGAGGCGGAACATTTGCAACCGTTCCTTCAATGATTTTAAGAAGCGCCTGTTGGACACCTTCTCCAGAAACGTCACGTGTAATTGACGGACCATCTGTTTTACGTGTAATTTTATCAATTTCATCAATATAAACTATACCTCGTTCAGCCTTTTCAATATCATAATCAGCAGCCTGTACGAGCTTTAAGATAATATTTTCGACATCTTCGCCCACATAACCCGCTTCTGTTAACGTGGTTGCATCTGCAATAGCAAAAGGCACATCCAAAATACGTGCCAAAGTCTGTGCCAACAAGGTTTTGCCAGATCCCGTCGAACCTATTAAGACAACATTTGATTTTGAAATTTCAACATCTTTGTTTTCTTTTTGGCTGTTTAAGCGTTTATAGTGGTTATAGACTGCGACTGATAAAACTTTTTTAGCCTCATCTTGCCCAATCACATACTGATCAAGAAAATCTTTTATTTTTGAAGGTGTTGGAAGTTTTCCCTCAAACATTGGCGACGAGGCTTTTTCCTGATGCAATTCTTCAGCAACAATATTGATGCAAACATCAATACATTCGTCACAAATATACACGCCTCTACCAGCAATCAGTTTTTTTACTTCGTTTTGACTTTTACCGCAAAACGAACAATGCAAAGCCTTATCTTCATTTATTTTATCTGTCATTTTTTCATCCTATTTTACATCAGAACGATTAGAAACAATTTCATCAATTAAACCAAATTTTTTTGCCTCAATTGGTGTCATAAAATTATCTCTATCCATTGCTTTTTCAATAACATCTATTGGCTGACCTGTATTCTGAGCATAAATTTCATTCAAGCGTTTACGCATATTCAAAATCAGTTTAGCCTGAATTTCGATATCAGCTGCTTGACCTTTAGCTCCCCCCGAAGGCTGATGAATCATGATTTGTGAATTTGGCAAAGAAAATCTCTTGCCTTTTGTGCCGCCTGCAAGCAAAAATGAGCCCATCGAGCACGCTTGACCGATACAAAGTGTCGCCACATCACAAGACACATACTGCATTGTATCATACATAGCAAAGCCTGAAGTAATAACTCCACCCGGAGAGTTGATATACAAGAAGATATCTTTTTTCGGATTTTCTGATTCTAAAAACAGCAGTTGCGCACAAACCAGTGATGAAACTTCATCATTCACTTCTCCTGTTAAAAAAATAATTCTTTCTTTCAAAAGTCTTGAATAAATATCAAAAGAACGTTCACCTTTTGATGTTTGTTCAACAACCATCGGCACTAATGTATTATCATAGACTTCGAGGGCGCTTTTTATCATTTATTTCATCCTTCATAAATTACACTTTTTTAACAAATATATTTTATATTTAATCAATAAATTGTAAATAAAAATATTATTTTTGTTTTTTAAAAGACTAATGAACCACAATTTAAGGAAGCTTTATGTTTGCAGCAAAAAACTCTACAAAAATAGATTCTCTTTCAAAGCAGTTTTGTTCAAATAAATTGAAATTAGATCAATTAATGAGCTTAGATCCTTTTGAAATGACCGATTTCAATGGGCTTCATGTTTTTAAATATCCTGAATTTGAACCCTATCAAAAAGTAATAGCCTCTTTAACCGTAATTGACGAACAGGGTAATATTTTAAATTATCAAAGCACCGATTTACGGAACAGCATTCTAAAAACAGCGATACGTCAAACTTTTATAGAAATGCTTTATGAAGACAAAGAACCTTCACAGTCAAGATATCTCAGTCTTTTAGAAGAAAAACTTTTACTTGATCTTGTCAATTTAGTTTTAGAAGATGAGCTTCCTTTAAATAAAACTTTAACACGTAAACAGATAACCCTAGCCGAAGCAACTTTCAAAGATATGTTACAGAAGGCTCAAAACAGCTCCTCCTTGTAGTCCGCCGGCACTAAATTGATACGTACAATATCCGGTCGTGCCCCTATTCTCATTGGCGGGCCCCAATAGCCTGCTCCCTTTGAAATAAAAAGCTTTGCTTTCTCTTGATACAGACCTTCAAGATAGCCATTATTGGCTTTTTTGGTCAGATATTGGAAAGGAAAGATCTGACCGCCGTGGGTATGACCCGAAACCTGAAGATCAAACATATCTTGGTTAATTGTTTTAAAATCAGCGGGCGAATGTGACATCAAAATTTTAAATTCGTCTTTGCTTGTTTCAAAAGCTTTGTTGTAAAAAACTCTGGCAGAACCTGTATCTGGAACACCTGCTATATAAAGACCTGTAGCCTCAATTGTTTCTCCAGTATTTTGCAAAACTTGAAAACCTAAATCTGAAAAAGCTTTCATCCACGAATAAGGGTTATGATAATATTCATGATTTCCCAAGGTTAAATAGATTTTTTTTGCTTTAAGTTTGGAAAGCAGTCGAATTTTTGGTAAAGCGTAGAGCAGATCATCATCTGCAATATCTCCAACCAAGAGAATATAGTCAGGTTCCTGATTATTGATTTGATTAATCATTTTGTTAATATGCCAGATAGGTGTTGATTGATTAATATGCAAATCACTGGCAACGACAATTTTTAATGGTTGTTTAATTTTGGCATCTTGAATTGTCACTTCTTCAACATACGGTTGTTGATGCGCCTCAAAAAGCCCATAAAAAGAAATGAGCAATGCCAAAGCAATGGTGTATACATTCAATACATTGATCATATGAGCATTATTAGGGTTAAGCGCCTGACTTTTAGAAACATAAAAAACAATATGCCACAAAATATCACGAACAAAGAGAAGTATAAATAAAATGAGGGCAAACCCCATCAGAAAATAGCCGATTTTATAAGAAAACTCATAGAAAGCTCCATGAAACATCAGCGGCATTTTTCGAATGAGACGAAGTAAAACTGGAGAAAACCAAGCACAGACCAAAGACACCAACACAAGCAAGCGCCAAAAAAGCGAAAGAGAAGTATATCCCACCAAAATTTTATATGTTATCGAAAGAGCAGCAAGAACAAAAACAAGCATTAACGCAAAAAACATTTTTACCTCTTTTGTTAATATGAAGCTAGCAAATTTTTATACAGCATCAGCTGTTTGATCAAGCTCTTTTTTAGGTTTTCTTTTATAAGTTCTTTTAGGTTTAGATTCTTTTTCGTCCTGATCCAATATCTGAGAAGATTTAACTTCCACAATTTTTAATGTTTTCTTTTTTAAGGACAATGGCTCTTGGGTTACAACATCGTTTGAGGAAGTCAATTCTTTTTCGTCAGCGTTGTTTTCTTTTGTCTGCACTTCAGTAATCTGAGGCATACTTTCAAGCATTTGAGAAGCCTGATTTTGAATTGATGATTGTATATTATTTTTTCGTTCATTTATTTCCGTAACAATTTTACGATAGTGTTCTGCATACTGACGAAAAACCTCCATTTCAACATAGTTTCCGGCAGAATGTGCTTCTTTAGCAAGTTCATTATAACGCTTAATCAAATCGAGAGCTGTACCTGAACATTTTCCTGCGGGACTAAGGCTATCAAAGCGATAGTTCAGATTGTACATATTGCTATTATTTCTATATTTATTATTGTTTTTTTTCATATTTAAACACCACAAAATCAAAGCTTAAAGCTTTTTATTAAAACAAATATCATCTAAAAAGAGGAAATAAGACGAAGCAAACAAATTTCAACCTTGCCCACATCTTGTAAAGAAGTATATACATTTTTTTAAAGATTGCAAGGATTTTTATTAAGCCTTTTGAAAAACAAGCACACGTTCAATTTCTGAAAGATCTTTAAATGTATTAATATGGCGAAAAGACTGAGATTCAAAGATAGTCCGAACATCTTGCGCCTGCCCCTTGCCAATTTCCAAAACGATATACCCACAATCATTTAATAGTTCTGGCGCAAAACCAGCAATTTGGCGATAGCAATCCAAACCATCTTTACCACCATCGAGCGCAACCAGCGGATCAAAATTTTTAACTTCTGGTTCAAGTTGATGAATATCAGCAGAAACGATATAAGGCGGATTAGAAAATACAAGATCAAACTTTTGTGATATTGTGTGTATCAAGTCAGTATTTGTCCAGCTTTGACAAAGCAATTGACACCTTTTTTCGACAGCAAGGCGTTCTGCATTTTTAGCACAAATCTCCAAAGCCTTAGGAGAGATATCAACGCCTACTCCTTCTAAATGTTCAACTTCTTTTAATAATGACAGCAAAACACAGCCCGAACCGACGCCCAATTCTAAAACCCTTGAAAAACATTTTTTTCGGACGAGATCCAGCACTGTTTCGAGTAAAAGTTCTGTATCACAACGGGGGGACAACACATTTGAAGAAACAAAGAACTGATATTTATAAAACTCTTTTTGCCCCAAAATTTTATCAATTGGCTCATGAGCCAATCTACGTTGGAGATATTGTTCAAGCCTTTGAAGTTCTTGATTTGAAAGTTCAGTATCTCGGCTAACTTGAGAAGGCTCCAAATTTTTCACAGCAGCTATTAACATTCTCGCTTCCAAGCGTGGAGAATCAATCCCTCTTCTAGAAAGTTGTTCAATTACACTTTCATAAATCACATTATTCTTCCTTTTAAAAATCAAGCAGCAATTTTAGCACGTACTGCCTCTGTCAACTTTTCAACAGCTCTTTTTTCGATTTGTCTCACACGTTCTCGACTAATATCAAATTTTGCACCAATTTCATCTAGCGTCATAGGATTTTCTGTCAGAAGATGATTTTTTAAGATAAATTGCTCACGTTCATTTAAGCTTTTCAAGCACTCAAACAAAATTTGGCGTTTCATTAAAGCTTCTTCTTTTCCGGCCAGTTTACTTTCAATATTTTCCCTTGAATCCGAAAGCAAATCTATCTGCTCTTTTATTTCATCATCAGAAGAAGAATTATAAACAGGCGTATTAAGCGACTTATCACCAGCCATGCGTCTATTCATTTCAACGACATCTTTTTCATCGACGACCAATTCGTGAGCAATTTGTTTAACAACGGTCGGCTCTAATTCTTTGTTTTCATAAACACCTAATTTAGCTTTCAATCTCCCCAAATTATAAAAAAGCTTTTTTTGTGCAGCGATTGTTCCGATTTTAACAAGAGACCAGGAACGCAATATATAATCATGAATAGCTGCTTTAATCCACCACAAAGCATATGTTGCCAGTCTCACTTTTTTATTGGGATCAAATTTTTTAACAGCCTGCATCAAACCTATATTAGCTTCTGAAATCATATCTGACATCGGCAACCCGTATCTACGATAAGTCAAAGCGATTTTAGCCGCAAGTCTTAAATGCGAAGTGATTAATTTTTGAGCTGCTTCCAAATTACCATTTTGTACAAAATCATTAATCAGGCGTGTTTCCTCTTCTTGGCTTAAGACTGGAAATTTTTTAATTTGCTCCAAATAAGTACTCAAGCCATGGTCATCAACAACGGCTGGCAGATTTCTTTCATGATTAACGACAATTAAATCTTTACGCTCACTCATTATAGCCTCAAGGGTAGATAAATGAAACACGCTCATAATCGTTATCGTGTTCAATCAAATTAATCACATCAACCTTAAAATTATCCAAGAATGGATAAGCAATCAGATAAATTGGATTTTTATCTTTACTTTTTTGTTTGCAAACTAAAATATCTGTCTCATCAATTTGCTTATTAATTTTAATCATCATTAAGGCATTGGCTGCAAAATAATCTTTTTGATAATCAATAGTCTCTGCATCGATTTGTTCAAAATGGTTAATTTTAAGCTGCCTCAACAGATTCTTTCGCTGAGCGATAATTGAAGATATTTTCTGCGCTTCCAGATAATTTTTGATAGCGGCTTTAGCCTTCTGAATGAAAAGAGCATCGTCACAGGTTGGTTTTTCAATTTCTTTGATAGAGCCTAATTCCGGTTCAGGTATATCCGTATACTGAGCTTTAGCAGGAAAAAGATGAAAACAACACACAAAAACAAACAAAAGTTTTTTCAAAAAAGTATCTCCTAAAAGTTGACAGATTTTGGTGTCCTTGGAAAAGGAAGAACATCTCTGATATTAGATATTCCGGTCACAAGCATCATCATACGCTCAAAACCAAGGCCAAAACCAGCATGAGGGACAGTCCCAAATTTTCGTGAATCGAGATACCAATCATAATCTTTAATATTCATTCCAAGTTCTTCTATCCTTTTTGTCAGTACGTCATAGCGTTCTTCTCTTTGTGAACCACCTATAAGCTCCCCAATTCTAGGAACTAATACATCCATAGCCGCAACTGTTTTTTCATCATCATTTAGGCGCATATAGAAAGCCTTAATTTCTTTTGGATAGTTATAAACGATGACAGGTTTTTTAAAATATTCTTCCGCTAAAAAGCGTTCATGTTCTGTCTGCAAATCAATACCATATTCCGGCTTATATTCAAATTTTTTACCTGATTTTTGCATCAGTTCAATCGCCTGAGTGTAGGTTACACGTGCAAACTCGTTATGAACAATATTTTCAAGAGTTGTCTTCAACGTTGGATCAACAAACTTTTCAAAAAGTTCCAAATCTTCTTGACAGTTGTCAATGATATGTTTCACACAAGAACGAACCATATCTTCAGCAACATCCATATCGTCATAAATATCAGCAAAAGCCATTTCCGGTTCAATCATCCAAAACTCAGCTGCATGACGAGGAGTGTTTGAATTTTCTGCGCGAAATGTTGGACCAAAAGTATAGATGTCGCCCAAAGCACAAGCATACATTTCACCATTAAGTTGCCCTGAAACAGTCAGGTGTGCAGGTTTTCCAAAAAAATCTTGAGTATAGTCAATTGAACCATCTTTTGTTTTAGGCAAGTTTTGTAAATCCAACGTTGTGACTTGAAACATTTCACCTGCACCTTCACAATCCGAGCCTGTGATAATAGGTGTATGAACATAGTTAAATCCCTTGTCATGAAAGAATTTATGAATAGCATAAGACAGTTCTGAACGAATCCGAAAGGCCGCACCATATTTATTTGTTCTCGGTCTCAAGTGAGCGATAGATCGCAAATATTCATCAGTCATTTTTTTCTTTTGCAAAGGAAAATCATCTGGAGCAAAACTGTATATTTCAACATTTTGAGCCTGAATTTCATATTTTTGGTTACCACCTTGAGATTCGACGAGAGCCCCTTCAATTGCCACAGATGAACCTGTGGATAATTTTTTGACATCCTCATAATTCACCAGCGTATTTAATGCAATAACTTGAATATTCTTAAGGCAAGATCCGTCATTAATTTCCACAAATGAAAAGTCTTTAGAATCACGGCGTGTTTTAACCCATCCTTTAACAAGCACTGTTTCCTTCGGGCCAGAAGATTGGAGCAAATCAACAATTTTAGAACGTTTGAGCATATCAAAATTTCCTTATTTCACAAAAAACGATTTTAAACTTTATGCACTATACATCAACAAAGTTTAATTGTCTAGCATTGACAACAAAAAATATTTGTATAATTATATGGTATACATTTGGTTTAATTTTTTGATGGAGTTTTAAAAGATGAAAAAGACATTGACAATATTATCAACGCTTGTTTTGCTCACAGCATGCCAAGCTGATATCAATTCAAACCAATATGGAACAAGCTCAGTCGGCAGAGCTGCAGCAGCAAGTCCATGCTCTGTCATCAGCGTTCGTCAGGTAAACGTTAAATCAGACAACAATGCCGGTATGTTGTTAGGTGCTATTGCCGGTGGTGTAGGCGGCTATGCTATAGGAAGTGGCAAAACAGCACATAATTTAGGCGCCGTTGGTGGTGCAGCTTTGGGTGGTTTTGCAGGTGACAAAGCTCAAGGAGTTTTATCTTCTCAAGCTGGTTATGAATATGTTGTCCGTTTAGACAATGGACAGGTCATGACGCTAACACAAGGTTCAGATGTCTTGCTATCTCCCGGACAAAGATGCATGATATTGCTCGGCAATCCGTCTCGCTTAATTGCTTATTAAGCCGCTCATTTTTTGGTTAAACGGGTCCTTTAAAATTCCGTTTTTAAAGGACTCTTTTTTAAACGGGAAATCTCACTTTTACTTGAGACACAACAAGATTTGCTTGCCGCTGAAATGTCTTTAGCTGAAAGCAGAGGAGTAATCTATCAAAATATTATTTCCTATTATAAAGCG
>CADBSM010000090.1 GCA_902797315.1 uncultured Pseudomonadota bacterium | reverse complement strand
ATATGTGTCGGTGGCAGAAATCGCATTAAAAGCCTTTTGGCTAAGTGTAGTATCGTTAGCGATGAGCTTTAAGCTATCTCCGATCATTGTATCAACAACAGTTCCCTCAATTTTGTGATGATAGGTAATACCGATTGAGTCATTGTCTGTACCACCATCAGATTTTACAAGACCCAATTGACCATACAAAATATCTTCTCTTATATGTTTGTTATAAACATCTGACCATAGCGTTAATTCCCGAACTTCATCTTCACCGACTAAAACATCATTTGTACCGATTTTATAGTTTCTACCTTCAATCTGCGATTTAATCGCATCTGATAAATCAAGTTGCAGAGTGCTTTGCTTGTCGTTATTATCAATAATCTTAATCAAAAATTCCTGCCCTGTCATATCTTCAGGCAAATCAGTAAAGGATTTTCCTATGAATTTAATCTCATTGATAAACAGTTTTCCTGTCGATAAATCTGTTGTCACAAAAGTATCTGACTCTTGTTTGTCAACATCAATATCTAATTTTAGATTCAAGTCAGAATTTAATGTTATAGCTTTAAATGTATTTTCATCAATATGATTGTTTGCCATATCAATGCTTCCTTTGGAAGAATCATTTTTTAAATCAACCATTGAAAACACACCGTAACTTGTCGAACCATCTACCTGCTCTGTGCTACCAAGCTTAATGTCAGCATTATTTTTTATTTCAAAAATATTGTTAGCAATTTCATTGTTAAAAACATATTTTCCACCAGCAACTGAACCATCGTTGAGTATCATCGAACCCTTTAAATCACCATCTATAGCACCATTAAAAGTCACTGTATGACCCTGTGCAGCATTTAAATGAACGATTCCGCTATTATACAGGTCGTTATATTTGTCTCCAACTTTATTGTTATGAAATGTAATATTTTTATTTTGAGCAAGCAATTTTATAATACCAGCACCATTATAGATGGCACCACCGCTGGATAAACTATATCCCAAACCCTCGGCCATATCTTCAACAGAATCATATCCCTCTTGTCTAAGCATCTCATCAACTGAGGCATATCCTCTTCCCTCGGCCATTTTCTCAACTGTTTCATAACCTTCTTGAAGAAGCATTATTTCAACAGCCGACAAAACGTTGAGAACTTTGTTGTTTGTAAAATCGCTGACGATGGTCGTCAAATTTCCATGATTAAAAAGAGCACCACCACTATATGCCGCCGTATTACCTATAAAATCCCCTACCAAAGAAGAAACTTTTCCCTCCGTTTGGTTAAAGAGCGCACCACCAAAATTTGCCGTATTGTTTTTCCAAACGCCTTCCAAAGAATCAATCGCTCCTGTATTAAACAATCCGCCACCATCTCCCTTTGCTTTATTTCCAAAAAAGTCTGATGTCAGTAATTTCATTGTGCCTGCATTATAAACAGCACCCCCTGATGTTCCTGCCTCATTACCCCAAAAGTTACTTTGTATTGAATCAATCACTGCGGCTTGAATGTAGATTGCACCACCACCCTGTTTTGAGCTGTTTTTTACAAAATCACCTATTAACGATGTGATTGTACCTCTCCCCGCATATAGACCTCCGCCAAAATTAGAAGAGTTTCTCACAAAGTTTGCCGTAAGATTTGTTATTGTTCCATTGGTATTAATAGCTCCACCATTACTGCCAGCCGTGTTATACAAAAAGCTTCCAGCGATATCTCCAACAGAACCCGCAGAAGTAATATTAAGGGCACCACCCGTTACTGCCGCTTTATTACCCACAAAATCAGCACTTAAGGTTTCAATTAAACCTGCATTAAAAATGGCGCCACCACTATTGGTATATGCCACATTATTTACAAAACTTCCTTGCAAAGATGTAATTGTTTTGGCATTATAAATAGCGCCGGCATTTCCGTTTGCATAGTTGCCAATAAAATCAGCCTCAATAGATACAAAAGGATTTGCATTCTGATAGAGCGCTCCACCGCTTCCATTTATTGAAATATTTCCAATAAAAGAACCTGTTAAAGCAGAAATAGCACCGTTGTTATTATATATTGCGCCACCATGTTTTTCAGAAATATTTCCAATGAAATTAGCATTTATACTAGGAATATTTCCACTACTATAAATAGCACCACCTTGATTGGAAACCCTATTGCCGATAAAATTTCCACTAACGGTTTCTATACGTCCTTTAGATGTTAAAAACATAGCACCACCAGAAGTGGCACTATTGTTTTCAAAATCTCCAGACAGGGCAGAAATACCGCTATCACCTACATATATTGCACCACCATTTTGCACGGCAGTATTTGAAAAGAAATCTGCCGTAATCTGGACGTTTGATACATTATACAACATCTTTATGGCACCGCCATTCTGCAAACTTGAGCTCAAGTTTTCAAAATAGCGATTTAAAACACTTGAAGATAAATCATTAATTTGAGAGCTTAACACATACGAACTAGAACCGTAGTGAGCTGTAATTTCTGCATCGGAGGATCCTGTTTCCACAAAAAAATTAGACCCTGACTGATCCTTCTGCCACTTAAAATATTTTGTATACTTATCCCCTGTGCCATACTCAGCCGGATAGGTCAGATTATAAAAAACTTCTGTTATTTCCTCGGTTTGTTTATCCACATCATAAAAGGTATACGTATCCTCTCCTTTTTGATCAACTTTATCCCATGACACAGAACCGTACGGCTGGTCATCTGGTCCAATCACTTCTGCTTTTGCTTGAGAAATAAGTAGAACAGAAAAAAGAACCATAAAAGAAATTGTATAAGCATATTTTTGTGACATCTTAATTGCTCCCCACATGACATATCTATTGCACCCAAATTTATTTATTTTCACAGATAATGTCAAGATATTTTCCTCATCTTGTTACAATATATTTAGCTAAGGAAACAAAAAAAACATAACATCAGTAAAAATTATTGTTGTTCTAAAATAACATTTTTTTCTTTTAATGTGATAATGACTTTCTTTTGATATGAATCATAGCTCAAACTTGCCTGTCCTTTCCGAAAGGCCAAAGCATCTTTACCAAAGAGTTCGTATCTCCAACCTTTCAGAAGGCGGTTATGATCATCATGACCGCAAGCTAAATCTTTAATATCTTGGTCTGAGGCGACAACATTTTCCGTCACCCCTTCTTGAGTGCATTTAATTTTTAAAACCAACTTCAGAACTTCCACCAAAGCCAAGATTTCAGAAGGCAGGTGCATTTTCTTTTCCCTGTCAATTTTTTTTAGTTCATGAATCATTGGCATGTGACGCGCTTTTTCGAGAGCTTCCAAAATTTCATAAGCTAACTTTCCATTAACCAGATCAGATTTAATATTACGAACTTTTTTCAATTCCTCAATTGTTTTAGGTGAACTGGCTGCAACAGCAACCAATATTTCGTCTTTAACAATACTCTTTTTAGGCACATCAAATCTAATAGCACGGCGCTCGCGCCAAGCGGCAAGTTCTTTTAGAGCAGCTAAAAAATGGGAGCTATGAACAGAATATTTAATTTTTTGCCAAGCATTATCCGGATCTGCTTTATATAAATCCTCATTTAGGAGCTCTTTTATTTCTTCCTCTATCCAGCTTTGACGCTGATGTTCGTTCAAATAATTTACCAAGTATTCATAGCAAGGAATGAGGAAAGTCACATCTCTTAAAGCATACTCCAGCTGTTTTTGATCCAACGGACGACTTAACCAATCTGTTAAGCGGCTTGATTTATCAAGTTCAACTCTTGTAACACTTTGAACCAAGTTATCATAACTCACAGCTGGTCCGAAACCGCACACAGAAGCTGCAATTTGTGTATCAAATACAGATTGGGGCATCTTTTTTGAAAGATGATAAAAAATTTCAATATCTTGACGTCCGGAATGAAAAACTTTTAATACCTTTGGATTTTGTAAAACTTCAAAAAAAGGTTTCAGTTCCAAGTTTTTGGCAAGAGGATCAATGATAGCGGCATCACTTGTATATGCAACCTGAATAAGGCACAACTTTGGAAAATAAGTTTTTTCACGAACAAATTCCGTATCGACCGTTATAAATTTTTGTTGTTTTAATACTTCGCAAAGCATTTCTAATGAAGCATTATCTTCAATTATCTGCATAATGATTATTCCCTAATAACATCAAAAATTGAGTCGATAACCACCATTTTCAGTTGAAATTAGTGGGCAAGAACTTTCATTTTTTTCCACTTTTTGGCGAAGTCTATATACGTGTGTTTCAATAGTATGCGTTGAAGTATCAGGACTATATCCCCAAACCTCTTGCAAAAAATCAGCTTTACTTATAGCTTTTCCTCTTTGTTTGTATAGATATAAAAGCATAGAAACTTCCCGTTCGGTCAGTTTAATTTTTTCTCCTGTTTGCAAATTTTTAATTTCTTTTTCGAAAGATGAAAGTTCATATCCATTAAAACGCAAAATCCCTGATTGCGAGCGCGCGATAATATTCAGCGCCGATTGAAGCATATCCAAAAGCACATTTAAAGCAAAAGGCTTTTGAATATATTTCAGGAACGGCGTTTGAACACATTTTTTTTCCTTTTTTTTCTGCAGCACAAAAATTGGCACCCGCTCATATATATTTCTAAGTTCATCTACACGGCTCACCTGCTCGTCTAATACAATAATATCAGGGCAAGCATTCTTATCACAAACATAATTTTCAAGAGCTTGAGTAATTTGACTTTCCAAATCTGTTCGAAAAGCCTCATTTTGAGATATAATCACAACGTTAACCATAGTTTATTTCCTTCAATGATATTGACGGATGATTGAGCTCAGAATTCCTTGAACTTTAACCTTATTTAATGCTAATTTTCGTGTTTCATATGCCTGATTACAGGGAACAAGCCAAATTTCATCTTGTTTTTTATAAATTTTTTTAAGCGTTGCCACTTCATTATCAACAAGAGCCACAACGATAGACCCGTTTTCTGCGGTGTCTGCCTTTTTAATAATCGCAGTATCCCCATCAAGGATACCAGCTTCAACCATTGAATCTCCTTCAACTTGCAATGCATAAAACTGCCCCTTAGCGACCATCTCAAAAGGAACAGCAAGTGTTTGTGTTTCATTTGCAATAGCCTCTATTGGCACACCTGCTGCAATTTTTCCATAGAAGGGGATCAATGCAGCTGAATTCTGAAGAGCAATTTCACGTTTTTTTTCTTCTTCAATAATAGCCCTAGGTTTAAATCTTGGAAGCCTAACAACCTCTAGAGCGCGAGCTTTGTGTGGCAATTTTTTAATAAACTCCCTTTCCTCTAAAGCATTAATAAGAGCATGAATCCCGGACTTAGATTTTAATCCGACTGCATTTTTCATTTCATCAAAAGAAGGAGAGCAACCCGTTTCTTTAGTTGTTTTATTAATAAACATCAACAGTTTATATTGTTTTTCCGTAAGCATAACAAGCCTCTCTAAAAAAGATTATGTTCTAATTTAGTTCTTTTTTCAGCTGTTTGTCAAGCCGTATTTTTAAAGATATCAATAAAAAATTTAATTTTTCAAAGATTCAATTAATTGCACAATTTTAGCATGCACACCAAACACTAAAGCTTCATCGTCAGCTTCAACTCTAATTTTAATAACAGGCTCAGTTCCCGATTTCCGAACGATAAGAGTTCCTTTCTTTTCAATTTGATGCTTCAATTCATCAATCAAATTTTTTAGTTCTGAGGCATTTAAAACGTTTGACAAATCTTCAAAATTATCGAATCGAACATTACTTATTTTACAGGGATATTTTCTAAAGATCGGAAAGATTTCAGAACTCGGCCTATCATCTTCCATCAAGCCGAGACAAACAATCAAAGCAGCGATTAAAGCATCTCCTGTTCTGGCATAATCCAACAAAACCATATGCCCTGATTCTTCTCCGCCAAGACTGGCACCAGTTTCACGCATTTTATCAATCACGTATCTTTCTCCGACAGGCGTCCGATAAAAATTAAGCCCTAAGGAGTGAAGATATTTTTCCAAACCCAAATTCGACCAAATCGTTGCCACTACAGTATTATTTTTTAATTTTTGATGTTTACTCAGATATGTGGCCAAAAACGCAATAATTTGATCACCGTCAATTCGATTTCCTTTGTCATCAACAACAATGATTCGGTCACCATCTCCATCAACAGCAATACCAATATCTGCGTGGCTTCCGACAACAACTTGACTCAAAAATTCTGTATGTTGCGAACCGCAATTTTCATTGATATTATAACCATCAGGTTTATCAGCTAACACGATAATACCGGCGCCTAAATCTTTAAATATTTGCGGCATAATTTTAGAAAAGGCACCATTGGCACAATCGATAACAAGCCTCAAACCCTTTAAGGCATCTGGCGTCGGTGCTATTTTTAAAATACCTTCCATATAATTAAAGACAGATTTTTTATCTTTAAAAACTCGTCCGACAGCATCTTTTGATGGCATAAATTTTTGATTTGAGACGAGGATATCTTCAATTTTAGAAGTCCATTCATCAGAAAATTTATTACCATACGAATCGATTAATTTAATTCCATTATCTTGATAAGGGTTATGCGAAGCCGTAATCATAATTCCCATATCAACATTTAAATCCTGAATTTGCGAAGTAATAAGAGGCGTAGGAACAACTCCCATTTTCACAACAACAACTCCCATTGAAGTAAAGCCGGCAGTCATTGCAGCTTCTAGCATATAACTTGAAACACGCGTATCTTTTGCAATAGCAACACGTTTTGTTGCCTGACAAACTTCATTTGACAAAACCTGAGCTAGCCTGAAGCAAAACTCAGCAGTCATTGGAAAAGTATTAGCAACACCTCTGATACCATCTGTTCCGAAAAGTTTTTGTACCATTTTGTTCCCCCATTGTTCTCTTTTTCAAAGATTTAAACAAAAAGAGAGTCCTTTTACCGACTCTCTTTTTTCCATTTTTTTTGCACTAGAAAACGTAGCGGATACCGCCATAGATTTCTTGTGCTGTAACATCTGCTTTATGCGGATCGCCAAAATCGTAGTAGCGATAACCGGCATCAATATTAAAGCGGTTAGTTACTTTCAAAGACAAGCCAGCTCCGACAGACCACGTAAACTTGGTTGTTTTCCAGTTATGGTTCATAAAGCCCGAAGCAGTATCGCGGTTGTTATATTTTGTCTTTGTGAAGCCGATACCAGCGCCGACATAAGGTGTCCACCAGTTATAAGGCAAAACATCGTAATAAATATTCCACATATAAGAATATGTTTTAAGACTAGCTTCTTCATCTTCAACAGATCTATCTTTGATAGCTTTACGCCAAACATACTCTAACTCTGTTCTGAAGTACTCATAACGATAACCCAAAGCTCCGCTAAGCATCAAACGGTTTTTATCCAAGTCACCCTGAATTTCATCCATATCATGCTTAGCAACACCGCCACGCAGAGCTGCATAAATGCCATCACATTCAGCATTTGCTGGTGTTGCAAAAGCAGCCCAAAGAGCGACAGCAGAAGCCGTTACTAACAATTTTTTCATGAATTTAAACTCCTTTAACAATTAAATTCCATTTCATTGTGGTGTTAAATTAATTAAAATATCTTTAACACAAGCAAAACTTTTAAAAAAGATTGCTTTTAGGATAAAGATTGTGTAGTGTAACACTTGGGTGGCCGGATAGCTGCGCAACGGAAAGTAAGATCCGTTTGTGAGGAAAGTCTGGGCTTCATGGAAACAAGATACCGGATAACGTCCGGCCGGAGAGATCCGAGGGAAAGCGCCACAGAAAAGAACCGCCCGATAATCTATCGGGTAAGGGTGAAAAGGCGAGGTAAGAGCTCACCGCCGACATAGCAATATGTCGGGCATTAGGCAAGCCCTATCTGATGTAAGACCAAATGAGGAGTATCAGGATCCATCCTGACGGAGCGTTTCCACTCTGTCCAAAGGTAGGTCGCACCAACAAATCGGCAACGATTTGTGCAGATGAATAGCTATCGGTGTCAACTTTGATTTTTTTTCAAAGCAATGGCATACACAAAACCCGGCTTACAGGCCACCAATTTTATTTTAAGAGAAGACTGAAGACATGAAACAACAGACACTGCAATCAGAACTTGTTATTGAGGGAATTGGGCTTCACAACGGCCTAAAATCTATTATCAAAATCAAAACAGCACCTCAAAACTCGGGCATTATTTTTGAACACGAAGGCACTCAGATACAGGCCCTATATTCGAATGTATCAAATACACAAAATTGCACTTTAATAGAAAAAGAAGGAGTCACAGTTTCAACCATTGAACATTTGATGGCTTCTTTGTATTTTAAGGGTATTGACAATGCTTTCATTGAATGCTCAAATCCTGAGCTTCCTATTTTAGATGGCAGCGCGAAGGTATTTTTAGAGCATCTCAAAAACATACAACTAAAACAGCAAGAAGCACCAAGGAAGTATTTAGAAGTTTTGAAACCCGTAAAATTTGAGGACGAATCCGGCAATTTTATTGAACTTTCCCCTCCAACGACAAAAGGATTGCACATTTATTTTGAAATAGAATTTCCATCAAAAATTGTTGGTAAACAGATTTTTGACAATTTAGTAACGAATCAAGTTTTTGAGCGAGAGATTGCTCCTTGCCGAACTTTTTGTGAAAAATATCAAATTGATTATTTAAAATCGATTGGCTTAATCAAAGGAGGAAGCTTACAAAATGCTGTCGTTTTAGATGGTGAATCCATTTTAAACGAGGAAGGTTTTCGTCTTAAAAATGAATGTGTTAACCACAAAGTACTTGACTTAATCGGAGATTTGTATACATCTTCCTATCATATTTTAGCAGATGTTAAAGCTTATCGAACAGGTCACTATCACAACAACATGATTTTGAAAAAACTATTTGAGACAACAGACAACTACACAATTTTATAAAAGAGGAAAAAAGAAATGAAAAAGCTTTTAATTGTTTTATGTACAATTTCGATGCTGGCAGCCTGTGCTTCAAAAAAAGAAGACACAAGTTTAATGACAGCAGAACAACTCTACACAAAAGGCCATAGGCGCCTTGTTAAAACAAACTACAAAAAAGCCGCTGAATATTTTGAAAAGGTTGAGATGGAACATCCTTATTCCAAATGGGCTGTTAAATCGAAACTGATGGGTGCTTATGCGCATTACAAAAACGGAAGTTATGATGATGCTATCATGAGTTTAGAGCGTTTCATCAAATATCATCCGGGCAATGATGACATTGCTTATGCTTATTATTTAAGGGGTATTTGTTTTTATGACCAAATTAGCACTTCAGACAAGGATCAATCATACACGCAAAAAGCTCATGATGCTTTAAGTGATGTTGTTTTACTCTTTCCCAACACACCGTATGCTGCAGATGCCTCCAAAAAACTTAACTTAACGATTGAGCGCAAAGCTGGTCAAGAAATGGAAATTGGTCGTTATTATTTAAACAATAAAAATTATTTATCAGCCTTAAACCGTTTTCAGACAGTTGTTGACAAATATCAAACCACTGCCCACATTGAGGAAGCCTTATACCGAGAAGTTGAAATCTACACACTCGTTGGCTTAACGACAGAGGCACAAAAAGCCGCCAAAATTTTAAACTTAAATTATCCTCAAAGTTCTTGGACCGAAAAAGCTTTAAAACTGGTAAAATAAAATAAGATGCTTACACACCTGTCAATTTGCAATGTTGTTTTAATTGAAAAACTTGAGGTTGATTTTTCAAATGGTTTAACGATTTTTTCAGGCGAGACAGGAGCTGGAAAATCTATTTTACTGGACAGTTTAGGTTTTATTTTAGGTTCTCGTTCCGAAACATCGATGATTCGTCAAGGTCAAGAAAAACTGACTGTCACCGGTATTTTTGATTTGCAAAACAAGCAAAGTCCTTTATATGAGATTTTGCAAAAAAACGAAATTGAAACAGAACTTTTCGATGACATTATCATCAAACGAACATTAGACAAGACAGGAAAGAGTAGAATTTTTTTCAATGATTGTCCTATTAGTCTCAAACTTTTAAAACAAATATCTCCTTATTTAGTTGAAATACACGGACAATTTGACAATCAGGGTTTACTCAATCCAGCCACTCATTGTCATATTTTAGATTCTTTTGGTAATTATGGAACCGAACTATTGCAAACCAAAGAAAACTTCAAAATATATCAAACCATTCAAACACAACTAGACAATGCTGTTAAAATTCATCACAATAGTCTTTCTGAGCAAGAGACGCTCTTACACTATCAAAAAGAGCTTCAATCAATGAACGTTCAAGAGGGCGAAGAAGACACATTGTCTCAAAAAAGATCTGAGCTCATGAATGCCGAAAAATTAATTGAAAGTTTCAACACAGCTTACACTTCTTTAGAGGGACAAGGTTTAGCTTCAAATATCAGACATGCTTTATCTGCCATAGAAAGAGTTAACCACTTAACCAATGACAAATATCAAAACATTTCAAAAATCTTAGACAGTGCTCTTGTTGAGCTTGATGAGGCCACTGCAGAAATTGAGCAAGCATCAAACTCTATTGGTTTAGAACAAGGGGAACTAGACAGCATCGAGGAACGCCTTTTTGCTTTAAGAGCCTTAGCGCGCAAACACAATTGCAGCATTAACGATTTGCCCCATATTTTGAATGATATTTCTCAAAAATTAATAAGCATGACACAAAATAGCGACGAGATAGCCCTACTTCAGCAAAAGCTTAAAACGGCTAAAGAAGCGTATCAATTGAGTGCTTCTCTTTTAAGCCAAAAGCGAAAAATAGCAGCAACCCTTCTTGAGCAGAAGGTTCAACAAGAGTTATCTTTTTTAAAACTTAATTCTGCACAATTTCGGGTTAAAATTGAGTGTTTAAGCACTCAGCCCACAGAATTTGGCAATGACCATGTTTCTTTTGAAGTTTCGACCAACACCGGAGATCCTTTTGGACCTTTAGGCAAAATTGCTTCCGGTGGCGAGCTTGCAAGGTTTATGCTCGCTCTCAAGGTTAATTTAGCGAAACAGATTGGGGTAGAAACACTCATTTTTGATGAGATTGACAGCGGAGTTGGCGGAGCTACGGCTCAAGCTTTAGGAAACAGACTCTCAAAACTTTCCAAAACAGTTCAAGTTATGGCGGTCACACATTCACCTCAAGTTGCAGCCTTCAGTGACACTCATTTTAAGGTCACAAAAGAGAGTGTTCAGGGCACAACATTCACAAGACTCAAAAAATTATCTGAGATTGAAAAGAAGGAAGAAATTGCCCGAATGCTTTCAGGCGAAGTCATTTCTGACGAAGCCCGCGCCGCAGCTGATATATTAATTAAACCAGCTTTTTAAAGCCCAGGTTTTAAGATAATTTGTTTCATATCGACAGCCAATCCTGTTTGATCATTTGTTTCGATCAGCACAGCGCAAAGAGTTCCTTCTCCTTTTGAAGGGATGAGGCGCTCTGTGGGGTGTTTATGGCAAAGACGAGCAATCGGTGCTTCTTGTTCAAAACCTAAGACTGAATCATAATCACCACACATACCGACATCTGTAATATAGGCGCTACCTTTTTTCAAAATGCAGGCATCAGCCGTCGGCACATGTGTATGTGTTCCTAAGACAGCCGACACCCGACCATCAAAAAGCTTTGCAAATGAAACTTTTTCTGATGTTGCCTCAGCATGTATATCGACAACGATAGCGTCAACATTAGCTTTGAGCTGATAGGTTTTAAGTTCTTTTTCCAAAGCCTGAACTGGACAATCCAAAGGTTCCATAAACACACGTCCCATCACCTGTGCGACCGCAATTTTTTGACCATTTAAAAGCTCTATCACAATCAATCCTCTTCCGGCTGTTCCAGCGGGGTAATTTAAGGGGCGAACGATTAATTTATTTTCATTTAAGAAAGGTACAATTTCTTGTTGATCAAAAACATGGTTACCTGTTGTAATGGCGTCAACGCCGTGTGCCAGCAAATCGCGGCAAATCGCAGGCGTCAAACCAAAACCGTGAGCCGCATTTTCAGCATTAACAATCACAGCATCTATTTTATATTGTTTTTTTAAGTCCGACACATTTTTAAGGACAGCTTCACGACCGGGCCTTCCAACGACATCTCCGCAATATAAAATTTTCATTTTTGAACCTTTCTTTTTTCTTTCAAACCATGTTTAGCATCTGATTTTTTTATTGTCAATAGCGCAAAAAACATCTATTAGCCAAACCCATCTTCTCCTCAAATTAATTCAACCGATTAAATTGATAAATTTTATCAAACAACGTACTTATACATATCAAAAAGGCTCTGATTTCTCAGAGCCTTTGAAGCACCATGCAACGGTTCTTAAAAAATTATCTTCCGCCGACAATTCTTCTTGTCACGACACCTTTTTTAGTCACAACATTCTTTTCAGCTGATACAGATTTCACAGGATCTGTTGTGCCTTTTTCTTGGTTAAAGTGTTTTGGCTGAACTTTTTCAGCAGTTGTTTGTTCATCAAAACGCTCTTCAACCAAAGGTGCTTTTTTACCTATTGTCTGATCATGACCATCTACAATCATGTGTCTTGATGTCACGGTCGGGGCCTTTTTAGGTTCGGGAGGCAGTAAGTTTTCTTGCGGTGCCTCAGCCTTTGCTTCCATCACCATTGCACTCTTTGTCAACGAGACAAGAGGCTCACGGACAGGCTCTTGAACAGGCTCTGGTTCATAGACAGGTTCAACAACCTTATGACCTTTAACAATGTGAACCACAACATCTTCACAATTCTGATCCTGACCAATTGGCATAGCAGATCCTGTACTTCTGCCCAAAATTTCGTTTGTCTGAACCAAAAGGTCATTTGCTGCACCCGGATTTTTCAGTTCATCACCACAGCCCATAGCCTTGAGCAAATCTTCCAAAGTTTCACCATTTTGTTCAAAGCGCACATTATACTTCACAATCTCAGAAACTTTTGCAAGTTCTTTAGCGCTCATATCAGGAAACAGTTCATGAATTTTTTCAGCAGCTTCTGAAACACTGGCCTTGCTTGGGTCATAAACTTGCATCGAAATTTCGACAGCTTCCGACATCTTTTCATCTGTCATACCTTCAAGCTTTAAGTTTTCAAACTGACCTCTTAAAAACTCTCTGCCGTGCAAACGGTTGACATAGATTTTATCTCCATTTGCCAAAGCTTCTTTTGCTTGTGCAATAATGCCTTCATCAGTAATAGGTGCTCTTCCTGTCGGTGTATTGATATAAAATCCCGACTCAGAATTACCTAAAACCAACTGCGAACGGCGGCTGTTTCGAGCCAATGCCAAAGTTTCATAGATGGCTTGCATTTTTGTTTTGCCTTCAAAGTGAGACATAAACTCGTCATTAACGTTGTTCCACAAACGATCAGGTGTTGCACCGTCATAGTCTCTCAAAATACCCGGCATTCTCGACATCATTGCATTATACTGTCTTTTGCTGATTCCCATATCTTCACTGTATTCCATTGGGAATTTATACTGAGCAAAATCAGCTTCTGAAACTTCAACATCCACTTCAGTGGCTGCTGCTGATGATGTATCGATATCAGCTTCAGCGCCGTCTAAATCAACGCCTTCCAGCATAATATGTCCTGAAGAAACGCTGTCATTTTCCGGTTTCCAAAACATATCACCCTCTTGCCAACCAATATACGGCGCTTGTCCTGAAGTTGACGCAACCGAATGAGCAGCTTCTGCAGCCACATTCTCAGAGCCACCCAAGCCCTGAACATGTGAAACAATACCAGAAATCGAGCTAGAAATATACTGAGAACCCGCACGAACACCAACGGCCAAAGCGACACCAGCCACAAGTCCGATAGCAGCTTGTCTGGATTCGCCCTTGGCTTCCAAAAGCTCTTTTTGTGCAGCAGCGCTATTTTCAAGCTTCGCAGCTTTTTTAGCCTGAGCAACACGAGCCTTTGCAAAACCATAATCAGTTGCCTGAGCTGCAATCGGTGCAGCGATTCTGACCAAACCGGAATCCTTTAATGTCCCTTTAACAAGATCAGCGGCATTGGCTGCTCTGCTGGCTTTTGCGACAGCCCTTGAAAGCAAGCCGAAGCTCACAACAGCAATACCTGTAGTCACAGCAGCTCTTCTGATATATTTTTTGCGCTCTTTGTTTTCAATTTCTTGACCTGTTTCTGGATCAATAACTGTTTTAGCCAACTTATTTGTTTTAGCTATTTTCCAGCGCTCTTTGAATGAAATCGGTTCTAGTCCGGCTTCTTTTCTTTCACGAGCAATTTTACGTGTTTCCGTAATCAACGGGTGTACCCATGAACCTGCTGCCATATAAACGCCATAAGCACCCAAAGCCACAGCTGTTACCGGTGCACCTGCTGTTGCAGCCAAACTTAACGCAGCTGTTGCAGCCAAGTTTGAAATTGTTTGAACCTTGTTATCTTTAAAGTTGTTTTTAACACCTTTTTTCAAATTTTTATAAATTTCATATCTGTTTTCAGAGACATAATTAGCTGTCTTTTCAACCTGTTGCCAACCTGTCTTAACACGTGCTGCAAGGTTATTAAGCGCAACATGACCTTTTTCTGAAAGCTTGCTCGCTTTTTGGCGCAAAACGCCGACATAATTATCAACCTTGCTTGCACCATCAGCAATTGAAGCTAAAATTTGATCTGTTTTAATAGCAACTTTGCCGGCATCACCAAATTTTCGTATTGTTTGGCGTGCAACCTTTGCCTGACGTTTGATGTATTCTTTAAAAGCATTTGAACCGACTTCTTGTTCAGCAGCTGTTGGCGTTTCCAAGGCAGAACCTGTAGCTGTCGTAATAAGCTTTGTTACAAAAAGATCTTTAATTGTTCCCTTAACAGCTTTTGTTTTATCTGTTTTTCTCTTTTTGTTAAATTCTTTATCACCATAAAACGAGAGTTTTGCCTCTTCTTGAGTTGCTTTAAACAAAGCAGCCAAATACTCATTTTTCTTTTCAATAGAAAGTGGTCTTTCTTCAGTTTTACCGTCTTCAACAACTGTTTCTGTTACTTCGACTTGATCAACAAAAGACTTGATGTCTTTGTCTTCAGAAACCATTTCTTCATAGCCGTAATGTTCGGCAACATCATCGACAAACTCAGCGTTTTCTTCATAAATCTTATAATCGTTTTCTTCCAAATTGTTTTCAGCCTTAAACTGAGCCAATCTTTCCTCAGCTCTTTTAAGTGCAGGATGGTTAGGGTCACGAGCAGCCACAACAGCCATCAAGTTTGAGAGCTGAGCATCTGTCAAATCAAAGATATTACCATTCTCAAGCAATTCAACAGTATTTTTATACTCTGCCTCAATCACTTCCTCAATAGAATCGTAGGTCACTTGTTTGTTTTCTTTTGCCATTTCAAAAATCTCCAAAAAGTCGTTTTAATCCATTTTGTTTGAACTATACATTAAATTTTTGCTAAAGTCAACACATTTTTTGACAAAATAAATTTATTTTACGGAATAAAGCAGAGCAATAATTAAATCGGGCTTAAATTCCGCTTGCAATATTCATATATATATACTATAAAGCAAAAAAAACAAAGTGATTTTTTTGTTACAAAAAGGGATATTTTAAAATGCGTGTTGACATATTTGACTTTGAATTAGACAAAGAGCTGATTGCGAAAGCCCCTGCCAAACCACGAGACTCCTCAAAACTTCTTGATTTGAGCGACGAAACAAAAATTGTCGACAGACATTTTTTTGATCTTCCAAACATTTTACAAAAAGGTGATGTTTTAGTTTTCAATGATACGAAAGTTATTCCTGCGCGTTTATACGGACAACGGGGCGAAGCTCTTGTTGAGGTGACGCTTTATCATCCACAAAACGGCCTCACATGGTGGAGTTTTATTAAAAATGCTAAACGCCTACATAAAGATGACATTATTACCTTTTATACATCACAAATTTCAGCTTGCGAATCGAATTTTAAAGCACGTGTACTTAAAAAAGATTTGCAAGACGGTGTTTTGATTGAATTTTTATGTGATGTCGATTCTCTTTCGTCTTTATTGCAAGTTTATGGCATGATGCCTTTGCCTCCATATATCAAACGGGACAAACCATTAAAGGGGCTGTGGAATCCTTACAATGACAAAGAAGACTATCAAACTGTTTATGCCAAAGCCGAAGGAGCCGTTGCCGCACCAACTGCCGGTTTACATTTTACTCAAAATGTTTTAGATGCTCTTGATAAAAAAGGCATTCAAAAAGTTTTTTTAACGCTGCATGTCGGCGCAGGCACATTTTTACCAGTCAAATCGGATGATACAAAAGACCACAAAATGCATGCAGAATTTGGCATTATCACTCCTCTGGCTGCTGAAACGATTAATCTTGCAAAAAATGAAGGCCGGCGAATTATTGCAGTTGGGACAACCTCTGTCAGGCTTTTAGAGACAGCTGCCGACGAAAGAGGCATTTTGCATCCATTTTGCGATGAGACAAACATTTTCATCACACCAGGCTACAAATTCAAAATCATTGACATGATTATCACAAATTTTCATTTACCAAAATCAACTTTGTTTATGCTCATATGCGCCATTGCCGGCACAGAACGCATGCAAAAAGCTTACGCTCATGCCATAAAAGAAAAATATCGTTTTTATTCATATGGTGATAGTTCAATTTTGAAATGTGTCAATAAAATTTAAACATTTTACGTCTATAAAGTGTTTACAATAAGGTAAGAACATTTCAAGGATTTACGTGTGCCTTCCATAGCTGAAATTTTAAGCTCTGTCAAAACGTCGCTCATACCGGCGCTGGTTGTGCTTATTGCCACCTTTTGTTCAACGATTTTTCAAACATTTGATCAATCTTACCTTCAGCTTTACAATGTTTTATTTTATATTTTAATCATCGCAACCCTTATTGTTTTAGGTTTCACTTCTCAAAAAAAGCAAATATTTTTTATTCTGCTTCTTTTTGCTTTTTATATAACACTAAATAAAACCCGCTCACAAACCTCTCAATCTGACTTTTCTTTTATTTGCTCGTCATTATTTTTGCTTTGTCCTTTAAATTTATTTTATCTTTTATCCAAAAAACAATTTTCACAGACTCAATTATTTTACGTTTTTTTATTTTGGTTATTCCAAGGCGTTTTAGTTGAGCGGTTTGCCTTTGTTTACCATTTCAATTTTCCTGAAAATATGCTTTTCATATCTTATTTAGCTTGGTTTATTTTATTGATTTATATGTTACTAAAAATCAGTTTTTATCCATCTTTCAGGCAGACAGGAATCTTTTTTGCAATGCTTTGTTTCGGGCTTTCTCTTCTAAATGCGACAGACGTTTTTTCTTTTGTTATTTACAACTTAGCCGCTATTTTTATAGTCTTATATGCGAACCTTCATGCACTCTTATATGCTTACTACAAAGACGAAATTATTGGTGTTTATTCTAAAAACACATTTTACGCACATGATGCTAAAAAATTTCCTCCAAAATATTCCATGGCGTTTTTTGATATTGACAATTACAATAAACTATTCAAAGTTTTTGGGAAGGCTTCAACAGATCGGCTCACTGAAATGATCATTGAAAAAGTCTATTCAAAACAGCCCGAGGTCTTGATTTATCGAAATAAGCCTCATGAATTTATTTTAGTTTTCACCGATTTTGATGTCAAACAAACCTATGAGGCGATGGAAGATATCCGTCGTTTAATTGCCGGCACAGAATTTGTTTTTTTAAAAAATAAATCTGTCAAACTAACCATCACACCTGTTGTTTCTGAAAAAAGGCGAAGCGACGCTGATGCTAACGCCGTCTTAATGCGCATGCACGAAAATTTTCATCAAAAGTACCGCTTCACACAAAACATGACATTTTGTGAAGAGATAGAATCTGCAAAAAAAATCAGACGCACACCTTCAAAGTTTTAATTTTTTCTTTGAACCGAATGATAGACAATCCAAAACCCTATAATCAAAAAAGGCAAGGAAAGAATCTGACCCATGGTTATATTCTGGAATATAAAACCAAGTTGTGCATCCGGCTGTCTAAAACATTCGACAAACATTCTACTTAAAGTGTATCCTATTAAAAACACACCAGAAACAAAACCCCGACGTTGCCGCACAAATTTCGATCTCCACAGAATATTTAAGACAACAAAAAGCAAGATTCCTTCCAAAAAAGCCTCATAAATCTGAGACGGGTGCCTTGGCAAATAGCCTCCTTTAGGAAATTTAATAGCCCACGGCACGTCAGTTACTCTTCCCCACAGTTCGTCATTAACAAAATTAGCAAGCCTTCCTAAAAAGAGTCCAATAGGCGCATAAAGCGCCGTCAAATCAGAGAGACCAAAGAAGGGATATTTCATTTTTTTTGAGCTATAATATAAAGCAACAATCACACCAAACAATCCGCCATGGAACGACATACCACCATGCCATAAAGCAAAAATTTCTAGGGGATGCTCTATAAACTCCCCTAAATTATAAAACAAAACATAAAAAATTCGACCTCCCAGTATAATACCAAGTGTCACATTAAAAATCATATCATCAATCTGAGGTTTAGTTATTGGTAATTGATATTTTTTGACAGTTCTTAAAATAAGCAACCATGCAGACACGATACCAATCAAATAAGCCAAAGAATACCATCTAATGTCCACAAACCCAAGATGAAAAAGAACAGGTGAAATTTCAGGATATGTCAAACCCATATATTAAAAAACCTTTCAATCAAATAAAACATTTAAAAGTATATTAATGCGCTAAAAATAATCCACATTAAAAAATCAAAGATTACCCACAAATTTTTTAACTCTCTGAATTTATGCAATAAAAAAAAAATACAACATTAAAAAAAAATATTTTTATTGCACAACTTTATCAACACTCTTGTCTAATGCGACTCGCCTGTTTTATTGTTAAATCAGATTAAAAGAAGGGCTCTTAAATGTTTTTTGCAACTCCACAAATCATGCACACAAATCCAATTGACATTGTCGAAGATATTTTTACAAAAAAATCTTTTGAATTTGAGCGCCGAGATTTAAATGAAATTGTTGTAGAGGTTCAAGGCAAATGGGACAATATGCTTTTATTTTTTGCCTGGGAAGCTCATTTAAGATGTTTGCATGTGTCTTGTTTTATGGATATCGAAACAAAGATTTGCGACAAAAGCCGCATTTTTGAACTTCTTGCACTCATTAACGAAGATCTTTGGGTTGGACATTTTTCTTATTGGAGCGAACACGAAATACCTATTTTTAAGCATTCCATAATCGTTGATGAAAACGACTACAATTTTGCCCCAAAGCTTGCTCAAATCATTGAAATTGCAATCAGCGAATGTGAACAGATGTATCCTGTTTTTCAAGCTGTTTTATCTCAAAACATTGCACCGAAACAGGTTTTGTTTTCGACAACACAAACGTTGCAATAAAATCTTACGAATTTTTAAACTGAGCATTATAGAGTGTTTGATAGATTCCGTTCGTTTTTGCAATGAGTTCTTCGTGTGTTCCTTGTTCTACAAGACATCCAT
Organism: uncultured Pseudomonadota bacterium; assembly: GCA_902797315.1. Classification (GTDB taxonomy): domain Bacteria; phylum Pseudomonadota; class Alphaproteobacteria; order RF32; family CAG-239; genus UBA1254. The sequence goes on along the minus strand of CADBSM010000090.1, from coordinate 6,905 downwards.
CATTGATAACAACAATTTTCTGAGCATTTCGAATGGTTGACAAGCGGTGAGCAATAATAAAGACCGTACGATTCTTCATCAAATTTTCAAATGCTTTTTGAACAATAGCCTCAGATTTGTTATCAAGTGCAGAGGTTGCTTCATCTAAAATAACAATAGGTGCATTTTTAATCAAGGCACGTGCAATAGCCAAGCGTTGTTTTTGCCCCCCTGAAAGCAATGTGCCTCGTTCTCCAATTTCTGTATTGATACCATCTTGCAGATTTAAAATAAAATCATCTAAATAAACTGATTGAAGAGCCTGCATAATTTCTAAATCTGTTGCCTGAGGGTTGCCGGCTAAAATATTTTCTTTAATTGTGCCTGAAAACAAAAAATTATCCTGAAAAACTTCGGCAATATTTGAACGCAAAGATTCTAAACTATAATCTTTAATATCTTTACCATTGATACAGATTTGACCTTTACAAACATCATAAAAACGCGGCAAAAGATTAACCAACGTTGTTTTTCCTCCACCTGAATTTCCGACAATTGCAACACACGAACCGGCAGTCACCTCAAGATTAATATCTGTCAAAACTTCTATCCCAGGAACATACGAAAAACAAACATTTTTAAACTCAATACATTTGCCAACGCCTTCAAAAACAAGCGCATTTGATTTGTCTTTAATTTGAGGCTGAATATCCAAGATATCGACAATTCGATCAATTGCCAAAAAGGAGATTTGCATATTGTTGTATGTTTTACCGATACTTTTAATAGGTGTATACAACAGAACTAATGCCGTTATAAATGAGACAAAATTTCCAGGTGTAATTTTACCATTAACGATTAAAGTGCTTCCATACCAGATCACTGCGGCAATTCCAGCCGAGACGACAACATGCATTAAAGGTGTCATCCATGCTGTTTTTTGCACAATTTTCATCGAAAGCTTAAACAAATTTTTTAAAGTATCATTAAATTTTTGATACATATAATTTTGCAAATTATAACCGGCGATTGTTTTATTGCCGCTATGCATTTCATTATAATTGGTATAGATTTTTGTTGTTTCCTGTACACTTTTGAAAATTGTTTTTTTAATTCTGCGTTTCACTGTACTTAGGGGCAAAAAAGCGAAAAACATAACAGCAACAGCAATAATGGCGAGTTGCCAAGAATTATAGATTAAGACGATCACAAGTGAAAAAGATGAAAAAAACTTTGAAACAACGCTTTTTAGGTTATCAAGCAAACCGCTACAAGCCGCATCTGTATCAGCGGAAAAACGTTGAATAACAACACCAGAATCATACTTATCAAAAAATGCCGTTTCAAGGCTCATCAATTTTTTAAACAGACAGCGTTTCATATCTTGATTAATTTTTGTACCAACCCAAGTATTTAAGTAGGTCGCCATATAATTGAGAACCCCTTGAATTGATGTAAATGCAATAATCAATATAGGAATATAAACAGGTGATTGTTCTGATTTTTCGATTAAGACAATATCCATATATGGTTTCAAAGCAAGCGCAATGACCGAATCAAGTGCTCCGATAGGAATACTAATCATCACAGCCAAAAGAGCCCTAAAAAAATAAGGCTTAATAAAAGGCCACATAATTTGGTAATATTGATAAAAGTTGCGCTTTGCCTTAAGTTCTTCTTTTTTCATTAATCGTCCTTATTATGTTAGATGATCTTGAGTATCTGACAAGCATAATATACAATTGTAATTTGAACAGCAAGCACAAACAGAAAAAACATCTGAAAACTTTTTTTCTTAGTTTTGTGATGAAAAATTTTTTGAGAGACGAAAGCGGCCGGAGATCCGCCCAAAAGTTCCAAAAGATGAAGGTTCATTTCGCTTACACGCCAATCTCCTTTTTGGGCAGCTCTTTTATCTGCCATATAAGCGAGCAAGGTGACAAAATTAATCCAAACAAAATGCGGGGGCAAGAACATCACAAAACTTTGTTTAGAAAATGGCGCAAAACGATAGCCATATTTTTCAAGCACAAAAGCCGTACCAACCATCAAGGCAAAGTAGAGCATAAAAAAAGCATTTTTTTGCAATGGTCTGACAACAAAAAGCGCTAGAACAAGCACAACGACAAAAGTCAATATCATCTTTACATCCTAAAATTTTTTTTTGATTTTAATTGATTTAAGACACAAAATCAATTAAAATCGCAGCAATCTTGACAAAGTCGTAAAATTTAAATACAATGAACGAACAAATGAAAGATAAGGAGCAGACACATGCAAGAAGAAACCAAAACACTTTCCATAACGCAAAAACTTGAAAGCAGAACCCTTTACGTAACCCTCAAGGGCTGGCTTGATCCGAATACATCACCAACGCTAACATCCGAGCTAAATCTGACAGATATTGACCACCTTGAGATTGACATGGCACAGGTTGAATACGTTTTTTCTGCTGGTCTGCGCGCTTTTTTACAGCTCAAGCGAACTCTTGACATCAATGGTGCCGACATGGTTTTAAAAAACACATCACCATCTATTCGCTCTATTTTTGAGTACACCGGTTTAGAAAGCATGCTTGATAAAGACAAATGAAAAAAAAGTTCAATTCTTGGATAAATAACCAATCTTTAAGTTTAAAACTAAGCCTCAGCATTTTAAGCTGTGTGTTTATAGGTTTTTTTCTTTTGATCTTTTTTATTTCTGAGCGTTCCGAACCCATTATTAAATCTCAGATTGAAGCAATGGCAAAAAAATCTGTTGACACCTACATTTCTGATTTCACTTTTTTAGTCCAAGACACCGAACACACTGTATTAAGCACGAAAAACACTTTAAATCAACTTTTAAAAACAGACTTACCTTCAATTGAAGTTGTATTGAATTCCGCCATCAAAACGAGTGGTTATTCCGAACTAAAATTCATCAATGCCTGGGCCTATTTATTTTCACCAGAAGACGTATCCAAAGGAACCTTATATACTTCTTCTCAAAACAACAACATTATTTCATTTTTACCTCAAAAAATTACAAATTTGTACGACCAATTTCCTTGGTTCAAAGAAGTGCCAAAGGTTGAAGAAATTTATTGGTCAGAACCTTATATTGACAAGAACTCAAACAAGATGGTTGTCACTTGTTTAGTTCCTTTTATGTTTAAAAACAGTCGTGATTTTGATGGCTTATTTGCCTTAACAGTTGATTTAAGTGCCATATCAGAAAGCATTTCTTCGTTTTCATTTTATGATTCAGGCAAACTCTTGCTTTTATCAAAAAGCGGTTTATATGTCACACACCCTGATCCAAATATTGCTTTAAAAATGACTATTTTTGAACTGTCTAAAAAAATGAATTTACCTGCACTTGAGAAAGCAGGAAAAGATTTAGCTCAAGGAAACAGTGGCCGTGTTGAAATCCCCTATTCTTCTGTTTTTAAAGGATCTGTTATTTTTTTCTATGCTCCAATTAAACATCTTGGTTGGGGGGTGTGTTTGGTTTATTCGGCCAAAGAATTTTTAACACCAATCCGACAATTTCAGTTAACGATGTTAGCATCTTTACTTTTTGGCACACTGATTTTACTTTTTTTAATTCGTTTAATCTGCCGTCGATCTACAAATCAGCTCTTAACGTTAAGCGACATTGCAACATCTTATGGTAAGGGTAATTTTGATAAACGTTTTGCAGAAACGCCTTCTTCACACGAGGTATCTGTACTTTCTGTTGCCTTATCTAACATGCGCAACAACTTATTATCTTATATTGAGCAAGAAAAGCAAAGAGCCACAGAACAACAGAAATCCGAAAGTGAACTAAGTATCGCACACAACATTCAAAAATCTGCTTTATCTGTTGATTTTCCAATCAATCCTGCTTTTGATGTTTTTGCATTAATGAAACCAGCCAAGCAGGTTGGCGGTGATTTTTACGATGTTTTCTATATAGACGCCGATCATTTTGTTGTTGTGATGGCAGATGTTTCTGGCAAAGGGATTCCTGCGTCTTTGTATATGATGAAAGCGTTAACACTCATTAAAAACATTTCAAAAGGAAAACTAAGCCCATCTGAGGTTTTTTATCATGTTAACAATCAGCTGTATGAGGGCAATGATGCCTGCATGTTTGTTTCTGCTTTTATGGCTATAATTGATCTTCGCAATGGGTATATGCAATATGTCAATGCTGGGCACACCCCTCCCTTACTCAAAAACAATCAAAAATACGAATATTTATATCCGATAAAAAACATGGTTTTAGGCGTCGTCAAAGATGCAGAATTTAAATCTCAAACTCTCACACTTAAAAATAACAGCCGTTTATTTTTATATACGGATGGCATTACTGAAGCTGAAAATGAAGAAAGTCAATTTTATGGAGAGCAAAGATTATTTCACATTTTACAAAAAGTGTCTACTTCTGCGAAGCAAACCTTGCAAACTGTTTTAGATGATATTGGACATTTCACAAAAAACTTTCCTCAATCTGATGACATTACGATGCTAGAATTTATTTATTATGGAAACTCCTCCCAATATTTAACAATTAATGCAGACAATCAAAATTTAGCTAAAGTGATTTCTTTTTTAAAACAGGATATGAACCAAAAAGAAATTCACTCAGATGTTCAGTTTAGAATAATCAACATTGCCGAAGAAATTTTTTCAAACATTGCATCATACGCTTACGAAGGAGCTCAAGGCGTTGTTGAGATCAGAACAAATTATACAAGTAACATTTATAGCGTTTGTTTTTCCGATAGCGGCAAAAAATTCAACCCTTTAAACCGCAAAGATCCGGATATTAATCTTGAGATTAAAGATCGAGACATTGGAGGCCTGGGCATCTTTTTAGCAAAAAAACTGGCTGATAAGATAGAATATCGCTATATCGATGGAAAAAATATTCTAAACATAGAAATTTCTAATAACGCACATTAAAAGATGTATTCATTTGTTGTATTTTAAGCATACTTTTTTCATCTATTTTCAAAAGTTCAGCCACATATTTCAAATCTTGACGCATTTTTTCAGCAGCCTTTTGAAAATCAATATTATAAGAAGTTTCTTGCCTGACTTCCGACATTAAAGTCAGCAAATCAGCCGCCTTATTTTCAAGCAAGTGTGCAGCCAAAATCCAACTAATCAACCATTCATGCGGATATCTATAATCTTCTATTGCTGATCTGCCGTCTTCCAGCTGAACCTTATCGCCATAATTGCCGTAACATTTCAAGGCATCAAATAAAGGTATTTTAAAAAAACGTGCAACTTCAGAATTTTTTTGTTGCACTGTTTTTTGCGAGGATTTCACAAGAGAATCTAAGATTTTTTCATCTAATTGAAGTATATGACAATAAGGTGTGACAGCAAACACATCACCTTCACCATTCCAAATATTAATCAGGTAATTATCATCACAAATCCCTGGCATATCAACCAATTTCAATTGTTCAAAATCGATTAAGTCTGAAGACAAGCCGATATTTTTAAATTCTTCTCGAAGCTCTCGTTTCACATTATTTTGACGAATAATATTGATGTCTGTTGTTAAGACGAGATGATTATTTTGCAAGATAACATCATCTTTAAGGCCCAACAAATTTTGTTTTTGTTGCTCCGTCATTTGCTCAAATTGTGATTTATTTGTACGTTCTGCCAAACCGCCCAAAGCACCAATACCGTCATTTTTTCCCGTTTTAGGATTCAAGCGTGCAATCAAAAAAAGAAAAATTGAGCTTAATTTTTCTTTTACGGTCAATCCTTCTCTCATTTTTCCACAATAAAATGTCACATTTGCGCCGCTATTTTCAACAAGTTTTCGATTATGTCCTCGATATAAAATTTTCTGTCTTTCAGTGCCTTGAGGCGTTTGTCTCAAAACTTCGAGTAAATCTTCTTTAGTTTGATATTCCATGTCAAAAAGCTCCAAAACAAAAATTATTTTCGAATTAAGATATGCTCAAACCATTGTTCTTGAAAAGCGATTTGACTTTCAATTTCCTGATCTGAAAAATTCAAATCAACAGGAGCAACAATTAACTTATCATCATCTTCTGTTGTTCTTTGAACCACACCAATACATTTCCCAACAAAGCTTTTAAGAGGTTCTTTACAGCCCAGAACATAAGCATCTAGTTCTTCTTTGTCTTTTGAGAGTGTATACGGAACAAAACCATAGTTAAGGGGATATTTAAAACCATATTGAGGATGTTTTGATCCCAAAGGCCTGTCCATTTTAACTGTTACAATATGACCGATATACTGTGTTGATAGGGCATTATGAAAAACGACGGGATAGACATCTTTTTCACACCACGGTTCATATTGTTTAAGAAGAACATCAAAAGTTTCCTGTTCAATTAAAAGAGCCGTTTTATCATTTTGTGTGCGATCCTGAACTCGTTTTCTGGCAACCTCCATATCGCAACAAACAACATGAAAAACGACATCTTGTGTTAATTTTGAAGCAAAATCATAATATTCTTTTCGTTTTTTGTGCGACCAAAAACCATAATCCATGATAACATTTTTACCCTGCCTCACATAATCTGAGACAAGTGTACGAATTTGATTATCAACCAGATAATATTTCCACAAGAAATCATCTGGGTTTCTGCCATATTGTTCAATCATCAGCTCATCATGTGTCAAACGCACGGCATCAAAATTGTGTTCAATTTTTTTAGCAATCGTTGTTTTCCCAAAACCTATAAAGCCATGCATCAGGTGAATTGTCGGCATTTTTAATGCTCCTAAAATACCCATATTTTTTCTCATTTTGATTTTAATGATAGAAAACACCTTGTCAAGGTTTATTCCAAACAACAAGGGCGGAAAGATGATTCTTTCCGCCCTTTTTTATAAACACCTTAGGTTACCATGAAATGCACATTTTAACAACTCGATATTAAAGGCCTAAGGTGCTTATCT
>CADBSM010000089.1 GCA_902797315.1 uncultured Pseudomonadota bacterium | reverse complement strand
TTGTTTTAAAATTCTTTGCACAAATATTTTGAGGATAAGCAAAAAAATGTTGTATATTTTTTTGATTTGTGTATTAGATTAGTTCACAATAAATATAGTCATGTGTTTTACATGGTCGTTTAATTTTGAAAAAAGGATAAAATAAATATGGTATCGATGTCAGAAAAAATGGCTGCAAGTTTAGATATGTCAGCCTTTAGCAAAGCAGAGGATTTAAAAAAGAGATTGTGGTTTACAATTTTTGCTTTAATTGTATTCAGACTTGGCACATTTATTCCGTTGCCAGGCATTGACGCTCGTGTTCTTTCTGAGGTTTTTTCGCAACACTCTGGTGGTATTCTCGGCATGTTTAACATGTTTTCAGGTGGTGCTTTATCTCGTATGACTATTTTTGCTTTGAATATTTTTCCTTACATTTCGGCATCTATCATCATCCAGCTTGGTCAGTCTGTCATTCCTTCATTGATGGCGCTTAAAAAAGAAGGCGAAGCCGGACATCGCAAGGTCACGCACTATACCAAAGTATTAACCGTATTAATTACAATGATTCAGGGGTATGGTATTGCTGTCGGTTTAGAAAGCATTTCTGGTGCTGCCGGAATGTCTGCTGTTGTTATTCCGAGTTTTGTTTTCCGCTTTACAACGGTTATCTCTCTTGTTGGCGGCACAATGTTTGTGGTTTGGCTTGGCGATCAAATTACATCACGTGGTGTAGGTAACGGTTCTTCACTGATTATCACTGTCGGCATTATTGCAAACATTCCTGCTGCGCTGGCCAGAACATTTGAATTGGGAAGAATCGGCTCTATGTCTGTAACGGTTATCGGTCTTTTGCTTTTAATGGCTTTGGCCTTAGTTTATATTATCGTTTTTGTTGAACGTGCACAACGCAAAATCATTATTCAATATCCAAAGCGCCAAATCGGTATGCGTATGACAGCAGCCGAAAGTTCACATCTGCCTTTAAAAATTAACCCGACAGGTGTTATTCCGCCGATTTTTGCCAGTTCGCTTTTATTATTGCCTATTACAATAGCAAACTTTTCGGCGCAAAATGGACCGTCTTGGGTGCAAACGTTAAATCAATGGCTTGGACACGGTCAACCCCTTTATTTAGCTCTTTACGCCTTTTTGATTGTCTTTTTCTCATTTTTCTATACAGCTGTTGTCTTTAACCCAGAAGAAACAGCAGAAAACTTGAAAAAACATGGCGGCTTTATTGCAGGCATTCGCCCAGGCAACAGCACGGCTGAATATTTAGACTATGTTATTACACGCCTAACTGTTTTGGGAGCCACTTATTTAACGGCGTTATGTATTTTGCCTGAAATTTTGATTTCAAGATTGTCAGTACCTTTTGTTCTTGGTGGCACAACACTTTTAATCGTTGTACAAGTCACCATGGATTTTATGACACAAGTTCAATCTCACTTAATTGCCTATCAATATGAGGGGTTGCTCAAAAAGGCAGCCATCGTTGGACAGAAGAAAAGACGTTAAGCGGAGGCATCATTGAAGCGTCCAATTCGAATTGTTTTAACAGGAGCGCCTGGATGTGGCAAGGGCACACAGGCGCGCCTTTTGCATGAAAAAGCAGGTTTATGCCATCTCTCAACCGGAGAAATGCTTCGCCAGTTTGCATCGAAAAACACCCCTCTAGCTCAAAACTTAAAGGCAGCGCTTGATCGTGGCGAATTTGCAACCGATGAAATGATTGTTGAAATGGTTTCTTCTCGTATTGATGAAGAAGATTGTCAAAAGGGCTTTATTTTAGACGGTTTTCCAAGAACTTTACCTCAGGCTATTGCACTGGAAGAAATTTTAACTCAAAAAAACATAGATTTAATATGTGTTATTAAAATTCAAGTTCCAGATGAAGTAATCATAGACCGGATACTAGGACGTTATGCTTGCGCAAAATGTGGTCAAGGTTATCATGATAAACACTTAAAACCAAAAATTTCTGGCGTTTGTGACATTTGTGGTTCGACTGAATTTATTCGACGCGCTGACGATAACAGACAAACTGTGGAAAACAGACTGGTCAATTACAGGAAACTCACTTATCCAACAATATCATATTTTGAAAAGCTAGGCTTGCTACGTACAGTTGACGGTACAGGTTCAATTGAAAATACTGCTCATAAAATTTTTGAAATTTTAGGTCTTGATATCTCAAAATAAAAACAAAAAAAATATCGAAAAAAATAAAAAAAACCTATTGACATACATAAATATTTTAATATAATCCGCTTAATTTTGAAAAGTGGTGATCAACTTTTTAAATGTTTATTTTATTGAAAATGGAGAATTAATTTGGCTCGTATAGCTGGCGTAAATATCCCAAGTGCCAAAAGGGT
>CADBSM010000088.1 GCA_902797315.1 uncultured Pseudomonadota bacterium | reverse complement strand
TCAGAATCAACAATATCGCCTTTTTCATTAACATAAGCAATGATTTGGCCTGTTTCATCTGTTATAAAATTCATTTCAAGCCCTGCTTGACCTAATACATTGCCATCTTGATCTACAAGCGTTCCATCTTCAAGCATTTTACCAATCACTTGACCTTGAAAATCAACCACATTACCATTTTCATCAACAAAACCTATCACATTACCATTTTGATCATAAGCTATACGTGCTTTTTTGATGTTTGAGCTTGTTGTTTGCCCGATAACACGACCTTTATCATCAACAATCGAACCATCTTCCATAACTTGTCCAATTTGATTTCCATCAAAGCCAAAAACCCTACCATCAGGCTGAATAAAGCCGATCGCTTTTCCCTGATTATCATAAGCAATCGAACCGGTCCGGCCAATCACTTCGCCGGCGGCATTGACAACTGTACCATCTTCACGAACTTTCCCAATCACTTGACCTTGAAAATCAACAACATTACCATTTTGATCAACAAAGCCTATCACATTACCATTTTCATCATAAACAGCCGAACCGGTCCGACCAATCACTTCGCCTGCAGCATTCACAACTGTTCCATCTTCACGAACTTTTCCAATCACTTGACCTTGAGCATCAACCACATTACCATTTTCATCAACAAAACCTATCACATTACCATTTTCATCATAGGCTCTTATTCTGTTATCAACAAGACGCCCAATCGCTCTTTCTCTATTTTGATAAATATTGCCGTTTTCATCCAATCTGCCAATAATATTGCCTTCTTCATCAATCACTGAATTATCAGGCAAAACAACACCTAAAGCTTGACCGTTATCATCAAGAACTGTTTTTCCGGCTTGACTCACATACCCAATAACTTCACCATTCAAATCGACAGCCTGTCCATTTTCATTCAATCTGCCTAGAACATTTTCCGCATCATCAACAATGGTTCCATCATCCATTACTCTCCCGACAATTTGTCCTTGATTGTTAAAAACATACCCACTTTCAACAGCCTTTCCTATAATTTCACCCTGTTCATTAGCAATTGTACCATCTGAAAGCTGTTTTCCGAGAATATTGCCCTGCAAATCAAAAGCTGTTCCATCAGAACCAACAAATCCTATTACTTTGCCATTATCATCGAAAATAAGCTTTTTGTTGCCGGCGACACCTATCACATTGCCGTCATTATCTACAATCAAACCATCTGCATTCATTCTTCCGATAACCTGCCCGGCCTCATTATAAACCAGCCCCTGATCATCAATATAACCAATTTTTTCTCCTTTCGGACCATAGGCAATACGGCGTTTAGACGGATCTGATTCTTCAAGATTTATAGAACCTGCAACCAAACCTGTTTCACAAAAATTGCATTCTTCTTTTGTAATCGCATTACCTTCAACCGGAATTTTTTCAGCTTTGGCATTTTGGGTGCTCAAATTTAGCTCATGCCAAGAAACAATAAAATTATTTTGAACGTTTCCTGCAACAACTGGTGCCCATTGCATCACAATATTACACGTTTGATTACCTCGCAATTCAGCACTTGTACAATTATCCTGATAAACAAAACCATCAAACGGAGGTTCCGCAAGTTTCACAGAAACAACCCGAATGGAGGCCTTGCCATTTGTACCAATTGTTAAAACATTCTTAGCTTCCGTTCCTAAAACAACTTGTCCCATATTGACAGGATTAGGAGTGGTAGTTATAGGCAATTCATAGCCTTCAACTTCATCAAATTCAATCTCTCCCATAAGAGGATTAGTGTTTGTTTCAAGATTTAAGACATCATCATCTGCCGTAAACACCGGTTCTTGGTATTCATCATTCGTCACCTTGCTTGAAAACAAAAGCAAAAGACCGAAAAGGAAAGCGACAAACGACACCAACCCGATAACTAAAATAATGCGGTTTGTTTTACGAACATAGCGTTCTGAATGTGTTAACTGCTCTTTACTCATTAAACTCTCATTTTATTGAATTCGAATAACACTACAAAAGACTCCATTACGTCCTAATTCGTTACAAATTTCATCACCTGTATCAATAGAAGGAACTGGCCCAATCCTTAAGTGGAACAACTCTTTGCCTTGACCATCTGCCGGCGCATCGAAAGCATAGAACGGCTGATAATTTTTCAATGTTGAGCCATAACGTTTAGACAAATCTGCCCACAATCTTTCTAATTTCGAAGGGTCAGCATCCGTTCCAAGCTCGACTGAGATATTCGCCGTATCATCACCATCAAAACCATAACCATACTTGTATCCTGACATTGCATCAGAAAAAGACATTTTATTTGGTCCAGGCTGCAATTCATACATTTTACGATAACCTTGTGCGTTCTTAGCGTCTGATTTTCCTTGGAAAACATATTCTGGCACAATCAGTTCGCCATTGGCACCCATATTAATATCTGTCTGTCCGACAAGACTAGCTCTATCACCATTACCCCACATGGCGGCGGTCTGACTATCAACTGTTCCTCCCGTCAACTCAAATCCTTGGACCTTAGAATCTTTAGCGTTTCCAGCTTTATCTGCGGGCAAAGCCGGTGGCACTTCCCAATCATTTGTTTTGGCTCTAATATCATACATTCCAGCATCATCTGAACGTCTGAGCTTTAAGCAAACGATACGCTTACCGTTTCTCAAAACCATATCGCCAACCCCTTCAACAACAATAAGTCTGTTATTTGGTCCTTTTGCTCTGAAGCCGACAGGTGTTTCAACGCGCTCGACAATTAAGGTCACAATAGGCCTTTGAACCATATTTAAAGCTTTTTCACCTAAATCAATATATGTGAAGATGTCATCACGCCATACACGCTCCGGTGCAATCACAACATCATCAGGATTTGGCACATAAACTTCCACATCAAACTTAAATTGTGTCGGATCAAGAGGAATGCTTTGAATCCAGTCCTCTTTTTGATATCTGCGGGTAAATGTCGAATCAACTGATTTATTACCACTTGAACCATATGTGCTGGCATTCAATCGTCCACCAAGAGACCCTCCGGAACCATTACCAGCGCCCAGACTTTTTTTTTGCCCATCGACAACTTCAATATCAATCACCGAATTTGTCAGTCTTTCTGTATTTACACCTTCGCTTCTAACATAAAAAACATATTTATTTCCAGATCTTCCAAACACCATAACATTCGTATCGACACCTACTGTTGCTGTTCCGGGTGCAGGATACAAAAGCAAGGTATTAGGACCTGTTATTTCACCATTGAAAGTGCTTTCATCACCGATATAAACATTTTCCAAAAGTTCCCATTCCGGAAAATTAATCAAAGTCAACATACCCGTTCTTACCCTGATTGGCAAAACCAAATCAGGTGACCAATAATATTTTGAATATGCTGGCTTGGTCTGACCTTCGCCTAAATTTTGAAGCGGATCAAGCCATGCGCTCTGCATCATTCCCAAAGAGCCCATACCGGCATAATCCAAATTCATTGTTGGATAATTGCCTTGAGACTGGTCAGCGTTTTGGTTTAAGCTATCCATTGTTGCTTGCGAAAAAGCCACTCCCGAATAAGAGAAAAGCCCGATTAAAACCAAAATTTTCAACACATTAACTTTCATTTATATCTTCCTTTTATTAGTCTACTTTATTATGAGAAAGAGAATAACCAATAACAGTAAATCCTATTGGGTTGTTAAGTCTTTCGCCATATTTGACAGTTTTTTTACGATATGCAATTCTCAATGAAGCCGTCCAATAATCGATTTGCGGCGCTGTCGAATCCGGATACATGTCTCGTGTTTCATATTCTACCTGCCACAAACCGCGACCAAGTTCATTAACTGTCATGATGCGAACGACCCTGGTCAAGCCTTTGTTTTTAATAATATCCAGAGCTCTTTTAGCTGTTTTATCAACAAAAGACTGATAAACTGCCGATGAAGACATTTCCTGGAGCATACTTCCGGGCATCCAGCGAGATTCCATTTCTTGAACATCACTTACAAAAGCACTCCTAAGCAGAACATACTCACGGACAAACACTTCTGTAATTGCCTTTTGATCTTCCATATTTCTCAGTGGAACAATATCATAAACTTGTTCTTGTTTATTTTCGAAGGTAAGTAAAAAAGGTTCAACGCGATAAAGCGGCACAAGTTGTGAAATAGCCAGAATCAAAACCAAATTACAACACAAGCTGATTGCAACAATAACTGCAAAAGCACGGGCTGTCCACAAATAGCGTTTTTCAGAAGCATTAACAACAACGTCATCGCCTATGTTTCTTGAAGCATTAGGACGTTGAGGTTGCGATTTTTTCTGTTGAGAAGCAATTAATCGCTGCTGAACGTTATGTACTCCCAATTGTTCCGGCATTTAACTCTTCCTATATTGAGACAACAAACCACTCCGGCAAAGTTTTGTCGAGCTCAACTTCCAAGCAAGCACAAGGAGAAAGTTTAAGCTCATTGACATCTTTACCTACACCGACTGGTTCCGGCTCATAATAAGAACCGCAAGCAGAAACCAACACCAAAGCAAAGAGAATCATTGTTTTTTTACACATTGCTATGTTCCTTTTACATCTAACATAATCATGTTACACTTTATTTTTTTTAAAGTCTAACATGAACCCGAGCAAATCCCCAACTTATCACAGCTTAGAGATTATCTTAGATTTTAACATACAACGAAAAGATTAACATATGTTAAATAAAATTATTCTAAAAAAACAAAAACCCTCCAGAAGATTTATAAAGAAGTTTTCTGTATTTAGATGCCAGCTAAACGTATTTTTTACAAAATTTCAACTTGTGTTTGAGAATACCGTGTCACAGTAAACCCTAATGGATTCATCAATCTTCTTCCCATAAACATTCTTTGAGGGATAAAAAAAGCTGTCACAGAAGCAGTCCAATAATTGGTTCTTAAGACCATGCTTTCACTTCCTTTTCCAGAATTTGGAATTAAATCATATGTTCTGAAATCCACTTTCCAAACAGGACTTTTTTCACCACCAACTTTACCTATAGAAACTATTTCGACATCACGCACTGTTTTTTCTCTCAACAAAGACGACATTTGCTCTGTTTGCATTTTCTTAAAATCGATAAAAACATTTGGGGCAGACAAATAATTAACAAGACCTCCGGCGAACCACCTAGATTGCATTTCACGTTCATCATTTAACACTGTATTGCGAAGGATAACATATTGTCTTACAAAAGTTTCCATCAATTGCCTTGCTGAAGCCATGTTTCGATCAATCACCTCATATCTAACCATTGAATCCGATGAATCTTGTTTGATAACAAGAAAAGGTTCAATACGAACACGCGGCGCCATCCGAAACAAAACAAGAGAAGCACAAGCAAAAAAACTAAGCGAGATTAAGCACAATAACATTACAAGCCTTGAAACCCATTGATAATAAGTTTCTTTTAAGGTTTTAGAAAGACGGCTTTTATCCGTCACATATTGCTGTGAGTTTTTGCTGGCATCTTCAATTGCTAAGCGACCTTTTTGTTCTAAATGGTTTATCATTGACACACCTCACTCACTTCAAATAGCGTGCGCGATAGGGCTCATCAAACTCTTCTAGGTTCTTTTCAAATTCTTCCATCGCTTTTTCCTGATGTTTTTGCACAACTTTTGCGTCAACTGCCTTCTGTTTAACCTGTTGGTCGATATCTGCCGGATCGGATAAATCAGACAATGAGACGAGTTCTTCACTGTCCACTTGCATTGTTTTAAGCATATTGCGTAGCTTTTGACGATGATTTAACAGATATTCATATTTTTCTATATTCGGCAAAGCTTGCATCATATTAACAGCTTCTGACAAGAACATATTTTTTCCCTCATCTAAACATTTAACAATACTTTGATATGTTTCCTCATCCGCAATAAACTCAGTTGAAATAATTTCTGTCATCGGCATATCTTTAGGATAAGCACCTGTCACCTTTTGTTTGTACGGGCACACAAGTTCTTCAATCACAGAATCTATTGAT
>CADBSM010000087.1 GCA_902797315.1 uncultured Pseudomonadota bacterium | reverse complement strand
TTGCATTTCACTAATGATGTTGAAATGATACAAAAACTCGTAGAAATGAACGCAGAGGTAAATGCACAAGCAGATGACGGTTTAACCCCTATTATGAATAAATCTGCAGATTGTATGCGCGTCTTATACGATGCTGGCGCACATTTAGATGTCAAAAAAGATGGTCAAACGCTTATGACAGAAGCAGCAAACAGAGGAGATATTGAAGTTATCAAATTTTTAAAAGCAAAGGGTTTTGATATTAATCAAGCCGATGATAATGGTTGGAAACCTCTTGATTACGCCGCAGCAGATAGAAGTAAGGTAGCAATACCATCAATATCAGGAAAAACGATTATTAAAACTTCCAACGCTAATGTAGATTTTGTCCAACAAATGCTAGATGAAGGAGCAAAAGTGTATGGAACAAAAGTATTATCACTTGTTGGGGCTAATCCAGAGGGTGAAAAAATTCGGTTTTTATTAGAAAAAACACTTAAAGAAGACAAACAAAAACAAGTACATGTGTTACTCACAGCACAGGAAATGTGTGATATGTCTGCAATTGATCTAAAGTACGAAAATGGGTATCTTGTTATTATGTCAAAAGAAAACCCCAAAGATAGAGTCATTATTTCTGAGGAACAACTTGATTTCAAAAAATTAGAACGAGAAGAAAACAAAGCTCATCGAAAATTATATAAAAGTCCGACACAAATTATAGAAGCACAAATACACACGCCAGAAGTAGCAAATGCCGGCAAAGAAAATTCAATTATTTATGACCCCGAAAAAATTAAAGAACTCGCCACAAAAATCAACATGTCTGAAGAAGATGCCCTTCAATCTGTTTTAGCTCATGAAAAAACACATATTTCAGACTATAAAAATGGTGCATTTAAAGAAGCCACAATTTCACCTGAATATCGCATGAGACTAAATATGTGTACAGAGATTAACGCCGTTATTTCACAGGCAGCTTTAGCATTTGAAAAGTATCAAAAAACAAAAAATATTAACGAACTGGACATTCTTTATCTTTGCGCCAACAAAGATGCAATTAAAACTTATGTCGAACAAAACCATACACAAAAAGATTGCAAACAAAAAGTAGGCGCATTAATTTTTGAAGGATGGCTTGAAAAAAATAATCATGTGGGTACTTATTATTGGCAACAGGCAAAAGAGGAAAAACTTGCTGATATTAATTCATACATTCAGGCCGGAACAGCTGTTAGCAATAAGTTTTCACTTAAAGAATACCACAAACGCACGGATGAAATGTTCAAAAATACTGCCTTGGGTGATATTCGTTCCTTTATTAATGTCGATTTTGACATAGATGAAAGAAAGGACGAACAAAACACTAAAAATTCAGAAATATTTATAAAAAAGATAACAGATCCGGCGCGAACTGTTCATGGTGCGACAAAGCGCATTCGTTCATTGTTTCAAGAAGTCAAAAAAGCCGACAAAGATGGTATTCGTACAGAAGAAGAACAGCAGCAAATAGATAAAAAAGTTGCCGAACTTTTGGCCGAAAAAACGGGAAGAAAGAACAATATTGAGCAACGACCGAACAGACAAAATAAAAACATTGATCTTCACATTTCATTGCCTACAAAAGATCTCAGTCGTTAAAAAAATATTATCCCCACAATTCACAAGTCATTTATTTTTTAAATGCCTTTTGAATAAAAATGTATCAAAAATAGCCTTAATTAAAATTTTATTGAGCGATTGTAAAAAAAATGGAAAAGCCTGAAATTGATAAATTACCAAAAAATATTGAAGCAGAGCAAGCTTTAATCGGTGCGATACTTGCCAACAATAAAGCTTTTGAAAAAGTATCAGAGTTTTTAAAACCAAAACATTTTGCTGATCCTATTCATGCCAAAATTTGTGAGGTTATCTCAAATATCATCAATCACGACAGGGCTGCCGATGTAATTACGCTCAAAAACTATTTTGAGCAACAAGGTACATTAAACGATGTAGGCGGAATCAATTATCTTATTAAAATTGCCGACAGCGCTTCACCTATGACCAACGTCGCCTATTATGGTCAATTTATTTATGATAAATATTTAAGACGCGAACTGATTGACAC
>CADBSM010000086.1 GCA_902797315.1 uncultured Pseudomonadota bacterium | reverse complement strand
TTTCTTTTGAGGGGTTACATCCTTTTTGGCGGATTTAGTAACTGCTTTTTTCTTTTTTTGAAGAGCCTCTTTAGCTTTTGGTTCTTCTTTTTTTGCTTCAGCTTTCAGTTCAATAGTTTTGTTTTTTTCTATTGATTTAACATAATCAAGACTCTTTTGAAAATACTGATAGCCAGTCATAAAAGTTAAAATACCAGCAATCCAAAGCAAAAATTCACCGATACCGTTCCAGTGCCACAACCCATTGAAAAGCATCATCGAAAGCGCAGTCATTTGAAAACCTGTTTTCCATTTAGCAAGCTTTGTTACAGGCAGACCGACATTAACCTCACGCAAGAATTCACGCAAACCTGAAACAAGTATTTCTCTGCATAAAATCACAAAAGCGGGGATATAGCTGATTTTATATGACACCATATCAGGTTTTGCTAAAATAAGCACTAATGCAGACGAAACAAGCAATTTGTCAGCAATCGGATCAAGCAGACGTCCGAAAGCAGATGTTTCATTGCGAGATCTGGCAAGATAACCATCAAAATAGTCAGTTACAGAAGCAACAACAAACAAAATTGCTGTAAACATCTGCCAAGCAAAAGAATTGATGTAAAGTGTTAAAAAAATAACGGGAATAACCACAATTCGTGATATTGTCAATAAGTTTGGTAAATTATACATAATGGCACCTTTTTTTTGTTTAAATAAATTTGTTCAAACTCCCTTCAAGATAAATCAAAAAAATTATTTATGAAAGTATTTATATATTTTTTCAGCTGTTTTTTTGCTTATACCTTCAATTTTTTGCAAATTTTCCATTGAAGCGGCTTTAATATCTTCAACAGAGCCAAAAAAACGTAAAAGATCTTTTTTTCGTTTGGCTCCGATTCCTTCAATTTCATCAAGAGTCGTTTTGTAAATCGACTTAGCGCGTTTTTTGCGGTGTGTCCCAATTGCAAATCGGTGTGCTTCATCTCGCAAAGTTTGGAGATAAAATGCTAATTTTGAACGATAAGCCAGTTCAAAGCTAGGCTTGCCTTGTTGATGGTAAAATTCTTTGCCGGCGTTTCTTTCCGGACCCTTGGAAATAGCGATAATATGAATGCCGCTTAAATCCACATCTTTGAGTGCTTCATGAACAGCATGGAGTTGTCCTAGTCCGCCGTCTAGCAAAATAACATCTGGCTTATTTTCGAGATTAAGGTGTTCAAAGCGACGTTTTAAGACTTCTTGCATCATGGCAAAATCATCATTGGTATTAGTGGTGTACTTAATATTAAAAGTGCGGTATGATTTTTTATCAAATCCTGTAGGGGTGGCAACGACCATTGCTCCAACAGCATATGAGCCTTGATTATGCGAATTATCATAAATTTCAATACGTTCTGGTATTTTATCAAGCTCAAATACTTCAGCCATTTCCGCTAAGTTTTCTTCAATTGTGGCCGTTTCGCTCATTTTGCGTTCAAGAGCTGCTTTTGCATTTTTCTTTGCTTGTTCGAGTAAAAATGCTTTTGTGCCCTTTTGAAAGGTGCAAATCTTTGTTTGAAGCGCCTTTTCAAAAAAAGAAACATTTTCGATTGTTTCAGAAATATAGATCTCTTTTGGTGTATTGGCAGAAGCATAAAATTCTGATATGAAGGCTTCTAAAATTTCAGAATTAGAAGCATCCTCAACTTGTTTTGGAAAATAAACCGTATTGCCATAATTTTGCCCATTACGATAAATAAAAACCTCAATAGCTGCAAGACTATTTTCACGATATAAAGCAATTAGGTCAACAGATTTCAAATCGGCATAAGACAAGGTTTTTCCCTCTTGAACAGCACTCAAAGCTTTAATCCTTTCTCTTAAGACTAAAGCTTCTTCAAATTGGAGGTTTTCGCTAGCTTTTATCATTTTGTCGGATAATTCTTCTTTGATTGAAGTATTCTTGCCGCTTAAAAAGGCGACTGCATTTTCAATTAATTGGCGATAATCTTCTTTGCTGATTTTACCAACACAAGGGGCAGAACAACGTTTAATTTGATAAAGAAGACAGGGTCTTGTTCTATTTTTGAAAACACTATCACGACAACTTCTGAGCAAAAAAACCTTTTGCATTAAATCCATCACATGATTGACAGCTATTACATTAGCAAAAGGACCGAAATATCTGTTTTTTTTATCTTTTTTGCCGCGATATTTTTTGATCACAGGAAAATCTTGGCTTTCATCAAGCATTAAATAGGGGAAAGATTTATCATCTTTGAGCAAAATATTAAACCGAGGATGATAACGTTTGATAAGCTCATTTTCAATTAAAAGAGCAGAAGCTTCATTTTCTGCAATAATAAATTCCATTTTATCAACAAGTGCCACCATCCGCTTGAGTCTTGTCGGAAGCTGGTCAAATTTTGTGTACCATACAATTCTTTTTTTGATGTTTTTAGCCTTACCGACATACAAAACCTCTCCGTTTTTTGAAATCATTCGATAAACACCCGGATTTGTTGGAGCAAGTTTGACGTTTTTGCTTAAAACTGCAAGACCATGTTCAATATCTGTCATTTTCTTTTTTTCCATTTATTAGTTTTGAATATACACTTTTTTTATTTGTTTTCGCAATAAAAACTTGAAAAATATCAATCAGTTGTTGTATAAACATTTAGCATAAGGAGTA
The DNA here is from genome assembly GCA_902797315.1 of uncultured Pseudomonadota bacterium. Classification (GTDB taxonomy): domain Bacteria; phylum Pseudomonadota; class Alphaproteobacteria; order RF32; family CAG-239; genus UBA1254. The sequence goes on along the minus strand of CADBSM010000086.1, from coordinate 3,461 downwards.
ACTAAGCTATGTCCAGTTCAATATGTATCCATAACGCAACTGTTTTAAATGGTTATTCTAGAATGAATAACTGTGCTGTTTTAATTAAACAAAATAAAATTATTGATGTCTTCAATGAAGATCGATTTTCAGAAAAAACATTTAAAGACGATACTTTGATGATTAATGCCAAAGGAGCTTATTTAACCCCCGGTTTTATTGATACACATATACACGGATTTGCAGGTTATGGGGTTGAAGACGGAACAGTAAAATCTATTCTTAAAATGTCAGATTCTTTGGTAAAATATGGTGTGACTTCTTTTATTCCGACGCTTTATACTGCACCGAAAGAAAAGATGATCAAATCAATTAAAGCTATTGCATCTGCCATGGGAAAAGAAAAAGGGGCGACAATTCTCGGTATGCATCTTGAAGGACCTTTTATTTCCAAAGATAGATTAGGGGTTCAAAACGCATCTGATGTTAGCAAAGTTGATTTGGAACTCATGGAAGAATTTTGGAATGCTTCTCAGGGGCATATTGTCAATATGACTGTTGCGCCTGAATTGAAACATATGCGTGAGCTCGCTTTGTATTGTGTTTCGAAGGGCATTATATTACAAGCAGGCCACACCAACGCAACTTACAAACAAATGGTCGAGGGTATGCAAGCACGCATTATGCACACCACACATTTATTTAATGCCATGAGCCGCATGCATCATCGGGATCCAGGGGCTGTCGGGGCCGTGTTTATCCATCCTGAGCTTTCTTGCGAAATTATTGCCGATGGCATTCACATTAATCCAGAAATTATAAAATTTTTACTGAGCTGTAAACCTATTGATAAAATTGTGCTTGTAACAGACGCTTTAAAACCAACAAAACAAAAGAAAAAACCATTGATTGCCAATGGAGATGAAGTCTACATAGATCAATGTTTTTATAGAAAATCAGATAATGTGATTGCAGGTTCTGCCCTAACAATGGTAGACGGTGTTAAAAACCTTGTCTCATATGGAATTAATATAGAACAAGTTATACACATGGCTTCAACTAATCCGGCACAAATTATGAAACAATATCATTTGGGTTTAATCGCACCCGGATATGATGCTGATTTGGTTTTGCTTAATCACAAGCTTGACGTTTTATACACGATTATTCAAGGAAAAATTTATCAAAAAGGAGTAAAATTATGTATCTCGTAATCAAAAACAATGCTGATGAAGTTGGTCAATTTGCCGCCAATTATATTGCAAATAAAATCAATCAATTTAATCCAACACAGAGCCGTCCGTTTGTGCTTGGTTTACCAACAGGATCAACACCGCTTAAAACTTATCAAAATTTGATAAAATTTTATCAAAACAAAGACCTGTCTTTTGAAAATGTTGTGACTTTTAATATGGATGAATATGTTGGACTTTCAGAAAATGATGAACAAAGCTATCATTATTTTATGCAAGAAAATCTTTTTAAACATATTGATATTAAAAAGGAAAACACCCATCTTTTGAATGCGCTTGCAAAAGACCTTGAAGCAGAATGTGCTTCTTATGAAGAAAAAATCAAAAAAATTGGTGGTATCCGGCTCTTTTTAGGAGGTGTCGGCGAAGATGGACATATTGCTTTTAATGAGCCATTTTCATCTTTAACCTCTAGAACACGCGTTGAAGCTTTGACACAAAGCACAATTCATGCCAATGCACGCTTTTTTGGTGGAGATGAAAGCAAAGTTCCGACAAAGGCTTTAACTGTTGGTGTCGGAACGATTATGGATGCAGATGAAGTTTTGATTTTGGCAACAGGCAAAAATAAAGCCAAGGCCATCAAACAAGCTGTTGAAGGAGCCATATCGCATGTTTGGACAATATCGGCTTTGCAGATGCATCCTCATACAATGATTGTTTGTGATCAAGAGGCAGCCTCTGAGCTTTGTGAAGATACAGTTGATTATTTTTGTTCCAGATTATAAATAAGCTTGAATTTTTGAGCAAAACTGGAGAAATGCAAAATGAGAAAAATTGTAATTATCAATGGCAGTCCGCGCAAAAATTTTAACACGGCGAAGCTTTTAAAAGAAGCGGGCAGGGGTGCTCAGGAAAACGGTGCAGAAGTTGAGTTTGTTAATCTTTATGACTTAAATTATAAAGGCTGTATCAGTTGTTTGGTATGCAAACGCAAGGGTAACACCCAAAATGGTCTTTGTTTTTATAAAGACGCTTTAACACCTGTTCTTGAAAAATGTTTAAATGCAGATGCCGTTATTGTCGGGTCTCCTGTATATCACAGCTATCCCAGCGGTATGTTCCGCTCGTTTTTAGAGCGGTTCATGTTTCCGGCTCACACTTATATGAAAGATGAAAAAACTGGTTCAATGAAACGCGTATTAAACCATACGATACCTGTGGGCGTTATTATGACAATGAACGCACCAGAAAGCTGGTTTAAGGCAAGTCATTATCACATCATTTTAAATGAAAATGAAGAGAGCCTGCGCCATGTTTTTGGTTATGCGGAAAGTTTATATGCGTTTGATACATTTCAGTTTACGGATTACAGCAAATATGATTGTGACTATTTTGATCCGACCCATAAAGCTCAAGTGCGAGATTGTCAATTTCCACTTGATTTGGCCAAAGCTTATGACATGGGCAAACGCTTGGCAAATTTTAATCACAATATTTAATTTGAAGGAAGCGAACATGACAATTGAAGAATCTCAATTCAACAAAAAGAGCATTTATGATTATAGCGTTCCTAGATCTAACGGTCAAAAACTGCAACTTGCCGATTTAAAAGGCAAAGTAATATTGATTGTGAATACGGCAACAGGTTGCGGTTTTACACCCCAATATGAGGCAATAGAAGAAATGTATGAGAAATATCACGATAAAGGTTTGGAAATTATAGATATCCCATGCAATCAATTCGGTCATCAAACCCCAGGGACAGATGATGAGGTCCAACAGTTTTGCCAATTGCACTACAACACAAAATTTGAGCAGATGAAAAAATCTGATGTTAATGGGGCACATGAATTACCTCTTTACACATACTTAAAATCTGAAAAAGGATTTGAGGGTTTCGGAGAGCATCAATTCAGCCAGCTTTTAGCAAAAATGCTTAGTAAAGTTGATAAAGATTGGGATAAGAAACCTGACATAAAATGGAATTTCACTAAATTTTTGGTTAATCGTGAAGGTGAGGTTGTCGCACGTTTTGAGCCGACAGCTGAGATAAAAGAGCTTGAAACAGCAATTTTAAAATTGCTTTAGTGGGTAGAAAAATAGTTTTCACTCTAATTCTTTACCTGAAGTTTCCCATATAAGGACAAATAATGCCGAAAATATCCATTATCATTCCAGTATATAATGTTGCACAATATTTACCCAAGTGTTTGGATAGCATTTTAGCACAAACATTGTCAGATATAGAAATTATTTGTATCAACGATGGCTCTACTGACAATAGCA
>CADBSM010000085.1 GCA_902797315.1 uncultured Pseudomonadota bacterium | reverse complement strand
CTTTTTCTGTTTTAGCGGCTTCATTGATGTGCTTTTGGTTGATAATGGTATCTAAGATAATTGATGTTTTGCCGGTTTGTCTGTCGCCAATAATCAGCTCACGCTGTCCACGTCCAATCGGTGTCAGCGCATCAATTATTTTCAAACCCGTTTGCACAGGTTCATGCACACTTTTTCGTTCGATAATGCCGGGAGCTTTAATGTCGGCATTGGAATATTTTTTCGCATTAATAGCACCTTTGCCATCAATAGGTTCTCCAAGAGCGTTAACAACCCTACCTAAGAGTTCTTTGCCAACAGGAACGCTGACAATTTTTCCTGTACGTTTGACTGTGTCCCCTTCTTTAATATTTGCGTCAGAGCCAAAAACCACGACCGCAACCGAATTTTCTTCCAAGTTTAAAGCCATGCCTTTTAAACCGGACTGAAATTCAACCATTTCATTTTCTTCTACCTGATCCAGTCCATAAACTTGAGCAATACCGTCTCCGATAGACAGCACATAACCGATTTCATCTAAATTTGTTTTGAGCTCATATTGTTCAATTTTCTGTTTGAGTAAAGACGCAATTTCGTCAGCTTTTGTCGCCATTTTTTAGCCTTTCATAACTTTTTCAAGTGTCATCATTTTTCCTTTAAGCGAATCATCGATTTCAAAAGAATGATAACGTAAAATCAATCCACCGAGTAGACTTTTGTTTAATTTATAAGACAAAATAACTTTTTTATGAAGCTTTTTTTCCAATCCTTCTTTGAGTTTTTTTTCTTGAGTGCCGGATAAAGGCTGAACTGTTTCGACTTCAACAGGTATAATACCTTGACCTTCCAAATAAAAGCTTTGGAAGTGTTGATATATTTGATTGATTAGAAACAGTCTTTTATTTTGAATAAGCATTTTAAAAAATGCTATACTTAGTTGGTTTAATTTTAAGATCTGAGCTATATCATCAATAAAAAGATCTTGTTGTTTAGGCTTTAATAAAGGATTAAGCAAAACACTCGACTGAGAATCCTTTTGTGCAAAATCGAGTAAAAGCTCTAAATCGTGCAAAAGAGAAAGTTTTTTTTCGTGAGTATCTGCCAGTTCATATAGTGCTTTGGCATAATTTTTTGCGATTTGCGTTTTCAAGCTTTGTTTCATAATGGCTCAAACCTTACATAAACGAATAGGGATCAATATCGACTTCTAAGCGAATATTTGATGGAAAATCCACATTCTTGAGCCAATATGTAATCACGTTTTGTATATTTATAGTCTTTAATGTCTTTAAAAGCAAGCGGTATCTGTATTTTCCCCTGAGCATATATATTGGAGCCGGGGCTGGACCAAGCAAAAAGGTACCGTCTTGATGAGGAAATATCTTTGCTAAGTGAATGGCGGCTTTTTGTGCCAAATTTTCGTATGGTGAGCTGATAATCAGGGAAGCAAGTCGTCCATAGGGCGGCAAATAAAGCATCTGTCGGTTCTTTTTTTCAGTATTCAAAAAGAGAGTTCGATCATGGGATATCAAAGCTTTGAGAACCGTACTTTCTGGATATAAAGTTTGTACGTAAACAGTTCCTTTTTTTTCAGATCTGCCGGCACGACCAGAAACTTGTGATAAAAGTTGAAAAGTTTGTTCCTGTGCACGAAGATCGCTACCCATCAAACCGAGATCCGCATCGACAATCCCAACGGTTGTCAATAAAGGAAAGTGGTGTCCTTTGGCTAAAATCTGCGTGCCTATTAAAATGTCAATTTGGTGTTTTTCCATACGGCTGATAATATCTGATATATTTTTAAATGAATTAACTGTATCACTCGAAATAACCTCAACTTTTGAAAGAGGAAAACGAAATTTGACCTCTTCGGCAATGCGTTCGACGCCTGGCCCGCAAGCATTAAGGCCAGTTTGAGAGCCACATTGAGGACATCGTTTTGGTGTTTCAATAGTATAACCACAATGATGACAAATTAATTGTTTTTGGGTTCTGTGTTCTGTTAGCCAAGCAGTACAATTCGGGCATTGAATTCGTGTGCCGCAGTCTCTGCATATCATAAGCGGAGCATAACCGCGTCTGTTTAAAAAAAGCATAGATTGTAAGCCATCATCGAAAGTTTTTTGCAAAGCGTTGCATAAACTAGGAGAAAGCCACGAAGTTCCCCAATCACCTTTTTGTGGTTTGTCTTTTTTTAAATCAATAATTTTAATTTCAGGCAACTCAGCCGCAGCATATCTATTTTTTAAGACGATATGTTGGTATTTGCCATCTTCCACATTAACAATGGTTTCCAAATCAGGTGTTGCCGTTGATAAAATGATAGGAATATCTTCAATTTTTGCCCTGACAACGGCCATGTCTCTTGCTTGGTAGTTGACCATATCTTCTTGTTTAAAAGTTTGATCATGGCTTTCGTCAACAACGATTAAACCCAAATCAGCGTACGGTAAAAAAAGTGCGCTTCTAGCTCCAATCAAAACTTTTGCCTTATTTTGAATGACAGCACGCCATGTTTTGCTTCGCTCGGTTTGGTTTAAGGCACTGTGCCATTGATAGGGTTTGAAACCAAATCGTTTTTCAAAACGCTCTAACCATTGAGTTGTTAAAGCAATTTCAGGCACCAAAATCAAAACTTGTTTTTTTTGTGACAAGGCTTCGATAGTGGCTCTTAGATAAACCTCAGTTTTTCCTGATCCTGTCACGCCATCAAGCAATGTAACATTAAAACCGCGTTTAATATTTTCAATCAAAACATTTGCTGCCTTTTGCTGTTCATCAGTTAAAACAACGGGAAAATCATGAACAGCTTGTTCTTGTGTAGGCTCGTCTATTTTGATATTCATACTTTCTATGATACCTGCTTTTTCTAAAGTTTTCAAAACGCTTGGACTGACAGCGGTGGCTTGTATAATCTCAGATTGAGAATATGGTGCGTGTTTTAATAAATCCATCACGCGCCATCTGGCATCTGAATTTTTAAGTTTTGCTTGGGCGAGAGTTTTGCCGCTTAAGCGGTATAATATATGCATTTTAGGATCATCAAAAGCACCTTTGGCACACAAAACCATTTTAAGGGTAAGCCCGACAAAAGCTAAATTATATTTTGCAACCCACTCAACAAAGCGGATAAGTTTTTGCTCGAGGACAAAAGGAAAAACTTTGATGATGGATTTAAGCTTTGTCTCGTCTAATTTTGCCGAAGCGCCGATTTTAAAAACGACACCGATTTGTTTGTCTTTTCCAAAAGGTACAAGCACAATAGAGCCGACGCCGACATTGTCGGGCGCTTGATAATCAAAAACATCATTAAAGGGCAGGGGCAGCATAACCCCGACAATTTGGCTCATAAGTACAAATATCCTTTATTTATTATACGGGCAAGTATACATTTTTTGTTTTGATTTTCTAGTTGAACTATTTTTTTCTCTACAGAATTTTTTACTTTAAAGAGCACCAAAAATTGTCAATCTTTAAAAGATAGTTTTGAAAAACATTTATTTTATTGTAAGAAAAATGTTCATAAAAGGCGTGCAGCGTTTGCACAACATTTGTATCCATGAACTTTGACGCTTGTTTTTGGATTTTAACAGGTATTTTAAATCGCATTTCAGCTAATCCGCCGGCCATAGAAGCAAGAGTGTCACTGTCGCCGCCAAGAGAAATTGCGCCGCGGATGGCATCTTCATAAGAGGTTGCATCTAATGCCGCAATTAAAGCTTGAGGTACAGAGTTTTTGCAAGAACAATAAAATTTGTTGTAGTTCGGACGGATATCGTCAAGTGAGGGTGATAAATCATAGGCGTATTTGGTGGAAATATAATTTTTGATTATTTGAGAAGAGACGCCTTTTTTTAGTAAAAAGCCTGTCTCAATATAGGCACAGGTTGCTTGAATGCTTTCTTCATGATTGTGAGTGATTTTTGTGAACTCAATGGCTTTTTGTAAGGCTTCTTCTTTGTCGCTGAAGGCCAAAAGAAAAGGGCTTAAACGCATTACGCAGCCATTTGATTTGGCATTATAAGGTTGCTGCGTTTCAAGCCAGGTGGTAAATCCTTTGCCAAAAGCTGCTATTGTGCCATTTTCATAGGTTCTGTTTTGATAACGTTTTCCCCATTTTAGCAACACATCTTCCGGTTTTTGGCTCGTTAACAACCATTCGGCAGTAGCACAAGTTAATATGGTATCATCGGTAAAACATGACCTGTCTGAAAACAAGGGGAAGTCCTTTGTTTTGATGTTATGAAACTCATAAGCCGAGCCAACAATGTCACCTATAATCGCACCAAGCATTATTCATACCTTAAAGCATTAATGGGGTTTAATAATGAAGCTTTATATGCAGGATAAAAACCGAAAAACAACCCCACGATACCAGAAAACGAAAAAGGAAGCAAGACAAAAAAGAGTGAAACAACAGCTTTAAAACTGCTGAAAAATGAAATAGAGAGAACTCCAAACAAACCGAAAACGACCCCAATCAGACCTCCGATTAAAGATAAAACGAGTGCTTCAGTTAGAAACTGAAGCCTGATATCCCAACTTTTGGCGCCGATAGCCATTCTGATGCCAATTTCACGCGTGCGCTCGGTCACCGAAACAAGCATAATGTTCATAATGCCGATGCCTCCGACAAGCAGTGAAATAGAGGCAATAGATCCAAGCAAAATGGTCAAAACTTGAGTAGAACTTTCCATCATCTCCATCATTTGTGTCAAGTTCATAATCACAAAATCATCATCTTTGTTTTGACCTAAATTGTGGCGTTGTCTGAGAAGAGCTCTAATAGCATCTTGTGAGGTGTAAGTACTTTCAGCAGTGTCAGCTTGAAGCATAATCATATTGACCATGTCAGGAAAAGAAATACCGGTTACTTTTTTTTGAGCTGTTGAAAGAGGAATATACACAACATCATCTTGGTCCATTCCAGGACCACTTTGACCGCGCTCTGTCGTGACCCCGATAACGCTAAAAGGAATTCCTTTGATGCGAATAATTTTGCCTATCGGATCCACATCTCCAAAAAGCTCTTTTACAACCGTTGTCCCCAAGATGGCTACTTTGCTGGCATTTTTAATATCACTTGGGCTAAAATAGCGTCCATAAGCCAAATTCCAATCTTTAATTTGAAAAAAACGGTTATCTGTTCCGGTGATAGAAGTTGACCAGTTAGCGTTGCCATAAACAATTTGTCCGCTGTCATTTAGAACAGGAGCAGCTAAAGAAATACCCTCAATTTTTTCTTCAATCGCATTCCCGTCAGAGGCTTTCATTGTTGGCTGTGATCCGTGTCCCATGCGCTTGCCACCGGAAGTTGAGGTCCCTGATCTGATCATAATCAAATTTGTACCCATACTTTTCATCTCGTTTTGAATCGTAATTTGAGCCCCATTGCCTATGGCAAGCATCACGATGACAGCTGCAACGCCGATAATAATTCCAAGGCTGGTTAAAATCGAGCGCATCTTGTTGGCTTTAATGGCACGTAAGGCAATCGAAAAAGTTGTTGATGTGTCAATCATTTTACATTCCTTTTATCCGAGTGTATTTCACCGTCAACAATTTTAATAACACGTCTGGCGTATGAGGCAATATCCTCTTCATGCGTGACTAAAATGATTGTACGTCCCATTTCTAAATTGAGTTTTGAAAAAAGTTGCATAATTTCGATGCTCATTTTGGTATCTAAATTGCCCGTTGGTTCGTCAGCGAAGATAATAGGCGCACCGCTTACAATAGCTCTGGCAATAGCAACACGTTGTTGCTGACCACCGGAAAGCTGGTTCGGCATGTGCTGCATTCTGTCTTTTAAACCGACGGATTCTAAGGCTGCTTTTGCTCGCGCTGTGCGCATTTTGGGCTCAACATTTGCATAAACAAGTGGCAACTCCACATTTTCAAGGGCAGATGTTCTTGAAAGCAAATTAAAACCCTGAAAAACGAACCCGATTTTTTTGTTTCTGATTTCAGCCAGCTCATCTGCTGACAATTTTTCGACCGCAAGGTTATCTAGAAGATAATTGCCTGAAGTTGGAACATCAAGACAGCCCAAGATGTTCATTAATGTTGATTTTCCTGAGCCAGACGGTCCCATAATCGCCACAAAATCACCTTGTTCAATTTGCAGAGAAATGTTTTTTAAGATTTGCAAATTAAATCCATCTAAGGGATAGTCCTTATAAATATTTTTCAGTTCTATAAGTGGCATTGCGTTTTTTCCCTTATCTAGGCATTCTTAAACGTCGGTTTTTGTTTTGATCTGATGTATTTTTGCGCGAAACAATAACCTTATCACCTATCGCAATTTCATCAGATATAATTTCGGTGTTTTCATCATCAGAGATACCTTCTTTGACATTAATTCTGACGGGTTTGTTGTTTTTTAAGAGCCAAATCCCCTTTTCTTTATAACGACTGTTTTCATCCATGTAAAAACGAAGAGCAGCATTGGGTACTAAAATCGTATTCTCTTTTTCGGCCGTAATGATTTCCACATTTGCGGTCATGCCTGGTTTTAGTTTAAGCTCTTTATTGTCAATGCCGATAATAACACTATATGTCACAACATTTGATGTTGTTACAGCTTCATTTCTAACTTGTTTCACTCTGCCAACGAATGTATCATTTGGAAAGCTATCAACAGTGAAATAAACAGATTGTCCGATTTGAACTTTAGCAATATCGGCCTCAACAACCGAAGCTTCAATTTCCATTTTTGTTAAATCTTCGGCAACAGAAAATAGTTCAGGGGTTGAAAAGCTGGCAGCAACAGTTTGTCCTACTTCAACAGATTTTGAAATAACAATCCCATTAACGGGGGAAGTAATTTTTGTGTATTTTAATTCAGTTTCTGCTGATTTTAAAGCTGCTTCAGCTTGTTTGACTTGTGCTTTTTGGAGGCGAAGTTGAGCAATCGCATTATCATAATTGCGTTGTGCAGCTTCAAGCTCTTTATCAGTTGAATATTTTGAATCTTTGAGTTTTTTGATGCGGTTTAAGGCTTTTTCATAGTAGATGATATCATTTTCTTGCACATTAACCTGTGCTTTGGCAATCTCCATAGCGGCTTCGCGTTGAGCGACTGTCGCCTCAAAGACATCAGGATCAATGAGTGCCAGTAGTTCGCCTTCTTTAACTTCTGAATTATAGTCAACATAGATTTCTTTGATTGTGCCTGAAACCTGCGTTCCGATTGTAACAGTAGAGAGTGGATTAATCACGCCGGAGGCCGTAACCATTTGTTTAATATGTCCTGAAAAGACTTTTGATGTCACAAGCTCAGCTTTGTCAGATTTTTTTTTCACAACATAGAAGGCCGACAAACAAATAAGAAGAGCTAAGATAGCCCATTTGATATATTTTTTCATGCATATAACCTTTCAATAAGCAGATATAAGCTACAAACGAAGATAACTCAAAAAAAGTTCATTTTCTACATTTTTTTAATCAGTCAATCCTTAACGTTTTAATTTTAAACTGAAGAGAAAATAAAAGCACAACGTTTGAAACAAAATTTTTTTTGACTTCACTCTAATCATTTCAAGGACAATACTCGTTAAGTGCTCGTAAAATAAAATCAGTAATTTAAAATAATTATATCATCATAGAAGACCGTCTTATGATAATTTGTGTTCAGTTTTTTTATTTGCTTGAAAAAGACTTTTCAATATGCCACAATTGTCCAAACGGAGAATGGTATGTTAGATGCTTTTTTATCAAACAAAGAAAATGTTTTTTATTTATTTTCAATATGTTGCTCGTTTTTATTAATGCTTTTGTTTATATTTTTTATAATCAATGTTAAAAAAAATAAACAATTGCGGGCTTATCAGCTTAAAAGTTTGGAAGATGAGGCTTGGAAAAAGTTAAAATCAGAAGAAATAGAAGCGCAAAAAGATGCTCTTTCGTCACTTCAGAGTGCTTATACAGAACTCATTAAAGAAAATGAGAGATTAAAGTCAGATAACTATTTAACTGAAAGGTATATGTCTGAAAAACTTGCTTTTGTTGAGAAAAGTAAAGAAGAAATGAGCTTGAGATTTAAAGATATTTCAAATGAAATTATTAAGGCTCAGAACGCTCAGTTTGGCGAAAATCAGAAAATGACGCTTGATTTAATGTTAAAACCTTTTTCAAATCAGTTGCTTGAACTGAAGAAAAAAATTGAAGAAAATCATGATGATGGTATCAAATTTGATGAGCAGATTAAAAACCTTTTCAATCTTAACCAAAGCTTGAGTCAAGAGGCTTTGAATTTAAGTAACGCGTTGAAAGGAAACAAAAAAATTCAAGGTAATTGGGGTGAATTTCAGCTTGAACGTATTTTAGAAATTTCAGGTCTTGAAAAAGGCATTAATTTTGTTGAACAGGAGACATTTCGCAGCAAAAACAATGAAATGCTTCGGCCAGATGTTGTTATCAAACTTCCTAATGATAGGCAGGTGATTGTAGATAGCAAGGTTTCGCTAAATGATTATGTAAATTTTGTAAATGCAGAAGATGATTTGACAAGGACAGAATCGCTCAAGCGTCATGTTAATGCTATTAAAAAGCACATAGATGAATTGTCTTCAAAAGAATATCAAAAACTTTTAAAAGATGAGGCCCTTGATTATGTTGTGATGTTTATTCCAATTGAAAGCGCCTATGTTGAGGCTATTCGATCAGATTTAGGGCTTTATGATTATGCTGTTAAGAAAAATGTGGCTTTGACGACGCCTTCATCTTTGTTGCCATTGCTCCGAACGATTGAAAATTTGTGGCAAATTGAAAAGCGCAACAAGAATGTTTTAGAAATTGCAGAAATAGGTGGTTCTCTTTATGATAAGCTTGCAGGTTTTGTGGAAGACATGGAGCGTATTGAAAAATCGCTTAATGTAGCGCAAAAGAATTATGACTTAGCCATAGGCAAATTAGCAACGGGAAAGGGGAGTGCTTTGTCCTTGGCTGTGCGCCTCAAAGACAAAGGAGCAAAAGCAAGCAAAAACATAGGGTTAGAAAACAAAGATAATGTATCTCTTGAATTTAATGAAAGGGTTTCAAATGAATAAAATTATATTTACAGGTGGTGGTAGCGCTGGACACGTGACCTTGAATTTGGCGCTCATACCTCTTTTTTTGGAAAAAGGTTGGAAAGTTTCATATATCGGCTCAAAAACAGGTATTGAAAAGGATTTAGTTCATAAAATTAATGGTGTGACCTATCATGCTATTGAAACAGGAAAGTTGCGGCGCTATTTTTCATGGCAGAATTTTTTAGATATGCTTAAAATTCCTGTCGGTATTTTTCAGGCAGTAGGTATCGTATTAAAAGAAAAACCTAATATTATTTTTTCAAAAGGCGGTTTTGTATCATTTCCGGTGGTGTTGGCTGGTTATATTTGCCATGTTAAAGTTGTTATGCACGAATCTGATGTTACACCAGGACTTGCAAACAAAATGTCCTTGCCTTTTGTGCACAAATTTTTTACAACTTTTGAAGATACAATTAGATATGTGAAAGATAAAAAAAAGGTTGATTGTGTTGGTCCTATTTTATCCAATCGTTTTGAAGGTGGGGATAAAAAACGCGGATGTGCTTTGTGCGGCTTTGATGAAAATAAGCCGATTGTGATGTTTGTCGGCGGATCTCTCGGTGCCAAAAGTTTAAATGAAGCCGTGCGCAACAATTTGAAAAAATTACTTGAAAAATATCAGCTCATACATATCTGCGGACGAGGTCAAACAGATGAAACACTTAAAGCAAATGGTTATAAGCAGTTTGACTATGTTGATGCGGAGTTTAAGGATTTGATGCAAGCCTCAGATGTGGTGGTCTCACGTGCTGGCTCTAATGCTATTTTTGAATTGCTGAGTCTTCACAAGCCAATGGTTTTGGTGCCGCTTCCCTCCAGTTCAAGCAGGGGAGAGCAGAGCCTGAATGCAAAATCATTCGCTAATAAAGGATATGCTCAAATTGTTAAAGATGAGGATTTATCAAATGGTGCGCTGTTTTTAGCCTCAATCAACAAGGTTTTTGAAAATCGCCAAAGCTATGAAGAGGCTATGAAAATGTCTCATTTTAAGTCTACAAACAACAAAGAATTGGCGCAAAAGGTGATGGATGTGTGCAATATTAAATAAAAAAATATTGACAAAGAAAATCTTTTTTGTATACTAGAAGCGTTAAGACTATTTTTGTTTCACTTAATAATTATCAAGTATGAAGAATTTTAAAAAATTTGAAGAAGCCTATGGCGCTTTGTTTGATTCTTATCAGGCTATGAATCAGATTCCCTGGTGGTGCATTACGGAAGCCGGAGGAGATACTTTTCGCGCTTCCAGGGCCAACGCCCAGAAAGGCATTATCACGGCGATGAATGTCCTGAAAGGTTGGTTCAAGAAGAACTTTCCGCGTACTACGGCAGATGCCTATCATTCAGAGCAGTTCTCTTTTTCGGAGTTCTTTGACATGCTTCGGCGCTATCCCATGCTCGCCAAAGAAAACGAAGAGGCTTTGAAGGGTCTGCTCCAGAGCCTGAAGGCTTCCGATCTGAACACGGCCGGTCTCAAGGCTGTGCCTGAGATTTCGGAGTTCATCAAAAACGATTAAAATAACAGAACACCCCGCATAAATGTGCGGGGTGTTCTGTTATTTCAATCGAGAAGAAAACTTAAGAAATGGCGTCAAGATGTTTTTGGTATAATGCCCTGATGGACAAATGCCATTTTGTATTTCTGCCGAGAAAATCGGAATGCTCATCTATGCTTTCAAGCTGAGCCTTGAGCCACTTTTTGAGGCTGTGTTGCTTGTGTTTCTTTTGAAGGCGAACCATTTTGGTAAATAGTTGAAGCCTTTCAGGAACGACCGTGTTCGAGCCGAAAAGTTCATCAAGACAGCTCTCTAAATCGTCCCAAAGGATGCGTCCTTGTTTGAGGATCGTTTTTTCTGGGGCAACACCAAGCATTAAGCTGCATTCTTCGCATTTTGTAAGTTCTAACTTTTCCATATCATCATAATTTTGAAATAAAACATAAACATATTAAAAACAATCTCATTTTATATACTTTCTTGTGTTTGTCAAGATAAATATTTGTCAAATCTCTTGACAAGAGCATTAAAGTAGATTACAATGAGTCTGCTTTAATATAATTGTTTCTACTTTAATACAATTACTATGAGACAAAATCTACAAATTACAGGATTTCCTGCATTATTCTTGGGCGCTAGCCTCATTTTTTGCACCGTTTTAATGAACGCTTTGATGGGAGCCTTTGTCGGTTGGGTTGTTGGTTTATTCTTTGGAAAAACCATTTTGGGAATTTTAGCCTGCATCGGAATTTCAGGCTTCAAAATGTGGCAAATTGGCGTTTTCTTAGGGTTTGTCGGCGGCTTTTTTAAGACTACCAACTCCTCCCAATGATGAAACCGAAGAGATCTGAAGCTTTAATGCTTAGGTCTCTTTTTTTTATTGAATTTTGTGATTGTATTTTATAAATTATCTACAGAGGTTTCAGATGATCAAATATTTGTTTTTTTCTGTTTTTATTTTATCTTCATGTGTGTTTTATCAACCATCTGTTGAATTGGCATATGTTGGAGAATATGGTAATGTTTATGAAGCCAAGTGCGATGGTTCATCATATACAATGGCTGCCTGCTAT
>CADBSM010000084.1 GCA_902797315.1 uncultured Pseudomonadota bacterium | reverse complement strand
GAATGGCAACATTTTATATATAGATGTTATGAACAATCTTTCAGTTGACTGTGATTGTGATTCACATCCTGAAGATCCGTGCATGGCTGATATCGGAATTTTAGCATCAATCGACCCTGTAGCTGTAGACCAAGCCTGTATTGATAAAATTTGGAGTTCAACCGACAAAGGACGAGATCATTTTATTGCTCGTGTTGAGCGTCAAAATGGACGACATATTTTACTTTATGCTGAATCTTTAGGCTTAGGATCAAGAGAATATGAATTAATTAGCTTAGATTAGTTTATATCATTAATTTTAAACAAGAAAAAGAGGAAAGGCGCCTTTCCTCTTTTGATCATGACAGCTGATTGAAGCCTCTTAAAAGTGTTATCTTAATCTGTTGTAGAAACATCAACGTCCGGAGCTATTTTAACAGCAAAATCAGGATAGGCTTTTTTGATTTCATCATAAAGCACTTGAACTGCTCTTTGTGGTTCAATATCAAAGCTCAAGACAACATCAAAACGCATCATTTTTGCTTCAACATCAAGATAAAATCCATGAACCTGAACTGCCCACTTGTGTTGCAAAACAAGCTGTTTAACTTCCTTTTCGATTCTTAAAGCTTCATCATCATGAGTGTTATAAGCATATATACCAACCCCAGCTAAAATAACACCCGTTTCTTCATATATTTTCGTTTCAAGCTCGCGGGTTAGGCTATCAATTTCTTTAGCAGTCGTTGTGTCCGGTAATTCAATATGTACTGAAGCATAATATTTATCTGGTCCATAGTTATGCATAATCAAATCATATGCGCCGCGAACTTTAGTGTTTTGCGTTATCAGATGTTTGATTTTGCTTGTCATTTCTTTATCAGATCTTACACCCAAAATTTCATCAAGCGTTCCTGTCATCATTTCAATACCAGACTTGATAATAAACCCAGAAATAACCACGCCGACATATGCTTCTAGCGAAAAACCGCTTAATATAAAGATGATAGCACAAACTAAAACCGAAGCTGAGAGAATGGCATCAAACAATGCGTCAGCCCCTGAAGCAACTAACGACCCTGAATTGACTTTTTGACCTTGCGCCTTAACATATTTTCCGAGCACTATTTTGACCACAACCGCCACAGCAATAATAATGAGCGAAGTCAAGCTGTAATCAGGCTTTTCGGGATGAATGATTTTTTTGAAAGATTGTACAAGCGAAGCAATACCTGCATAAAGCACAATTCCGGACACAATCATTGCACTTAAATATTCAATTCGTCCGTGCCCCATTGGGTGTTTTTTATCGGGCAATTTGCCTGCCAGTTTTGTGCCCACAATCGTAATAATTGAAGAAAGCGCGTCTGATAAATTATTGACTGCGTCCAATATCACCGCAATTGAATTTGATATAACGCCGACAACAGCCTTAAATACTGCCAAAAGAATGTTGCACAAAATTCCGATAATACTTGTTTTGATAATGACTTTATCTCTGTTCATTTTGTTCTCCTTGGATATGATATACAGCGAAAATATATTTTTCGTCCTAATTTTTATTAAAAACAACTTTCATTGTCAAAGTGATCGGACTAATTTTGAGCGACTTGTTTAATAACCATAAAAAATTATTGCAATTTAAACTGTTTTACAAACTATATAAATATCACTTTTTATTTTTCTTTGGGAGACATTTGATGAAAATACAAGCTGTAAAATTTTATAAAAACGGATTCATGACCGAACCTTTTGCCTTTGGCGGATAAAAAGATGTAATCGTCCAGTGGGTTTCGGCAGACGGCGTTATACCAAACCGGAGGCAGGTTCACCGTTTCTGCCACCGTCACTTCTTCGGCCTGTGCGTTATAGCGCCGGCATAACTCCTTAACTTCGGCAATATCTGATGGTTTCCTGACCTTGTAAATTTTAACTGTTTTCATTGCATTTCCTTTCGTTTGATACAATGAATGCTTGGATTTCAACGAAAGTCCAGTAGAATAAATACTATTTTAGCTTTTCATCCCAGTATTTTTCTATTTCTCGTAACATATCTTCAATTTTGATTACTTCATCACCTCGATTTAGAGTTAAT
>CADBSM010000083.1 GCA_902797315.1 uncultured Pseudomonadota bacterium | reverse complement strand
GTAGGGGTCATTGCGCTCGAGATATTCTTTATCTGCTTTTTTAGCATCATTTTCCGTAAAGTTCGGATCGTTTTTGGCTTTATCTAAAATTTCGTCAGGAATGCGGTTGTGGTATTTAGATTTAAGCCATTCAGGGCATTTTTTCCAAGCATCAAACTTGCTCTGATGCTTGGTCCACAAGGCATTAATAAGTGAATCATCAACCGAATCAGAAGACAATTTGTTAAAGTCTTCCAAGCTATAAGCTTTCAAAAAATCTGTAAATTCGGTGCCGACATCAGCCATATTATTTTGAATCCTTTCCATAACGAGCTTTCAAATAAGCTTGATAATAAGGGTTTTGAGCGTTTTTACGTTCAGTGTATGTTTTGCTTTCTTGAATTGCTGTGCCATTTTGCGTTGTGACGTCATTTTTGATGATTCCCATACGTTTCGCATTAATGATATCAGCTGCTTTTTGCTCTTCTGAAATTTCTTTGTTCGGATCAGCATTGAAGGCTTGCTTCATGAGATTAAGTTGCTCTTTGCGAAGTTCATATCGTTCTTCTTTAGAAAGAGTGTTGTTTTTGTTGTCATCTTGCAGCCTTGCCATAACACTTTGAAGCTTTTCTTGAATTTCTTTAGCTTTTTGTGCTTGGATTTGCTTGTCTATTTCAGCTTTAATGATTTTCTGCGCCTCAGGATCCATTGCTTGGAAAGCTTCAGATTCTAAAGTTTTAGCATCAATTTTTGGAGCCCCGACAAGCTCTAATTTATCGCCATTTTTATAAGTTTTATCATTTTTTAAGGCTGCGGCTAAAAGCATCAGTTTTTGTGTTTCGTCTAAAGACTTGCCGAAGGTAAGGGATAAATTGTTTTTGAGGGCGTCTGCAACCAAACCTTCATACATCACAAGTTTTGAGTCTTTGCTAACTGCACAAGATGTTTTGCTGTGATAGACAATTTCACCTTGAGAAACGCCGTCTTTGCTCAAATTAAATTTAAGGCTTGTTTTTGTGAGATCATCTTCATTTTCTTCTTCATAAAGATGAGAAACGGTTGGTGAAAATTCTTTTTTCCAAAACTGGCGTTTTTCTTTAATCCATTCATATTCAGGAGAAGGTTCTGGAATAGCTCCAACTTTCAATTTTCCGTCTCTTTTTGTTTCTTTAGATTTGACCTTTTCTGTAGATTCTTTTTTAGACTTTTCTTTTTTCGGTTGTTTGACACTGTTGAGAACTTCTTTTTGTTCATCTGAAAGTTTAGAAAGTTGCTCATCACTTGGCGTATATTCTGCCAAAGCTTTTTTTGCCGCTTCAATGATGTTGTTTAGAGCAGCCTTGTTCTTTGGTCTGGCCGACAATTTGAACCCCACAAGCTCAACTGCTAATTTATATACAGTTTCTTTCTCCAAATCAGCCATGCAATCAGTATATCCAGCCATCAATTTTCTCCTTAAAATTTGTGTTTTTCAAATGTTATCCTAAAAATAGCACAAATTTTTGTTTTTGTCTAGTATTATTTTTAAAAAACAAAAATATTTTCACAAAAATTTTACAAAAATAAAAAAAAAGCAACTCAATGAAATGAGGTGATTTGCAGTGCATTTTAAGAAAAACTAAGAAAGCCTCAAATCAATTGAGGCTTTCTTGCTTGTTGTTTTTTTTAATGGCAACGCGTTTCTTCACGTACAGTTTGAGCTGTAAACGTCAATTTTTGAGAAGAATCAGGGGCTAAATCAATGTGCCACAGATATTCGTTGACATTTTTGTCTGAAAATTGCCCTTTGATGCTTTCATTTAAAATTTCTGTTTTTTGGTTGATGGGTTGTTTGAACACAATTAAAGCCTTTTTCGAACCAGCATTTTTGAATTCTATCTCGCTCTCATAGGCTCTAATAATTCGATAACGCGGACATTTGCCATCAGCATCTTTAATCACATTTTCTGACACTTTGCGTGTTTTTGTTACTTTGCCGTTTACAAAAACATCAAACATCTGACCAAGTTTTAATTCAATTTTTTCACCTTTGGCTGTCTCGGTGATCGAGTTTTCACCGATAAATTGCATATTTCCCTTCGAATCGTTTTCATAAAAGCGAAAAACGCCACGTGGCAGAGGAATGCCTAAATTTGATTCTTCCTCATTTTTTAAGATGTAATAAATAGAAGGATGTATTTTCTCAAAATGAGCAGCATAATCTCCATCAAAATATAAAGGTGAACTTATTCTGCCTTCTTTTTCATATTTAACATCAGTCTGTTCAATCAGGCTGATTTGCTTGGTTTGATTATTGTTGATTGTGGTGCGATTGGGTAGATTGTAAAGCTGATAAGCGCTAAAGCTTTCTGGGACAATATGATTGCTTTCCATAGAGGCATCACTTGTTGCCATGGCGTTCATGGCTTTAAACATCATAACCCCTTGAGCCCTCGGCTGTGTATATGAAACCTCATTCACATCGCCCGCAATTAATTGCACCTTTGCACTGTTATAAGTAACGCCGGAATTATTATTGATACTGACCCAACCTGCTAAATCGAGACTTTGCTCATCTCTAACGCTTGCAACATAATTTGTTTTCCATGAAATACCATTTGTTAAATAGGCCAACGTAATATCATTCAAGGCGCTGTTGAGGCTTGAAATTTTAGCTGCTAACGTTGGTTCTTGTCTTAAAGATTGAGGTAATTTTTCAAAAACCAATCTGCCGTCAAAATTTGTTTCAATACCATATTCGAATTCTAACACAGGTTGTCCGTTTTGATAGCTGATGAGGCGGGCTTGGTCTAAAACCTGCTTGCCTGTTGCAGGATTAACTCGTAAAGTTTTAACAATTTGTCCGACAGATTTTTCAGCAATATTGTGAGGTGTCAAAAGGGCATAATCATAATTTTGTTCTAAAACATGAATTTGGTTGCCCAAAATAATGACTGTTTCCGGTTTAATGCTTGAGGCAACTCCCTCAAAGGCCACATTGTTGACACCTTCATTAAGATGAATGGTGCGTGTATCTTTAACAAGTGCTAAATTATTGTTGTAGATACTGATTTCAATGTTCTGAGCAGAAGGATTGTTTTCTGTTTGTGCCAGAAGCGGACTGGTATATAGTGCGGCACAGCAAATCAAAGCGAATGTCTTTTTCATAATTTTACTCCTTTAGATGAAACAATATTTGTGTTTAAAATAGCAGTTCGAATTTCATTCGCAAGAGCTTTATAACAAAAAATAAACAAGATTTTAAGCAAAAATCAATATATTAAAATTAAAATTTTTAGGTAATAAGATTTTGGAGGGATTGATATGAAAAAAATATGGATGCTTGTATTTTTTTTGCTGTTTGTGGCAAGTTGTGCCGAATTAAATAGTGTTATGGGTTCATCATCGAATTATCTTGTTCTTCCTGAAGCTGATGACGGAAGAATGGTTGTTTTAAATACAAACACACATGTTTATCACGATCAAAAGTGCCAAAAAGCGAAAAGTTGCACTAAAAACTGTCAACTGACGACTAAATATGCCGCTAAAGCCAGCGGGGCAACCCCTTGTCAGAAGTGTTCAGGTGGTAACAAATAACAAAGGAAGGATTGATATGTCTGAGTTCAAGTATCAGCACGGTCTTAGCATTATGCGAGCACAGCCTTTTCATATCGGGCATCAGAGAATACTTAATCAAATGCTTCAGGATTGCCGCTTTGTCACAATTATTTTGGGCTCAACTCAAGAATATGGCACATCGCGTAATCCATTTGATTTCGACACACGAAGAAAAATGATTGAAAATATTTATCCTCCGAAACAGTTTGAGACAAAGCTTCAAATTTTTGGGCTTTATGATATTAATAACACAGCTCAGTGGCCGCATTTTGTTTTAGATTTTTTAGCAAAACATCTGCCGAAATATCCCAGACCGGACGCATATTATGCCGGTTCGGAATATGATGCTCATTGGTTTGAATCTGAAATAGAGAATATCTGTCTTGTGGATCGCAATGATGAGAATTTTACATTTGTGAGTGCAACAATGGTTCGAGAAATGATAAAGTTTCATGACCATCGTTGGAAAGATTTTGTGCCGGCTCAAAATCATCAGCTAATTGAAGATTTTATCATACGACAAAAAGGGGTTTTATAAAAAATGGAAAAACTTTGGTATAAATTACAACAAGGCTTAAAAGAATATTGCGATAACAATGGTTTTCAAAAAACTGTTTTAGGTCTTTCAGGCGGGTTAGATTCTGCAATTGTTTCAGTTTTAGCAGCAGATACGCTTGGCGGACAAAATGTGAAAGCCTTGATGATGAAAACGCAATATACTTCGGATTTAAGTATCAAAATTGCTCGAGAGATTGCTCAAAAAAACAACCTTGATTATCAAGAGCTTGATATTAATCCTTTGTTTGAAAAAGAGTGTGAGTTTTTAGCCAATGCTTTTGGTGAAAGTCCCAAACCAATCGTTTTAGAAAATCTTCAGGCGCGTCTTAGGGGACAAATTTTAATGGCTTATTCTAATCAGAACAAAGCGTTGGTTTTGGCCTGTTCAAACAAATCAGAAATTTTGACGGGTTATTGCACATTGTATGGAGACACTTGCGGTGGATTATCCCCAATTGGGAATATTTATAAGAGTTTTTTGTTTGAAGTTGCTCAATGGCGCAACCAAAAGAGTTGTGCTTTGCCATCTGAGGTTATAACAAGGGCTCCTTCAGCTGAACTTGCTTTTAATCAAAAAGATGAAAATGCACTTCCGCCGTACCCCCTTTTAGATGCTATTCTCAAAATGCTTTATGACGAACAAAAACCGCTTGAAGAGATTGTTTCAAACGGTTTTGATGCGTCTACTGTCCAAAAAGTTGCTTCTTTGGTTAAATTTTCAGCATTTAAACGAAAACAGCTTCCTGAAGCAATTAAATGTTAAGCTAAAAACTTTGTTTTAGAAATTATAAAGACTTTCAGCAGTCTTTTGGCAAATTGGAAAATAGTAAAAATAAGCACTTGTCAGAGCTAAAGCCACAACAGGTACAACTACTTTTTCAAACGGGAAATGGGCGTGTCCGCCATTTTTCTTTTTCATCCATTGATAAAAATTCGAAGAGACGATAAAAACCACTGCGCCCAGAATAACACTGTATAAGAAGGGGTCTAGATAAAAAATATAGCCCACAACTTCAGAATGATAGGTCAATTTGCCCAAATACATAAAGCCGATCATTGCAACAGATAAAACAATAAGTAAAGTATCACGACCAGCGAAATGCCAGTTTTTCTTGTCAAACCATTTGATTGCCCAGAACCCCAAAAGAACTAAAAAAGCTCCGGCCCATACACCAACAACACTATCATCAACACCTAAGCGTCTAGCAATTTCAAGCGAAGCTCCAACCGCAATGGTGCAAACAGCACAGGCTGGATTGGCCAGAACAGATTTCATTATGAGCAAAGAAGACAATAAAACAATTGAAAACAACATTTTCTTTTTTTCCTTTATAAAAAATAACTTTACGTATTTAAGCAGAACAAAAACATAAAAGCAATATATTTAAGATAATTATACAACCCTTGGTTTACAACCGCAATAATCTTGGTTGTAAAGCGTTAATTCTTTGATAAGAAGCATTCTTAATTCCTGCATGCCGTTTTTACGCCCTTCAATATGCACATAAGGACAACCTGTTTGTTGGGAAGCTTTTGCAGCAGCAGCGTTGACCTGATCTAAATTTTTGTATCGAGAGACACCTAAAACAGAAGCAACTGCGCTAAAACCATTGTTAAGAGCATATTCCATCACACGTGTTAAGCGCATTTGAAAACAAATATCACAGCGCTTGCCTCTTTCCGGCTCACGTTCAAGCCCTTGAACAAGCTCACACCAGCGTGCGTTATCATATTCAAGCTCTATAAACGGAACATGATAAAGTGTGCAAACTCGTTTGTTTTCATCACGGCGCTTCTCGTATTCATTGAGTGGTCTGATATTCGGGTTATAAAAGACAACGGCAAAATCTTTTTTTTGCTCGGCCATCGTTTTAATAACAGCGCAAGAGCAGGGGGCGCAACATGAAAGAAGCAATATTTTTTCATTCTCGTTTGTCATAGCTTTAACATATAAAAATTGAAATAAAAAGCAAGCTTAAAATAGTTGACATCAAAGGATAATTAAATAAAATCTATTTTAGGTTATGCAAGGAGGTCAGCTATGAAAATCAACCTACACTGCCATACAGAATATTCAGACGGAAATAACTCTTGTCTTGAAATGGCAAAAGAACATCAAAAACAAGGTTTTTCGGCTTTTGTTGTAACCGATCATGTTTATCCGTTGAATAAAAATTGTTCTCGAGCAATTTCTTCTTATGAAAAGTTTCAGCGCCAAACAGCAGAATTAAAGCAAATTTCAAATGAGCTTAAATTTCCTTGTATTCAGGGTATAGAGCTTGCTTTATGGGGAGAAGAAATTTTGGTATTCGGTCAAAAAGCCACAAAAGAAATTTTTGAATACCTTGAAAATCAGGATCCTGATGAACAGAAAAAATATGGGCATACAATGGCCTATAAACACAAAGAGGTTAGGAATCTTTTACGTATCATCAAAAAAAATAAAGAAAATACGGCTGTCATTTTATGCCATCCGCATTTAGGTGATACGCCTCAGTGGGTTTTAAAACCGCTTTATCCGTTGCTTGACGGTTATGAATTTCAAAATTACGGACATTATTATTTTACTGATGAAACGAACAAAGATTTTAACCGCCGCAACGATAGACCTGTTCCTCTTGAGCTTAGAACCAAAAAGAAATTCTACAATTCGGATGCTCATTCACTGAGGTCTGTTGGTTTTTCTCAAGGTAATTTTCATAACTCTAAAATCGAAACAATAGAGGATCTAATTTGCTATGTCAAAGAAAAGCAAGATATGGATATGTTTGTTTTAAAAAAAGACAAAGAAAGATAGAAATTTACTTTTGAT
>CADBSM010000082.1 GCA_902797315.1 uncultured Pseudomonadota bacterium | reverse complement strand
GCTAGGCCGGAATCGAACCGGCACGGGATTGCTCCCAACAGATTTTAAGTCTGCAGCGTCTACCTGTTCCGCCACAAGCGCATAAAATTTTGTTCTTACCTTTATTATCACATTATTTTATAAATGCAACATAAAACTTGTATTTTTTTTAAAAATGTGATTTTCTTTTCTTGCGGCATTGTGCCAATATTTAATTTTCATACGACAGAAACAGCGTTTCGGTATGTACATCAAAGGAAAATTTAACATGAAAAATATTGATATTTCACTTCAAAAATATATCTTTCCAAACATTAATCAAGATGGTTGGAAGTTTGTTAGTATCTTCGCCGTTGCAACAGCGTTGCTCGGCCTGATATGGATACCTCTTGGCTTAATAGGACTAGTCTTAACAGTCTGGTGCTATTACTTTTTTAGAGATCCGGATCGTGTTACCCCAGACATTAAAGATGCTGTCGTAGCTCCGGCAGATGGGGTTGTGCAGATGATTACACGTGTTACCGGACCTCAAGAACTTGGACTAAACACTAAAACATTTAATCGTATCAGCATTTTTATGAGCGTCTTTAATGTTCATGTGAACAGAAGCCCTGCAACAGGAAAAATCCAAAAAATGAAATATATTAAAGGCAAATTTTTAAATGCTACACTTGATAAAGCCAGTAAAGATAATGAGCGCCAATTACTTTCCATGAAAACAGATTCAGGCAAAGACATCGCTTTTGTCCAGATTGCAGGATTGGTCGCAAGACGAATCGTTTGCTTGGCAAAAGAAGGCGACGAATATCAGATGGGACAAAGGTTTGGCTGGATTAGATTCGGATCTCGTTTAGACGTATATTTACCTACAGACATTGAACCTCTTGTTTGTGTCGGACAGACAATGATTGCAGGTGAAACAATTTTAGCAAATTTAACCGCAGAAAAACAGAATCGCCCTCAAGGAGTTGTAAGATAAAATGAAAAACTTAAATGATAAAATTTTGCTTTCAAAACAAAAATTAACAGAAATTCCTTTTCGAAAGCTTGCACCAAACATGTTAACAATGATGGCTCTGTGCTCTGGTGTAACTTCAATCAGATATTCTATTGCTGAGGACTGGACAAAGGCGGTTATTTGCATCTTTTTGGCTGCATTTTTTGATGGCTTAGATGGTCGTGTTGCCAGATTTTTAAAAGCTTCATCAAAATTTGGAGCCGAACTCGATTCTTTATCTGATTTTGTTAGTTTTGGCGTTGCACCAGCTATTTTAATTTATCAATGGTCGCTTTTTGATTTGCCTAAATTTGGCTGGCTCTTTTGTTTAATTTTTGCAATGGGAATGTCCATGCGTTTAGCTCGCTTCAACACAATGTTAGACGATTCGAGCGTTCCTGAGTACTGGTCACATTACTTTACAGGTGTTCCTGCTCCTGCTGCTGCGGCTCTTGCATTGATGCCCGTTTTAATATGGTTTGACTTTCCTCAAACAGAATGTTTCTTACGTTCTAATGCTTTTTGTGCTATTTTAATGGTGATTGTTGCTCTTTTAATGGTTAGTCGCATTCCAACAGTTTCTGTTAAGAAAACAAAGGTTCATACCTCTATGTTTGTACCTTTAATGCTTGCGGTTGTCTTGTTTATTAATTTTATACTTGTGCAACCGTGGCTTACTTTAGGTATTATGTGCGGTCTTTATCTTTGTTCAATTCCGTTGAGCATAATCAGCTTTATGAAAGCTAAAAAACGTTTTGAAATCTCTCAAAAGGATTATATCAAAAAAGCATAATCAAAGGAGATAACAAATGAAAAAAATTTTAAGTTTAATGTTCGCACCTCTTTTTTTGTGTGGGTTCGAAAGCCTGTCTGACCAGATCGAAACTTTTGAAATTAAAAATCTGTCAGAAGCCGCTTGGGAAGTTGAGCAAGCAAGCACAACCATAAAAGCATACAATAAATCAGCAGAAATAGAGCTAACCTTTTATGTTGATAATTTTATGCCTAACTCACCTCAATGTTTATCAAACAAAAGAATCAAAGACATTAAATTTGATATCGATATATACAAACGAGCACAAAAAGGAGATACAAATTGGGCCAAAATGTTTGACCGCATGCGTATTAACTTTCGGGGACCAGCCTTTCGTGAAGAAAAACGAATTTATGGCTCTAATTTAATCAAAAATAATGAATCTTTTAAAGTTGGCGCCATCGTTCATATTGGCACAATACAATTTTTAGCCCCGCTAACTTGTGAAAAAGTCGACGATATGCGTATGACAATTACAGGTATTGAAACGCCGACACGAAAACTGGCACCGCTCGATATTTTGTTTAAGCTCAAAAACTAAAACAATTGAAAGCCTCTTTATTCAAAGAGGCTTTATTGTTTTAAAATCTACACATGGTTTACAAGAATTTTTAAAAGTTCAGGATAATAATCTAGAACTTGTTTGAGCTGTTCATCATTACCCCCTTTCCCATTTGTTTGATACAATCTTCCATCATCATTCATTCCGGCTTCTCGTTTCGGATTAACAAAGGTGATTTCATTCGGTGCAAAAACTGTTCTGCAACATTGTCCATTAAGAACCCCCATCGCCCAAAACCATATATCATCTGCTTTAGGTGCCAAGCTCATAAAAAGTTCTTGATTGAAAATATCGGAATGCAGGCAATGAGGAGGATACAAAACACCTCCGCCGCTTGTTGCAAAATTAAATGGGCTGGGTTTTGTATTAACAATACATTTTGACCATTGTGAATAAGGGAGCACATTGCCTGCCTGCAATAAAATTTGATGACATCTGTGTGCAACAACCGTCTTAACCGAATCAGATAAATATTCTTCATACAATTTTTCTAGCCAATCCGGTTGATAATATAAATCATCATCTGCCGTCACAATAATATCATTCGGATATTCTTTCAATGCCGGTACAAGTTTTTTATACGATTTCATATCTTCTTTACACCATTTGATGGTTAAACCTTGTTCGCAGAGCTTTAAAACCTTTTGAGGGATATCTTTTTCTTTGCGTGCAAATTGTGATTCCGCAAGCCACAAAATAACTGCATCTGGTTTTGTTTTTTGCCTCAAAAGAGAATACAAACAAAAATGAATATCATACATTCTATCGGGGTATGAGGTTAGTGAGACAATCAATTTTGGTGATCGTTTTTCGTGACAAAGTCCATACGTATCAAACTTTTCAATTTCAGATAAAATTTTTTCTTTGTTAATTGATTTCAAACTTAAAAACTTTATCAATTTTTCTACTGATTGAAATGATTGTTCAAGTGTTTTTATTTTTTCGCGATATATCAGTTTTTTGCTTTTAATTTTAATACTCAGACCTAAAATTGTCACAAGTTTGTGACGCTTACCGTTTTTAACCGAGAACAATTTTTCCCAAAAATTATTTTTTTGATAATCCTCTGCAAATACGAGCTTTTCATGTTTATATGGACTTTTCTTATAATACTTAAGCCACTCATCAGCTAAAAACGAGGAAGGATATTTCCATGGCTTTTCTCTGCTTGAAAAATGGATAATCACTGCTTGTTTTGTTAAATCTTTCAATGACTTATATTGTGTTTTGCACAAACGGTTTAAATCCTCAATTTTCCATTTTTTTTGGCTTCTATAAAGATTTAAGGCCAAAAAATTCCATCTACTGTCAACTAATTTGACATGAGAGCTCAAAACGACATTTAAAACATTTTGATCCATTAAATTTTGATCGTTGAGGTTTTTCTTTGTTTCAATGAGTGTTTCTGTAATGTTATCTTGACGAAGCTTTTTCAAATTAAGCAACATAACACCTGAATTGAAATAATCTGAATACTTTCTAAAAAATTCATTTTCAATATATAGCTTCCCTGTATCATGTGCTGCTGCCAAATAATAATTTTCGATGTCTATATCAAATAAAGGAGATAAATCTGATCTAATAATAACATCACCATCTAAATAAAGCACTTTATCAAGGTGTTTTAAGATTTGCGGCAAATCAAATTTTAAAAGTGCCGATTCTGTTGCAGACAAATACCCTCCTTGTCTGTAATGGTGTAAATTTTGAAATTTTTTCATATCTGCTTGTTTAATAATAATCTGACAGTTTTGAGATTGCTGTTTTTTTATTCGATGAAGATTTGCATCAGAAACTTGATTGACAATCAGATAAATATCATAAAAAGTATTTTTATTTTTATTTTTTAAAAGTGAGGTTATGCTGGTGGCTGTTTGCATTGCAAAGCTGTTATCCAGAATAAAAACAACCGAAATTTTTTGCATATTCTTATTTCCTTTAACTTCATTTAACACAAAAGTCGCCAAGAAGGCGACTGGAAGTTGGAAACTATCAAGTAAATAGTGCGACATATTAACCTAACATAGGCATATATCACTAGTACATATATGTTTTAAAACGGCTTATTTTGTCGCCTTCCAGCCACATACAGCTGTCAAGCCCACAAAATGTCATTTAAATATTACTTGAGAGGTTTCCACACCCCAGATAGAATAAACCTTCTATCTATAAGCAATCTATTCAAAATACCAACAAAAGTAAAGCAAAAAAATATGATTTGACATCTTTTATTGATACCAACAAAGAAATGGGTTGTGAAAATCCACAACCCACCCAAAAAAACGATTTTCTCTTTTGTAAAGATTAACGTTTTGAGAATTGGTAAGAACGACGTGCTTTGGCTTTACCATATTTCTTACGCTC
>CADBSM010000081.1 GCA_902797315.1 uncultured Pseudomonadota bacterium | reverse complement strand
TATGGGTTTGGGTTAAAGGGCACGCGGGCCACAAAGAAAACGAACGTGTAGATAGTCTGGCACGAGCCGAAGTTGAAAAGCATAAATAAACAAAAAAATAACCCGCAGGATTTTCCTGCGAGTTATTTTTTTTGATGATATGAAAATTTATAAGCAAAAATTAATCTTCATCAATCGGCTCGTCATCACCGATCATCTCGGTTGTTAAATGACCGGCATCTGCTCTGATTTTGGCTTCAATCTCATCGGCAATTTGAGGATGTTCTCTCAAATATATCTTGGCATTTTCGCGCCCTTGACCGATTTTGTCGCCGTTATATGAGAACCAAGAACCAGCTTTGTCAACGATACCTGCTTTAACACCTAAATCAATCAATTCACCTGTTTTAGAAATACCTTCGCCATACATAATGTCAAAGTCAACAGTTTTAAACGGAGGTGCAACCTTGTTTTTCACAATCTTAACGCGTGTTTGGCTGCCGATAATATCTTCTTTGTCTTTAATGGCGCCAATACGGCGTATATCCATTCTGACAGAAGCATAAAACTTTAAGGCATTACCGCCGGTTGTCGTTTCAGGGTTGCCAAACATTAAACCTATTTTCATGCGGATTTGGTTGATGAAAATGACAAGGGTGTTAGAACGTGAAATTGTCGATGTAAGCTTTCTTAAAGCTTGGCTCATCAAACGTGCTTGAAGGCCCATGTGTGAGTCGCCCATTTCTCCTTCAAGCTCAGCCTTAGGAACAAGGGCGGCGACAGAGTCAACAACCAAAACGTCAATAGCGCCGGATCTGACAAGAGTATCTGCAATTTCTAAAGCCTGTTCGCCGGCATCGGGTTGTGAAATTAATAAATTGTCAATATCAACCCCAATCTTTTTGGCATATGAAGGATCCAGTGCATGCTCGGCATCAATAAAGGCACATGTGCCGCCTTTTTTTTGGCTTTGAGCAATAACACTTAAGGCTAAAGTTGTTTTACCAGAGCTTTCAGGACCGTATATCTCAACGATTCGTCCTTTTGGAAGCCCTCCTATGCCAAGAGCAATATCAATGCCTAAAGAACCAGTTGAAATAGCCTCAATATCAATTTTAGTATTTTGACCTAAGCGCATAATTGAGCCTTTGCCAAAAGCTCTTTCTATTTGGCTTAATGCTGCATCTAAAGCTTTATCTTTTTCCATAATTCTGTTTCCCTTTTTTAGTTAATCTAATCTGTTATGTTCTATTTTTGTTCTTGCTTCAATGTTTTTTTTGTTTTTATACACACCTATCTTCTAGTTTGTTTTCCCTTGACAATGATTTTATTAAGACTGCGTTTATCAAGCTCGCGATATTCATCAAGGGCGGCTGTGACTACAGCCCCAAAAATAACAACAGCCCAATATAAATACATCCACACAAGCATCAGTGGAACAGCCGCAACAGCCCCATAAAGCGTTTTGTAGGTATTGTTTTTAAGCATAAATAAAGCAAAACCTTGTTTTAAAACTAAAAACAATAGCATCGCTGTTAAAGCGCCAACCAGTGCACTTGAAACACTGACCTTTTTGTTCGGAATGAAAACATATACTCCAATTAAAAGCAAACATGTAATGATGGCGGGCAATAAATTTCCAATTAAAATTTGAAGATTTGGTATTGTATCTGTCAATTTATTGAAAGCAATCATGCCTTTAAGAGATAGAGCTGTTCCCAAAAGCAAAGGACCTAAAGTGATCACCGTCCAATAAAGCGTAATTTTAGTTGTCCAACGGCGAGGGTGGGTAACCTTAAAAATAAAATTAAAGCTGTTTTCAATTGTTGACAGCAGAAGAATTGCTGTGAAAGCAATACCAACAACGCCAATCGTTGTGAGTTTTGCTGTTGCTTTAATAAAATCGTTAAAATAGGCGCTGACATCTTGACCGGCATCAGGCATTAAATTTTGAATAAATAAATCTTGAATTTGCTGACGCACATCTGCAAAAACAGGAAAGGCCGAAAATACGGCAAGGGCAATAGCAAGCACTGGCACAAGCGCAATGAGTGATGTATAACTTAAAGATGAGGCAACCCTCAAAACAGTGTCATTCTGGGCTCGTTTAATTAAAAAATAAATAAACCCTTTAGTGCTTTGAAAACAAGAGCAAAGACGTTCTTTTAAAACCATAGCATGCAACCCTTCGTAAAATTTAACTTTTTAAAAGAAGTGTATATAAAAAAATATCAAAACGCAAAGAAAAATAAAAGAACACACAGCCCTTTTGCTTTTAGATTGTTTTATTTGAATTTTGGATTAAATATGTTAACTTGATTTGGTATTTACAACAATTATAATGAGTGATTGAAAAGGAGAAAATAAAATGCCTAAGATAGAAAACTTAAATGAAAAAAATCAATTTGAAACTCGCCCTTTTGAGGGACGCAAACCAAGGCTTTTAAAAAATAGAAACCTTAGACCACACAGACCTTTTAAGGCTTTTAGTCTTTTGATTTTGGCGCTTGGTTTTGCTTTAGCTGGTTTTTTTCCTGGTTATTATTACTACAAGGCAAAGCTTAATTCGAACAGCGTGATCGTGAAAGGTTTGGCAGAAAAAGATGTGAAAGCTGATTTAGCTATTTGGGAAATGAAATACGTGGTCACCGGTGATGATGTCTTGAAACAACAACAGGAAATAACACGCCAAACAGCTGTTATTAAGTCTTTTTTGAAGGAAAACGGGTTTCAAGATGACGAAATTACGGTTGGACGCCTCGAAACAAATGATTTGATGGCTAACCCCTATAATGGTCGTAATGAAAATAATATCAGGTTTATTTTGACACAAGTTGTCACAGTCAAATCCTTAAATGTTGATTTGGTTGCCAAAACTCTTAATAAATCAGGTGATTTGGTTGCTAAAGGCATTATCTTCAGTTCCGAATATGGTTCCCCCGTTTCATATTTGTTTACAAAACTGAACGACATTAAACCAGAAATGCTGACAGAAGCCACAAAAAATGCTAAAGAAGCCGCTCTTCAGTTTGCTTCAAATTCAGCTAGTAAAGTTGGTAAAATTAAATATGCTAATCAGGGAATGTTTTCAATTTTGCCCAGAGAACAAACATCTTCTGCTTCTGAAACACAACAAATAGACAAGAAAGTTAGAGTCGTATCAACTATTGAATATTGGCTTGAATAGCTTTTGAATGTTTTTTTGTTTTAAGCTCATGACATTAAATCATGGGCTTATTTTTTTTATTTTTCATATAAGCAGTATTGAATTAAAGTGGAAACTTATTATTTAAACCTGAAGTTTTATTGGCTTTAAGGTGAATATTATGCGTAAAAGAACAGTTTTATTTTTGATTGTCTTTCTGTTTGTTGGGGCTTTCTTTTTGTTTTTTTTCACGTCTTATCGGGCGAGCCAAAAAGAACCTGAAAAGATTGAAAATCATTCTTTGAAATCAGAAATCTTAACTTTTCAGACACAAAAAGCAAAAGCTCAAGATATTCCTTATACAAAAAAATATATAGGTTATATTTTGCCCGTACATGAAGTATCAATTATACCATTTATTAATGGTTTTATTGAAAATGTTTATGTTTTTGGCGGACAAGAAGTGAAAAAAAATCAAATTTTGCTCGTTTTAAAACAAGATGAATATAAAGCACTTTTGGCGAGCCGGTATGCTGATATTTTGAAGGCCGAGGCAGATTATCAAAACAAAGAGTCTTATTTTAAACGTATTCAAAAAGCAGCACAGTCCGTTTCTGCGTCAGAATTAGAAGAAGCAGAAGCTGCTTATCTTGCCTCAGCGGCAACTCTTGAACAGGTGAAGGCTTCTTATGAGCTTGCAAAAGTTAATTATGATTATACTTTGATTAAATCACCAATAGATGGTGTGGTAGGTAATGTTTCATTGACAAAGGGAAGCTATGTTGGGCCTTCGTTTGGTTCTTTGCTTTCGATTGTTCAATATAATCCTATTCGGGTCGTGTTTTCTATTTCAGACAAAGAATATTTGTCAGAACTTAAAAAAGAAAGACCTTTTGCAGACGAAAAATTAAAGCTTGAACTGCCGAACGGAGAACTTTTTGAACATGAGGGAAACTTTCGTTACACGAACAACAGCCTGAATAAAGACACAAGCTCCATGGCTGTTTATGCCGAATTTGAAAATGAGGGCAAAATTTTAACACCAAATACTTATGTGAATGTTTTATGTGAAAAGATATTTCAAAACGCACTTTTGGTTTCAAAAAGTTTTGTGCATTTGGAAGACAATGGTCCGTTTTTGTATGTTATTCGAAAAGGCCTTGTTGATAAAGTACCGGTTGAAATTTTGGCATCTCAACATGATGATTTTATTTTGGAAAACACCCTTGAACCTGAAGATGAAATTATCATTGAAAATGTTAATTCCCTGTTTTTAAAACACAAAGCACTTTCAAAGGAGCAAATTTAATGTTTTCAAAAATTTTTATTGATCGTCCGCGTTTTGCTATTGTTGTTTCAGTTGTGATGGTTCTTTTGGGATTACTTGCTTTGGCTGTTTTGCCTGTTTCTCAGTATCCAGAAATTACACCGCCGCAAATTTCTTTAAAAACGACCTATGCGGGGGCCAATGCCGAAGTTTTAGTTGATACGGTTGCTGCGCCGATTGAAAATAAAATTAACGGCGTTGAAAATATGCTTTATATGTCTTCAACCTCTGATGACGGCGGTAACTACAATTTGACAGTAACTTTTAATATTGGGGCTTCACCTGATATTTCGCAGGTTAAAGTTCAAAACAGATTGCAACAAGTGATGTCTGAACTTCCTTCTGTTGTGACAGAACAAGGAATTGATGTTGCGACACGTAATCCGAATATTTTAGGTTTTTTGGTTTTACGTTCGCCGAACAATACATATTCTAATTTATTTTTGAGTAATTATGCTTATGAAAACTTAAAAAATCCGCTTGCTCGCGTGAAAGGAATTGGTGATGTCTTAATCTTTGGTCCTCAATACAGTATGCGTATATGGCTTAATGCTGAAAAATTAACAGCACTCCATCTTGATGCTGATCATGTTATTAATGCCGTTAAAACGCAAAACGTACAAGCCTCTGTCGGCAGTATCGGTGCGGCACCGGCAAATGAGCAGAATACAATGGTTCTTTCGTTGACCGCAAAAGGGCTTTTAAAAAGTGTTGAGGATTTTGAAAATATTGTGGTTGCAACAGCTCAAGATGGTGGATTGGTGAGGCTTAAAGATGTGGCAAAAGTAGAGCTTGGTGCCGATAGCTATGGCATTAAATCTTCTTTTAAAAATGCACCGGCAGTGATTATTGCCTTAAACCAAACACCTAATTCTAACTCCTTAGATATTATGAAAAGAATAAAAAAGGAAGTTAAAGAAATTTCTAAAAGTTTCCCGCCGGATATGGTTTTTGAAGTTGCCTATGATTCAACTCAATATGTTTCAGCTTCTATTGCAGGCATCATTGAAACACTTATTATTACCTTTTTGCTGGTGGCTTTAGTGACGTATCTTTTTTTGCAAAAAATGACCACAACACTTATTCCTTTGTTGACCATACCGGTTTCTTTGATTGCCACTTTTATGATTGTTTATCTCTTAGGTTTTGATATCAATATCTTAACACTTTTTGCTTTTATTTTAGCAATTGGTTTGGTCGTTGATGATGCGATTATTGTTGTTGAACGTGTAGAATATTTAATGGAAAATGAAAAATTGAATGCTTATGAGGCATCAATTAAAGCTATGTCTCAAATTTCAAGCGCTATTGTTGCGACCACATTTGTGCTTTTATCAATTTTTATTCCGGTCGGTTTAATGGCCGGAATTACGGGCAAAATTTATCAGCAATTTGCAGTTGCGATTGCTACCTCAATAGTTTTTTCAGCTGTTAATGCTTTGACACTTAGTCCCGCACTTTGTGCGATTTTCTTAAAAAATGCATTGAAAAAAAAGAAAAATCGTTTTTTTGAAATTTTTAATGACGGATTACGCTTTTGTGAAAAAAAATATTTATCGGTTGTGACTTTTTTTTCTGCGAGGCTGTGGTGGACAGTTGCCTGTGTGGGCGCGGTCATTTTGCTTATTTTCTTGAATTTTAAAATAACCCCGATTTCCTTTTTGCCAGAGGAGGATCAAGGTATTATTTTTGCCAATGTTCAGCTTTCAAATACGGCGCCATTAAATCAAACAGAAAAGGTTTTGCAAAATTTATCAGACAAAGTTATGAAAACAGCAGGTGTCGATTTTGTTGTGACGGTTGCCGGCTATAGTTTGCTTGGAGGGCAAGGCGAGAATGTTGCCATGGCTGTAATTGGTCTTAAAAATTGGAGGGAGAGAAAAGAAAAAAGTTTGTCTTCTGAAGCAATTACAGCAGATTTGTCGCAGCAGTTTTCAGATCAAGAGCATGCTAGTATTAATTTTTTTGCACCGCCAGCCATACCTGGTATTGGTCAGGCAGGAGGGTTAACTTTTGAGCTTCTTGCTTTAAATGGTTCTATCTCAGCAGATGATTTATACAAAAATATGCTCAAGCTTCTTGATTACTTAAATAAATTACCTGAAATTGAATATGCATTTAGCACTTATAAAGCCGATACGCCTCATATTTATTTAGATATTGACAGAACAAAACTTGAGGCTTTTGATGTGCCTGTCTCAAATCTTTTTGCGGCATTGCAAAATAATTTAGGTTCGCGTTATGTCAACAATATGACACTCAACGGTCAAGTCAATAAAGTTATTGTTCAAGCTGATTATGCTTACCGACGAAATTTAGAAGATGTGGAAAATTTATATGTTACATCTAATCAAGGTAAACTTATTAAACTTAAAAGTTTTGCCAATATCAGAACAGAAATTAGTCCGAAAATTATTTCGCGCTATAACCTTTATAGATCAGCTTCTATCAATGCACAAAGTGCCCATGGCGTTTCGAGCGGTACAGCCATTGATCATATTATGGAGGCTGTAGAAAAAATTTTGCCGAAGACCTTTTCTATTGCATGGACGGGTTTGTCTTTGCAAGAAGTAGAAGCTAGGGGTTTGGCCGGTCTTTTGATAGCCATGGCTTTGGTATTTTGTTATTTGTTTTTAGTTGCACTATACGAAAGTTGGATGCTTGCCTTTGCTGTTATGTTTTCAACTGTTTTTGCCATTTTGGGGGCTTTTGCAGGGCTTCATTTAATGGGCGAATCTCTGAGCATTTATGCTCAGTTGGGTTTAATTATGTTGATTGGATTAGCGGCAAAAAATGCAATTTTAATTGTGGAATTTACCAAAAACTATCGTGACGAAGGATACAGTATTTTAGAAGCCTCCCAAAAAGGTGCCGCAGAAAGATTTAGGGCTGTTTTGATGACTGCTTTGACATTTATTTTAGGTATTTTTCCAATGCTTATCGTTAAAGGTGCAGGTGCGTCTTCACAGCATGCTATCGGTACTTCAGTATTTTTTGGAATGATTGGTGCAACTTTTGTCGGTATTATCTTTATTCCTGCCTTGTTCGCCCTTTTTGAAACAATTAAAGAAAAATTTTCAACGAATCAACTTGGAGCAAAAAAACATGCCTAAATTTTGGATGTGTCTGATTTTTATAGTTTCTGCCTGTACAGTTGGTCCTGACTTTGAAAGAAAAGACGCTTATGAAGATATACAAATAGCTCAGGCCTTGAGCTTAAATGGGCATAGTTTAAATATTGATAAAAGTTGGTATGAAGATTTTAATGACCAAACCTTAAATCAGTTTGTAGAACATGCAATGGCTTCAAATACAACAATATTATCTGCCGTTGAGCGTTTAAAACAGGCAAGAACCTCTTTAGCAATTCATCAAACGCAATATTTTCCAAAGCTCAATGGAACGGCGGCTTACAATTATACGAAACCAAGTGATAATATTGGCTTGAGTGCCGATACAAATTATTTTGCACTTGGTTTTGATGCTGATTGGGAAATTGATTTTTGGGGTGCTGGGCGGCGTTTGACAGAGCAAAGCCGGGCACAAGTAAAATCCTCTTATTACAGTTTAAAAAATGTTCGTGTTATTGTTGCTGCAGAAACAGCTAACACATATTTTTTAATTAAAACAGCTCAAGAAAAATTACGTATCGCCAAAAATAATATCTTTTTGCAAAAAGATATTTTTAAAACAATGAATGAAAAGTATCAGGCTGGAATTGTAGATCAGGCTTCTTACTCTCAAAGTCGGTATTTGGTTGAAAAAACAAAGGCGCAAATAGCATCGCTTGAACATGAAATTAAAACTTATCAAAATGCTTTAGCTGTTTTGCTTGGTGTGTTGCCTGATAAAATAGAAAAAGAACTGAAAGGAGCTTCAAACAAACCCTTCCAAAAACCATTTAAATATGACACACTCAAACTTTTTTCGTTGCCGGCAGATATTATCAGAACACGTCCGGATGTTAAGGCTGCCGAAAAACAAATGGTTGCTCAAAATGCTGCAATAGGCCAAGCTGTGGCCTCTATTTATCCTAATGTGTCTATTAAAGCACTTTTGGGGCTACAGTCCAGTGCAGGATCCAGACTTTTAAAATCATCCAGTCAAACATATGGTTATAATCCATCTTTGGTTGAACCGATTTTTCACTGGGGAGAACTTCGTAATCAAATTGAAATTGAAAAACAAAAAATGAATGAAGCTTATCAAAATTATCGTCAGACTGTATTAAATGCTGTTAAAGAACTTTCAGATTCGATAGATGGGGTTGATAAAGCATATCGTCAAAACAAAGCTTATCAAAATGCGGCCCATAGTATGCGTCAAGCTTTTAATGCTATGCGTGATAAATATAAAAATGGCTTAATAGAGTATTCGCTCCTGCTTGAAACACAACAAGATTTGCTTGCCGCTGAAATGTCTTTAGCTGAAAGCAGAGGAGTAATCTATCAAAATATTATTTCCTATTATAAAGCG